>JBGSLW010000001.1:0-10337 GCA_041740495.1 Pirellulaceae bacterium
CCGGACTTGTCCCGTCCTTCGAAGAAAATCCGGTAACCCTTCCCGGAGGCCCCCCCGCCCGGTGGTGCCCAGCCAGGGTTCCGGTAACGCTTCCCGGATGCTGTCCCGGATGCTGGAGGAATGGGGGTCAGGATAGAAAAAACAGTAGAGTAAGGAGGGGCGGGGATCCCGCGCCCTCCTCCTCGTCAAACCGTACGGGCGGATTTCCCGCATACGGCTTTCGCAGAGACTTCGTGCAGAGGTGTATCAAGGGAAGCGACGGCCGTTCAAAGACGTTTGAGACCGAGGTCGTGGACGTGAGCATAGAACGACTTGCCTGCCGGTGGACGGTAGGCGCGTTGGCTTCGACGCTGCAAGTGGTTGGTCAGCCGATTCACAATAAAATGGTGAATCGACCGAAACGCCATTCGCGGGTAACCGTAGGCGAAGTAGTTCGTCCAGCCGGTCGACCAGCGGTTGATCGTGCCGATCATTTCGTCGGTCGGCATAAAGCACCGTTGGGGACTTGTCAGGGTTCGCAGCATCTCTCGCGCCTTCGCCATCGCCTTGCGGCTGGGGAAGATGTTCAGATACCGCTGCGGACGTCCCTTCAGGTCCCGGTCGTAGCGGAACGTGTACCCCAGAAAATCGAGCGATTGGCCCGGATCCCGGAGATTGACTATCTTCGTCTTCTCTCGATTGATCGTGAGTTTGAAACGGCTTTCCAGGGTCTGTTCGATCCAGCTTTGCAGCCGGTCGCCGATGTACCGTGCCAGGATCACAGAATCGTCTGCATAGCGGACGATTTTGGCCTTGGCCCAGTGGGCCGGCCCCCCCGATGCGTGGAAGGCACGCTCGAACCAGTGCAGGTACACGTTCGACAGCAGGGGTGAAATCACCCCGCCTTGTGGTGTACCTTTATCGGATCGAGTGATGTGCTGTTTTCCCTCGTCATCGGTCTCCACGAGTTCGCACCGCAGCCACAGCTCGATCAGATGCAGCACCGAGCGGTCGGTGATTCGCATCTTCAGAGCCAGCAGCAGCTGATCGTGCGGTATCGTGTCGAAGTAGCCTTTCAGGTCTGCGTCGTACACCTCGCGGTATCCCTGTTCGAGGTGACCGCGGATCGCCTGCAGCGCGTCATGGGCGCTGCGTTCCGGTCGGAACCCATAGGACGTGTCGAGGAAGTCAGCTTCAAAGATGGCTTCCAGGACCAGCAGGGCCGCCGTCTGGACAATCCGGTCTCGCATCGTGGGGATGCCCAGCGGACGTTTCCGCCCGTCGGGTTTGTCGATGTACGTGCGCTTCACACGATCCGGCCGGTAGGTTTTCGTCCTGAGCGATTGATGGAGCTCTTCCAGGTATTTCTGGATACCACCAGGAGCATCCATGATGTCCCTGCAGGTGATGCCATCGATACCCGGCGACTTGTCTTTCGCCAGAACGATCCACCAGGCCGCCGTCAGTACGTCGAGTCGGTAGATTCGATCGTACAGCGCATAGAATCGAAATTTCGGTTCTTGTTTGGCCTTCTGATATAGCTTCCGCCGCAGTTCGGCAACTTTCACCGGCAACCTGACGTTGCTTTTGACTGACCACCAGCCCGGATCGGGCTGTGTCGCGTTCTGGGCAGCGTCGTGGTTGTTCGGTTCTTCCGTAGTGGGATGTTGATCCAAGCGGGTTCTCCTTACATGAGCGGACATGCGTGTTTCTGCTAAGGGGACTTTGCTCGGCCGGCATTACCCGGCTTCCCAGCTCGTATTCCCCTTTCCGACTGCCACGCCGGGCAGGGTTCAGTTATGGATTCCCAAAGCCTGTTGATCGCGACACCTGCTCCGCATCGCACCACCGGGTGGCTCTCCCAGAGTCCTCGACAGTTTTGTTGACACCCGCCATCTCCAGTCACCCCGGGGAGCCGGTCCGCTGCATCTGCTCGTTGCTTCGCAGACCGTGTTGGTTTCAGGATCTCCGGAGCCCTGACCACTCCCTTATGTGTAACGAGGCCGAATCGAGTTCACTTGCGTTACGGCTGATGTCGTTGTCTTCCGGGGCTTCCGCCAGCCGATTACTCGGATTGACGGCCCGGTCAACTACATGGCGAACGAGCACTTACCATGGTTAGTTCCTTTCAACTAACAAAAACTGCCAGGCTTGCTGGCGCACCAGAGGCACTGAGTTCACAGAGCGAGCAGAGCTTGGGCGCTGACCTAGGAACCGAGCTAGCCGTCCGGGAGCAGCTAGCCGTCCGAGAAGGGTTGCCGGAATTCTCCAGCATGCCCATTCCGGCCAACCTTTCTCCGATGCGCCCCTCCAGAAAATCCGGTAACCCGTCCCGAAATCGCCCCCCCCCCTTATGGCGATTCCTCGGACTCCGTGCCCTCCGCGGCCCTGTGTTTCCAACCGTCCTGGCCTCTCCATCCGCCGTCGATCTCCCCGCAAGATCGGCAAGATCGCTCAAGTTTGACATGTGAATCGGCCGATGGAACGTTCCACGAGGCGACTTCGAGCGACCGACCGCACTATGTCTTTCTTCGACCGCGCCCGCTCCCCAAAACCTTTGGGATTTGCCTGCCGAGTCGCCGGGATCGGGATGGTCTGGCTTGGCATCATCCTCCCCGGTTGGTCGCAGGATCTGCAGCCTCGGCGCTGGACCCATCTGCCGATCGACAGCAACTTCGGCGGGATCGGCTTCATCTACACAAGCGCCGACATTGCCTTCGACCCGGTGTTGCGGATCGATGACGTCGTGCTGGATTTGCAGACCATTCCGGTCAAATATATCTGGTCGTTTGGCTTGCTGGGGAAGTCTGCTCGGGTCGAGTGGCTTCAGGCGTATCAGGACGCCGAGTGGAACGGGTTGGTTGCAGGCGTGCCGACTCGCGCGGCCCGCAGCGGTTGGTCCGACATGTCCTTCCGTTTTGCCGTGAATCTGCTGGGTGCGCCTCCGTTGAATCGCGAGGAATTCGCTCAGTACCAAGCTACCGCCACATCGGACACGATTGTCGGCGCGGGGGTGGAAGTCCAGCTGCCGACCGGCGAGTACTTTCCGGACCGCCTGTTGAATCTGGGAACGAACCGCGTGACCTTTCGCCCCCAACTGGGTGTGGTCCATCGCCAAGGCCCCTGGACTGCGGAAATGACCGCCTCCAGCTGGTTCTTCACCGACAACGACGACTTCTTCAGCGGGAACTATCTGGAGCAAGCACCGCTCCACACGATCCAGGGGTATGTCGATTACACGATTCAGCCGGGCCACTGGGTCGGAGCGGGGGTCGCCTACGCAGTCGGCGGCGAATCGACGGTCAGCGGACTGCCGAAAGACGACCCGCGAGATGCGGTGGTCTGGGGTTGCAGCTGGGGCTATTCGCTTTCAAAGCAGGTCAATTCTCAGCTCACCTATTTTTCACAACGCACGCTCACCGCGGTTGGCAGCGATTCGAACAACCTCGCGGCGACTCTATCGTTCAACTGGTAGATCCCGCGGCTATTCGACCAGCGACAGCAGGCGGCGGGATTCGCCCAAGAGAAATTCGACATCCATGAACGGTTGAAAGCCGATGTCGATCCAGCGAATTCGGCCGGTCGCATCGATCAGCAGCGTGGCGTGCAGCGGTTGATCTTCGAAGTCGTCGTAGGCCCGGTACGAGCGGAAGACGTCGTGATGTTCATCGGAGAGCAGTTTGATCGGCAGGGCCTCAGCGCCGAAATTATCGAGCGACCGCTGGAGCTCGTCGACCGAGTCGGTACTGATCGCCACCAGTTCCAACTTGGCCGCCGCGAATTGATCGGCCTGGGCGGCAAACTTTTGGAGTTGTTCTACGCAATGCAGACAGCCGTGCCCGAGGTAGAAAACGAGCACGAGGGGCCGTCCCGAATATTCCTGCAACGCGACCGGGCGTCGCTCGGCATCGGGGAGCGTCCACTCGCGGGCCCGTGGGGGCGACCAAAGGAGCGGTCCCAGACTAGCGAACTCCGGACGCTCGCCCAGGTCGGAAGGGGGCGACGGGTGCAAACGCCAATCGGGCGGGCAACCTGCCGCAACGGCGAGCGGGGCCAGGCGGGCGAAGACGGGAGTATCCAATTCCATCGAGTCGGTCAGGTCGCGCAGTTTCTGAAAGTTGGCTAGCGCTTCGTCGCGTTGGCCGGCCGTCCACAGCAGTTCGCTGTAAACGGCCAAAGGAATCGCTTCGTTCTGGTGCGATTCCACCAACTCGCGCATCGCGGCCAACGCCGTTTCGGTTTCGCCGGCCGCCACGCGGCACCGCGCCACATCCAGACCGAGCTCTGTGCCGCTGGGCTCCAACAAAGATACGGCCTGCGCGTAGTTTCCTGCCGCTGCCTGTGCGAATCCGTCGAGCTCGCGGATGGCTTTCTCCAGGGCCGCGAGCTGTTCGTCCAGCGGTTGTTGCACCGCTTGTTCGGCAGCCTTCGCCTTTTCGTCGCTCCGCTGTTGGATCGTGCGCAACACGGCTTCCTCCCAACTCGGAGCCTGCCAGACCTGCCCCGCAGCCAGACCGAACCAATTCGGCTGGTGACGCGCCAACGTGCGGACGGCTGCCACGCTGGATTTTCCTTGATCCAACTGCTGCTCGCCGGCGAGCCGATCGGCGGCTCGCTGGGTGGCCAGTGCCGACTCACGTTCGGCCTGCAGGCGGCTCAAGTCGTCCCGCAACTTTTGCAAAAGCGCCTGGCCGGCCGCCACATCGGGCAAGCGAAAATACGCTTCCCCCAGAAACCGCTGCCGCTGGATCTCGGGCAGCGAATCGCCCTCTGGCTCCCGCAAGAGCGGTGACTGCGCCAATTCAATCAGTTGCTGCCACAGCTCGAACTGCCGCAACGCATCGAACAGCCGCTCCCGGCCGCGCTTGCCCGAGCCGGATTTCGCGAACGTGTTGTACTGGGGGTGCCGCGGCATGGCGACCATATTGCGGGCCACCGCGATGGCATCGCGCGCCCGACCCACGTGCACGTAGTTGCGAATCAGCCACTCGTTGTTATGAGCAAAGTTATGGATCTGATCGGGCAGCACCCAGTCCCGTTGCATGTAGGCATGGTCGACTCGCGCCGAGGCCTCCATCTGCCACACGGCGTCGTCGTACCGCTTCAGTTCGGAATACGTGTGGCCGGGCATATGCCACATATGTGCGACGCCGGGCAGGGCGGGGCCGCAGCGAGCCGCCGATTCGAGGGCGCGTTCGCTCTGGTGCTTGTCCCACAAATGAATTTCGTAATGGTGGGCCGGGTGGAGCGGCTCGACCGCAAAGATCTGGGCCAACAAGGCGTCGACCGCCATTCGGCTGCCGATTGGAACTCCATAATCCAGGTTTTTCCAAAGTTGAAACGCCAGAAACGCTTTGGCCTCGAGGTCGTCCGGAAACTCGGCGACGATTTTTTCCAGATCGATGATCAAGGCCTCGGCGCGAGCCTTCTGTTCCCCGTCGCCGTAATAACGGTGGAGCGCGTCGATATACAGCTGCTCGCGCGGCGAGGCTTGCGCCCGCTTCTCGTAGCCTTGGGCGATAAACGCTTTGGCCCGCTGGGCATTGTTGATATTGGCCATCGCCATCCCCCAATAGGCGGCGGCGCAATCGGGATCGATCTGGGCGACTTGGCGGAAGGACCGTTCGGCCTCGAAATACCAGAAGCCATGCAGCTGGTCGATTCCCTGGTTGAAGAAGGCTTGGGCGGATGCCTCCCGAACGGTAATCGGGAAATGGGACCGTCCCAACCCGGGCATCAAGTAGGCGGCCTGGCGAGGCCCTTCGTTGAATGCTTCGCCGTGGAGCGAATGACCGGCGGGGATCGGGTCGGCGGCAGGCTGGGACGCGCCAGAACTGGACGCCGCAGATTCGACCTGCGCTGCATTGGCCGGAGCGGTTGCCGGGTCCTGCGCCTCCGCCGTCGCCGTCGCCGTCGCAGCCAGCCAACTTGCCAACACGCAAACGCCACAAAGCACTCGCGCGTGCAAAATCACGCATCGGACCATCATCGGCAGGTTCCCTGGAACACACGACGGAGGAGGCCGCGGCGATCTCAACTCGGGAAGCTCGCGCGACTCATCTGATTCTAAACAGAGACGCGTCGCTGGCGGGTCACCTGCCGCAAAAATCACTGGGAAAACGCGAGTGTCGCTCCGATAGCCGGGGCCGAAACCGATCCGGGAGTCCTCACGATCCGGGCTTCCTTGCGGGAACCCTCCCTTGTCTGTGTCCCTTTTTGCGGGATGCCACCGAGAAATGCCCGGTCTCGGTTACCTCGGTTTCCTCCTGTTCCAAATTGAATTCTTCCTCCGCTGGCATGTTGGCGAATTGTCGGGTTACGAATTGTCGGGTTACGAATTGTCGGTTTACGCGTTGTGGATGACCAGCGGGATGCCGGTCTCCCCGAATTACACACGCCACGATTCCGTCCAACCGGCAAAAGGGACAACTGGGACGGAAAGGAAGGGAGGGACAGTGGTTTAGGTAGGCGCTGACGGGGGGCACCGCGCAGTTTAGAGTCCTTTCCGTTCACGCCAAACTTCTCCGGCCCGAAGCAGTGACCCGGCAGCGGCAAGCTGTACCCGTCAGAAATCGTACTCGCCAGCCGTGAAGACTTCGTTCTTGATTGAGTCGACCACGGTCATTCCGACCGGGAACTTAATCGAAAGCACTGACGTATCGCACGAATCGCCAAACTTCCAATCGGAGATCTCACCAACTGTCTGCGAATCGAATGTCGGAGAATTCGGGCTATCCGTCATCCCTCTATACGACGTCTGGACCATATGGCCGGGAACCCAAACTTGGTCAATAGTTTCCGTGAAGTCTTCCAACGTGAGAGCGTTGTAAACGGCCCAGTCTTGATCCAAGTCGAAGCGGATCTCGGATGTCTCAGAAATTAGCGCGTGCCCTCGCTCAATGTCGAATTCGAAAACGCCCCGGGTCCATCTGCCTTCATGACTTATCGGACCAAGAGTCAATCGGAGAATTGGCCTACCATCTTTGTTCAACACTTGAGCCAAAAACTGCTTGTCCGTAATTCGGTTAAGAATCTCTGACAGCGGATGGGAACCGCTGTAACAGATCCATTCCCGAGGATCCGCCATCCACGTAATCAATCGCCCTTTTTTGATTTCCCCCATCTCGTAATGGTTGCCACCCATCATCTGCATCAACTTGGTGCCATCGTAACGCCACCAATGGGTGTTCGTCTTTCCTTCGCGAGTTTGCATCGTTGACCTACATGCCTCGCTTTTTTCCTGGAATGCGTATTCCTCCGTTGCAGAAGTGACGGCTCGTTCGCTCTCGGGGTCCAGCTTGACATCGAATTTCGCCGAGACTGAGAACTTCGTTAGCAAGAGCTCCTTGGCAGCAAAAAGTTCGATGCACGCCTTTCGAGAATACTCCTCTTTGTTTGACTGAGCCGCAACGTGCCCGCATGACAAGAATGCTCCAACGCATACCGAGAGAAATACAGCGTTTCTCATGAGAGTTACTCCGACGGCAATGGAATGAACGTGCTGTTCATTCTCAGCTGAAGTGACGAGCAAAACAATCGACGGTTGCTCTTCCGTCTTTCGTTGGACCTACCAAAAAATGAGTAGCAAAACCCCGTGGTTTTATGGCGCCCACCAAAAAAAGACTGGCAAACCGCGTTAGCTGCTTGGCAGCTGAAACCCACAGCTGCGGGCCATCCAGGTTTGGCGGTTCACGAGCTCGGTTTGCGTCGCTTCGAGGCTGCGTTTGGCGTTTTCGAAGATTTCGTAGGCCGGACCGTACAGATCCTTGACCCCGGTCGTGTGGAGCTGGCCGGCGACCAGGTCTCGGTTTGTCGCCAGCGTGGCGAACATTGCCTGCACGGCCGACGCGGCGGTTTCGAAATCATCGAGGTCGTTTCTGAGGTCGACAAAGTTGTAGGCCATAGTGAATCTCCGTTAGGGTAAACCGATCGGCCCGCCGCCGCCGATCAGCTCGTTCCAGCCGCGGCTAGTCTTGAAAAACCCCTCGCCAAATCGGATCAAGCATCTGGCGGACGCAGTCCCGCTGAGCCCGGAAAGGGCTTTCGCCTCTAGGCAAAGCTGTGATTTCTGGATCATCCCAGGACCTGCGTAGAAATTCGCAGGCCGCTCGGCGGCAGCAGAGATTTGGACTCGAGCAAGTTCAAGACAATCTAACCGACATCGAGCCTGGAGCAGTTCCGGATTGTGCCCCTTCGGATTGGTCTCTACCGCCCAGGTGAGAAGCGCCCAGTGGAAGTTTTGAGCCAAGCGGTCGACGCGACTTTTGAAGACCGCATCATGCTCGCCAAGTCGGCGTGCTACTGGTTGCAGCAGAATCTTGGCAAGCTGCGATTGGGGACCTTCGCCGACGACTTGAAGCTAGTCAACGACGGTGTCAACGGTTACGGTTTTTCATAGCCGACCATAACCGAATGGTCTTTCTTCCGTGTACGCGGTTGTTCCCGGCGGTTTGCCGGACCCAAAAAAACCCACGAAGACAATGAGTGCGCTGGGACTCGAACCCAGGACCTACGGATTAAAAGTCCGTTGCTCTACCGACTGAGCTACGCACTCGCATGGACTTGGCATTCCGGCAAACGCCAGGGGTAAAAAGTATCGCCGAAACCAGTGCGTGCTGCAAGGAGTTGATAACGGAACCGGCGTCGATGAAACCTCCTTGAATTGGACGGAAGCGGTCGGAGTATGTCGGGTGGGGAAATCGGGGCTAACCCGGGCGAGGAGGGGTGGTGGAGCGGAGCCGGCCGGGACGAGGAAATAAACGAGGATAAAGGGGTGGGGTAGGGGAACGCGACGCGGAGCGTCGCGCCACTCTAGAGAATGAATTTGCTGAGGTCTTCGTCGTCGGCGATGGCGGCGAGGCGCTGGCGGACGTAGGCGGCGTTGATTTCGATCCGGCCGATTTTCATTTCCGGAGCTGCGAAGCTGACTTCATCGAGCAATGTTTCCAGGATCGTATACAGCCGCCGGGCCCCGATATTTTGGCTGGTCTGGTTGACTCGAAACGCGTAATGCGCCAATTCGTCGATCGAGTCCGGGGTGAACTCCAGTTCGATCCCCTCCACTTTCAGCAACTCCGAGTACTGACGGGTCAGCGACGTCTTGGGTTCGGTCAGAATCCGCACGAAGTCCTCTTTCGTCAGATCGTTGAGCTCGACGCGGATCGGGAACCGCCCTTGCAGTTCGGGCATCAGCTCGCTGGGCTTGTTCTTGTGGAACGCGCCGGCGGCGATGAACAAGATATGATCGGTGCGGATATAGCCGTATTTCGTCTGGATCGTGGTCCCTTCCACGATAGGCAGCAAGTCGCGCTGGACACCTTGCCGCGAGACGTCGGCCCCTTTCCCCTCGGCGGCGACGATCTTGTCGATTTCGTCCAGGAAGATGATCCCCAGGCTTTCGGCGAGTTCGATTGCGCGGGGGTTGATCTTTTCGGGCTCCAGCAGGGCCTCGCATTCCTGTTCGAAGAGGACTTGCCGAGCCTGCTGCACCGGCATTTCCCGCGTGACGCTGGACTTGGGCATGATCTTTTCCAGCATCCCCTGGAAGTCGATATCCATGTGTTCGACGCCGATCCCACCGACCATCACCGGGCTGGCTTTCTGTTCGATCGTGAGTTCGACTTTGCGGTCATCCAGTTCGCCGGCCATCAGCATTTGCGACATCTTGGCGCGGGTTCGATCGTACGAGTCGTCCTCGGCGGCGGCCGCCGCCGCGGCGTTGTCGCCCGAGCCGGCTCCACGCTCGAATTGATAGCGGACCGGCTTGGGACAGACCAGATCGAGCAGCCGTTCGTTGGTCCGGCGTTTCGCTTCGGACTCGACGTTCTGTCGCTCCCGTTCGCGGACCAGGGCGATGGCGTTGTCGAGCAGTTCGCGGACCATGCTCTCGACGTCGCGGCCGTAGTAACCGACCTCGGTGTATTTCGTCGCTTCGACTTTGATGAATGGTGCGCCGGTGAGTTTGGCCAGGCGGCGGGCGATTTCGGTTTTGCCCACACCGGTGCTGCCGATCATCATGATGTTTTTGGGAGAGACCTCCTGCCGCAACTCGGCGGGCAATTGCTGGCGACGCCAGCGGTTGCGGATCGCGATGGCCACGGCCCGCTTGGCGGCGTTCTGACCGACGATGTGCCGATCGAGGTGTTCTACGACTTCGCGCGGGGTGAGCGTCGTTTGCGGATCGCGCGGGTTCGTCACGACGTTCACGGCTGGCACTCCAATTCCTCCAGGTGCAGTTGCTGGTTGGTGTAAATATCGAGCTCGCCGGCGATCCGCATGGCGGCCCGCACGATCTCGAGGGCGGACAAGTCGCTGTGCCGGATCAGGGCTCGAGCCGCCGCCACCGCGTAGTTCCCGCC
>JBGSLW010000002.1:0-1755 GCA_041740495.1 Pirellulaceae bacterium
ATCGAGCTGTTTCCGACTTCCTCCAAGGGGGGGGCCAGGCCCCGGGGAATCGGATGGCGGGGGATGCCGCGGCGAACCGACGTGAGGGCGTCGCGAATCGAGCGGACAACCGGCCGAATGCGGGTGACAACCGGGGCGACCGGCAAGGCGATCGCCAAGAAAATCGAGGCGATCGACAAACGGACCGTGGCGATCAGCGAGATGCTCGAGTCCAGGATCGACAGGATTATCGATCGAACCTCCAACAAGGCCGCGAAGAACGGCGAACCGAACGGCAAGGAGAACTCGGCGACCGCGCCGACCAGATTCGCGACGAAATTCGCAACGAGTTCGACGACAATCATTTGTTCGAAGACTTTTGGTACGACCATCCCCACGCGTACGCACACTTCAACCAAAACCCCGTCTTTTGGACCTGGGCGACCTTCGGCGCCGTGAGCTCGTTCATGCCTTGGAATTGGGGAACGCCAGCCTACTACGATTACGGCACCGGCGGGAGCGTGTACTACGAAGGCGACACGGTTTACGCGAATGGCGAGGAAATCCCCGCCGAGGAATACGCCGCACAAGCCGAGCAGATCGCGACCAGCGTTCCGGAAGTCGAGAAACCGGAGGAGCTGGAGTGGATGCCCTTGGGCGTATTCGCTCTGACCAAAGACGGCGATACCGCAGCAACTCCGGTATTGTTCCTGCAGTTGGCCGTCAGCAAGGAAGGGATCATCGCCGGTACGCTCCAGAACAAGTCGACTGACCAAACCGAATCGATCGACGGGATGGTCGACAAGGAAAGCCAGCGTGCCGCTTGGACCATTACCGGCAAGAACACGCCGATCATGGAGACCGGGATCGCCAACCTTACGGAAAACGAGACGAAGATACTGGTTCACTTCGCGGATGGCACCACCCAGCAATGGCTAATGCTGCACGTGGAGAATCCCAATGCTCAAGCGGGCGCCGCCGGCCAGGACGCTGCGCCCGCCGCCAGCGGAGGCGGACAGTAGTCCCCATTCTTCGACGGGGCGAACGAAGTTTGTCCCGCGGTCGAAGCTCGATTCGATTTGCAACCGGCCGGCATATTGCCGGCCGGTTTTTTGACTAGGGTCGATTTCCGCGTCGGCGCGCGAGCCATCCGACGCAGGCCAGCCCCAGCAACATCCCGGTGGCTGGTTCCGGGATCGATTGTGAATTCAAGTTGATCAGCCAGGCTCGCTGCTGGTTTCCAAAAAGACCTGTCCCGGCGATGATCGAGCCGTCGTACGATAGCCCGCGAACGTCTACCGTCGGGTGCAACGTGGCGTCTACTCAGTTTTCTTAGCGAATTTCTTCATCCGGCGGAAAAGTTCCGCTCGCCGCGGCATCCTGGGATTAGCAGCCTTCCCTGGAAGAGAGTGGCGCGATGCTCCGCGTCGCGTCTTCGCCCCAAGCATTGCTACGTCTTGATCCTGAGAACACGAAGCGGAGCGAACTCTCAAGATTTTCACACTTTGCTTCAGGCGATTCGCCGGCCTTACCCCTTCACCCCTTCACGTTTTTGGGAGTCCCAGCCATGTCTCGCTTGTCTCGTCGCACCGCAGTCGCAATGCTCGTCGCCTTCGTCGCTTTTCTGCCCAAGTCGGCCGAAGGATGGCAACGTGGCGAACAGCGTGCGGGAGGTCAGTCGCAGCAAGCCCGGAAGGCGTCGGGAGGCTCCGCATTGGGTGGCTCGCCGTCGGGCCAACGGGCGACAACGCAAAGCAAATCCACGGGCCGCCACGT
>JBGSLW010000003.1:0-7769 GCA_041740495.1 Pirellulaceae bacterium
CGGCTGGGCGTTAAACGAATCTCTTGCAATTGAACTTGACTCAAAACTGCACGTCCGCGCCGAAGCCGGAAAGTGATTAATCTGATAGCCTCTGAGTTACCTCAGCGGGATCGGTCGAAGTTGGCGTTGCCTCTGGTTCAAACAGAGCGGCGGTCACCGCGATGTCGACGATCAACGGCCGGATCCGGTATCCCGATTCGACGAATCGATCGGTCAATCGCGACCAGGTCTCTTCGCCGTATGCGGCGATCGGCTGCTTGACCAGATGGTGAAACAAGGTCTGTACGAAGTGGCGATGCGCCGCGGGCGACGCCGCCAAGTATTCCGCAAGCTGCCGGGGACCCTCCACGCTGATCGAATTTCCCGAGTCCGTTTCGACGATGACGCGTGTGTCGACCGGCCGGTCGCGTTCGGTCGCGCGGATTCGCCCGACGGCGTCGAGGCTCTCCAGGGCGAACCCGAACGGATTGATCACGCGGTGGCAGGTCATGCAGTTGTCCGGCTTCGTCTGGAACTCGACCCGCTGCCGGGTCGTCATCGCCGGGTCATAATCCTCACCCAACGGCTCGACCGCGACCGGCGGCGGATTGAGTTTTACTCCCAACAACTGCCGGGACACAAACACCCCGCGATGGATCGGCGACGTCGTTCGGTAATACGCCAGCTGGCTTAGCAGCAATGGATGGGTCAACAATCCGGCGCGAGATTGGGGATCGACCGCCACCGGCTGGAAGGTGTCGAATTGGGGCGCTGCCGCGTCGGCGGATATTGGTTCGACTCCGTAGAACTCCCGCAGGCGCGAGTTGAGCCAGAGCTGGTCCGCTAGCAACAACCGGCGAAAGTCATCGCTCTCGCCCCACACGCAATCGTCCAGAAATTGCAGAAGCGATTCCTGAAGATCGTCCGCCAAAGTCCCATCAAATTGGGCGAAGACATTGGGGTCTTTGGAGAGGTCGGTGGCGTCGTCCAGCCGCAGCCAATGCACGAAAAACTCTCGCATCTTCCGACGCGCAGCAGGCTCGTTCAACATGCGTTCCGCGGCAGCCTGCACCGCCGCCGGGTCGGTCCAGTCTCCTCCGGCAGCCGCTTGCCGCAATGCTCGATCGGGGATGGAATCCCAGAGGATCCAGGCAAGCCTCTCTGCGGCGGCTTCGGTGGGAGATTGCGAGCCCGGCAACCCCACGTACAGAAACCAGGGGGATTTCAGAATCGCAATCAGCGATTTCTTGGTGGACTCGTGTGCGGAGGCCCCCGCGGAGAAAAACTGATCGACGTAACGCTCAATCTCGTCTGCAGACAACTCCCGTCGAAAGGCCAAGGCAGCGAACTGGCGGCAAAACTCCTGCGACTTGGCGGCAAGCTTATCGGCGCTGGCGTCCTGGCCAGCTTTCACGAGGAATGGGAGCGCTGTGGCAACTCGATTCGCAATTTCAATCGCCCCCTCAGTCGTCGCCGCGTCCCACTCCTTCGAGACCAACGTCCCGCGAGGATAGCCGACACTACTGTCATCGGGTGGGAAAATCGTTTCCACAACGAACACCGGGGGGACGGAATCCGGCGCCAGATACTGAGCCGCGATCGGCCCGGTCGTGCGGCGTGGACGTTGCCAGGTCAGTCTCAAGTTGAACGCGGGATCCTTGAACCGGAAACACTCCACCTTGAAGTTGTACCAGCGGCCCCCCAACAGTTTGACCGTGCCACTCTTGTCCGGCTCGGTCGGCGTCGATACCCAGTTGTCGATCACCGGTTCGCGGAGATGGTTGACGAACAACCGGAAGCCGTTGGGGGAATGGATGTGGAATTGGTAACTCCCCGACTCCTCGGCAAAGATCGCTCCCTCCCACCGGACAAAGAAGCCCTCTTCCCCCTTCAGCCCCAGAAACGGAGCCGTCTGCAACCAATCGACGTCCAGATCGCTGGTGACGCCCGATTCCAGACGCTTTTCTTTCTTGGGATCTTTGGCGTCAAAGTACTCGACGTGCAGTCCGCGGTCCGCGGTCCCAGGGCGTTGATCCAAGAGCTCTCGGAACAGGTCGGCGATCGCGTTTTCATATTGCGGAGCGGTCAGGTGCACTAGTTCGATCCGCGGTCGAGCCTCCAGCGCGTCAGCGGCCAAAAACCGCTCGCGGATGTATCCCGCCACCGCGACCGCCTCGTCACCAACACATGCCTCTGGATCGTCCTCCGGCATCGCCTGCTCAATGTACGTCGCCAGGTCCTGAACCGACCGGTTACCGGTAAATGGATGCTCGAATTTCCCGGAAACCCCTCGGCCTTCTGCACCATGGCATTCGACGCACGACCGCCGATAGATAGCCTCGCCTGTTGATGCAGGAGCGGCAGGCGAATTGGTTGGAGGAGTCTCCTGCCCCCACGTCGCACCGGCCAAAATTCCGACGCAGACCGAGACAATCGCTCGTTTCGGCCACACAGAAACGGCAAGAAAGGGTCGACACAATTCCTGGAGTTGCTTCATGAGCGATACGTCGGACGAGGCATCATCGCATTCCGCCGTGCGGAATCCTGTCGAAAGGCGGTCTCTCCAGTTTAGCTGATCTCCGGACCGATGGGTACATTCGTATTTGTGGAATCGGGAGACAACTCATGCTTCCGGTCCCGGACGATCGGAAGACTCTCGCCGCGCAACCGCGTGCGTATCCACCCGCCAACCCTCGGACCATCGAACTCGCGACAGTTGTGCCCTTCCGCACGTCGTCGTTTCGGAACAAATATTAGTGTACATGTGTACATTATTAGTCCTCCCACTTCGACGGTATTTTCCCCTCCCCTCCCCTTCCTCTTCCTCGTACTCGTACTCGTACTCGTACTCGTACTCGTACTTCACCCTCCCGCGGCACGGCGAGGATTCCATGAACCCGCGGGGAGGGTCGGACGCACGATGCGGCCGGGGAGGGAAGGTGCGCCGACGTGGCCCCTTCTCACTCGGGGCCGATTCGTGGTCGAAAGAACGGAACGACGTGGGACACTAATCTTCGCTGATCGACGCGAATCAGGATGGGTGCGGAAAGAAACAGGGACGCGGCGCTTTTCAGATTTCCAATTGATGCCCCGGGGTTGATCCCCGCGGAGCGTTCACGTTCAGCCTAGCAGTACGCATCCCACTCTCGTTCATCAGCCGGTTGTTTTGGTTCCTGACACCTTTTCTTCCGAGGCATTCCAAAATCTGCACGGCGTTCAGCGCAGCTCCTTTGCGCAGCTGATCGCCGGCCAGAAACATCGTCCAATCGCGGAGCGGAAGTTCGTCGTGGAATCGGGACTCACCGTGGGGGAGCGGGAACCGAGCGGGACGGATCCGGCCGACCAAGACCTCGTCGTTTCCCGTGGCGGCCAACGGAGTCGGATAATCTTGCGATGAGGGATTGTCGACCAATCGCAAGCCGGGGGCCGCGGACAACAGTTCACGCAGTTCGCGGCGAGAAGCCTCGCGCGAAAGCTGAATCCAGACCGCTTGACTATGCGCCCGAAGGACGGGGACGCGGATGCAAACGGGCGAAATAGGGAACGAAGGACTTTCCCAGATCTTACGGGTCTCTTGGATCATCTTCTGTTCTTCGCCGCACAAGCCGGAATTCGCATCGAGGGCGGATTCGTGGCAGAACACGTTGAAGGCGCTCGGTTGGGGGAAGATCCCCGGTTGGGGTGTTTCGCCGCGGAGGGCACCGGCAGCACCTTCGCGCAAATCCGCCATTCCGGCCGCGCCCGCACCGGAAACTGCCTGGTAGGTTGCCACGCGGATCTCGTCGATTCCAACGGCGCGGCGGAGCGGTTCGAGCCCGACCAGCAAGATGATCGTCGAGCAATTTGGATTGGCGACCAAGCGCGGAGCCCCGTCCAGCAACTGCCGGTTGACTTCGGGGATCACCAAGGGGATTTGCGGGTCGTCACGAAACGCCGACGAGTTGTCGACGACAACACAACCACGCTCGACCAATCGTGGTGCGAACGACTTCGCGGTGTCCGCATCGGCGGCGAACAGGCAAGCGTCGATCGCCGCTTCGGAGATCGATTCGACGTGCTCGACGGGCAGGTCGACACCACGATAACTTTGGCAACCTCCGGCGGAGCGGCTGGACGCGAACAGCCGCAGGCGATCGGCGGGGTATTGCCGTTGGGCAAGAACGGCCAGCAACTCCTGTCCCACGGCACCGGTCGCCCCGACGATACCGACGGTTCTGTTGCCGAGCTCGCTCATACGGTCTCCTCGCTGAATCCGACCGGTTGAAAGCTCAGCACCGGCGCAGCCGAGACCCGTTTCCACGATCGTTCCGCCGCAACGTCCAACAGGTCGGCGATGACGCTTTCGGAAGTCGGCCAGCGTCCGGCCCCTTTGCCGCGGATCGTGGTAACTTTGCCTTGCGCGGTAGCAATCGTCAGCACATTCCAGGCGGCCGGGCAGTCCGCCAGAGCGGATTGCGACGGGACCGGACGGAATGCGACCTCGGCTTTAATCGCCTGGCAATCGATTTCCAGAGTCGCAACTTGCCGCCAGATTTTTCCACCTTCTGGCGATGCCGCGGCTGCCTCGAGCGCCGGTGACCAGGATTCAGCTGCGACATCTGCTGGACGGATCCAGCAACCGGCGGCGGCTCGGGCCAACAGCACGAGTTTATCCGCGGCGTCGCGGCCGTTCAGGTCTCGGCTGGGGTCTCGCTCGGCCAGGCCCGCGGCTTGGGCTCGCTGCAAGGCGGTTCCGAAATCGGCGCCAGCCCGCAGTTGTTCCAACACGAAGTTGGTCGTGCCGTTCAAGATCGCCTCGATCCGAATCATGCGTCCGTCAGACGCCAATCTCCGAACGGTTTCAAGCGCCGGCAGGGCGCCGCCGACAGCCGCGGAGTAGACGAAGGGGACGCCGACGGCTGCCGCCAGCTGTTCCAGTTCCGCGCCCGATTCGGCCACCAGACGTTTGTCCGCCGTGACCGCGGCTCGGCCAGCGGCGAGTGCTTCTCGGCAAGCTACCAAGCCGATCTCAGCGGCTCCGGCCGCATCGACCAGCACATCGTAGTCGCGTTCCAGCAACAGGTCCAAGGACGGGACAATCAGCTTGTGCGCGAGATCCACGTGGCGTTCGGGATGCCGAACGCACACGCCGGCGATCACGAACTGTTGCGGAAGGGCCTCGATCCGCCGCAGTACGCCGCGCCCGACAGTCCCCGCGCCCAACAGGGCGACTCGCAGGGGACGGATGTTTCGGCGAGCAGATCCGAATCCCACCGGCACCTTGCCGACTCGGCTGGCCGCCCGCGCAAACAGCGTGCCGACTTCGAAGGACTGCCCGCAGGCTTCGGCGGCGGCGATCGCTTTGTGTTGGACGATCGAGCCATCCAGTTGAAGGGCCCCCTCCCATGGGAGCGTCCGGAATCGCCGCGGGGCGGGACCTCCTTCTTGCGGGTCCCATTCGTACAGCCCATCAACATCCTTGACCAGGCGGCAGCGCGCCGCGAGTTGCTGGGCCAGAAAGATCGCGGTGCAGTCGGAGCCGCCTCGACCTAGCAATGTAACCCGCCGCGCCGAATCGCGGCCGATGAATCCGGGCACAACCAGCACCGGCTGACGGCGCAACGCCGCCAGGACTCGACCGACTGCCAGGCGGCTCGGTTCGGCATCCAAGGGTGTGCCGTGCGTCGCCAGTCCGATGCCCGCAGCGTCGAGCAACTCCACGCCGATTCCAGCCTGGTCCAGTCCTAGGGCCAGGTGCGAGGCACTTCGTAATTCGCCGGTCGAGGCGAGCAACGCCCGCGCCGGTTCCTCCTCAGCGTGCTCGTACGCCTGAGCCTCCTGCAACAGCGAATCGGTCTGTCCGGCGAATGCGGAAACAACCGCCACGACTTTCCAACCTCGACGAACCCAGCGGTAGATTTCATGCACCACGCGGGGGACATCCGCGGGGGTCCGCAACACGGATCCACCGAATTTCAACACGATTATCCGACGACAGCGCATGGCGACTCCTCCCGGACGGATGTAGTGGTGGACGCGATCGACCCGCGCTGAGCCTGCTGGGCCAAACGCTCCAGTCCCTGCTGCAAGTCCGCGATCAGATCGTCGACGTCTTCCAGTCCGACGCTCAAGCGGAGCAGTCCATCGGAAATCCCTGCGGCACGGCGGAGTTTCGGCGGGACATCCGCATGGGTCATCGACGCCGAGTGCGTGATCAAGGTCTCGACCGTCCCCACGTGCTCGGCCAACCGGCAGACCGACAAACTCTGCACGAACTCGAAGGCCGCCGCGTACCCACCGGACAACTCGAACGAGATCACGTTCCCGTCGCCCAAGAGATGCTGCTGTCTCGCCAAATCGGCTTGGCGGAACGTCGCCAGACCGGGGTAGTTGACTTGAGCGATCTCCGGCCGCGATTCCAACCACTCGGCCAACCGCGATGCGTTCGCAAATTGGGCTCGCAGCCGCAACCCCAGAGTCTTCAGCCCCTGCAACGTCAGCCAGGCATGGAACGGAGTTTGGATGCAGCCGATACTTTTGCGGATGAATTTGCAGCGATCCAACAGCGGCTGGTCGCGCGTGACCAACGCTCCGCCGAGGGCTGCCGAGTGCCCCTCGATCAGCTTGGTCGTCGAGTACACCGAGACATCGGCGCCCAAATCCAGCGGCGACTGTCCCAGCGGCGTCAGGAACGTGTTGTCGACCGCGACCAACGCTCCGGTCTGGTGGGCGAGTTCGCTGATGCGGGCAATGTCGGTCAACGCCAGCGTCGGGTTGGCCGGAGTTTCCAGAAACACCAGTCGCGTCTCCGGGCGAATCGCCGCAGCGACTTCGGCAACGCGGGTGCTGTCGACAAAGGTGTGTGCCACTCCCAACCCTTCCAACAGTTGTTCCAGCAGGCGAACCGTTCCGCCGTAGACAGCTCGGCCACACACCACGTGATCGCCGGCCCGCAGCACCGTCAGGAACAACACGGTCTCGGCGGCGAGCCCCGTGGAACAGCAGACGGCCGGCAGCGCCCGTTCGATGGCCCCGAGTTTCGCCTCCAAGGCGTCGACCGTCGGGTTCGAAACGCGCGAGTACGCGTGGACTCCGGTCTGTCCAATCGCAGATTGAGCAAAGGCGGTCGATTGCACCAACGGCGTACACAACGAATGGTGGTCCGTCGCGACCGGATGGGGCTGAAGTAGCTGTGTTTCCAGTGAAAGACGTGTTTCCAGCGAAAGATTTTCTGACATGTCGTGAACTCCTCACGACATCAGAAAGCAGGCTGTTAGAGACGCGAGCTGGATGGACAACGTAGCCATCCACTTTTGACGAAGCTCGTCATTCGACGATTTCGCCCGCATCGAACGACCCTTGGCGGTTGATAGTGTTATCGACCCCAGGGTCAGCCTCGGCACCGTGACGACTCGCAGCCGCTCGGTTGCCGCCCAGAACGCACCCGCGTTCCAGTACTCTTGATGCCAGATGTCATTGTGCGACCGAAAAACATTATGTCAAGTGGAATCCGATTTTTTTGTTTTGAGTCTATCCGGCTACGTTTTCCCCTGAAGCCAGACGGTCCTGTTTCACCATAAAGTTGGGGGTTCTTTGTTTAACGCCAAGCCGGAGGCGCCGGCTTTGCCATAAACGGCAGATCTAACGTGCCGGCGCCTCCGGCTGGGCGTTAAACGAAATGGAGTGTGCCAAGGGCGTGAACGTGCCGGCGCCTCCGGCTGGGCGTTAAACGAAATGGAGTGGGCCAAGGGCGTGAACGTGGCGGCGCCTCCGGCTGGGCGTTAAACGAAATGGAGTGGGCCAAGGGCGTG
>JBGSLW010000004.1:0-27764 GCA_041740495.1 Pirellulaceae bacterium
TCGAATTCATCGTTTAACGCCCAGCCGGAGGCGCCGGCTCAACCGGACGCGCCGGCTCGTTTGGATGCCGTTTAGGGAAAAGCCGGCGCCTCCGGCTGGGCGTTAAACGAAATGTTGGCAAAATGGGGGCGTACAGATGCACGCCCCCTCCCAGCGAGGAAAAGCGTAATGAGAGGACTTCTCAGTCCACAAATCTCAGTCCACAAATCTCATCCGTAACGACGACCAACCTTTGACCGGGATCCCATGCCCACTCCCGTACCGATAGAAACGTTTTTGGAAATGGCCGCGCGGGCGCCGATTGTCGACGTCCGAACGCCGTCCGAATTCGCCCAAGGACACATCCCGACCGCCCACAACGTGCCGCTGTTTGACGATGCCGGGCGCGCCGAGGTCGGGAGGGCCTATCACCGTTCGGGCCGCTACCCCGCGATCTTGAAAGGGCTGGAACTGGTTGCGCCGCGAATGCGGGAGATCGTCGAAACGGTTCGGAAGATCGCCGGGGATCCCGTTGACGTCGAAGTCGCGGTCCACTGCTGGCGGGGTGGGATGCGAAGTCGCTCGGTCGCCTGGCTCCTGGGGCAAGCCGGTTTTCGAGTCGCTTTGTTGGAAGGCGGCTACAAGTCCTATCGCCGCAATGTGCTCGCGCACTTCGAACGCCGCTGGCCCCTGGTCGCCCTCAGCGGACTAACCGGCGTTGGGAAAACTCGATTGATTCAAGAATTGGCCGAACACGGAGAGCAGGTGATCGATTTGGAAGCGCTCGCTCGGCATCGTGGCTCGGCGTTTGGAGGGATTGGGCTCGGGCCCCAGCCGACCGTCGAGCAATTTGAAAACGAACTCGCCTGGCAATTGGCACGTTGCGACGTACGACGGCGAATCTGGATGGAAGATGAAAGCCAAAGGATTGGTCGCGTATCGCTCCCCAACGCGTTGTTCGCACAGCTCAAACTTGCCCCAGCCATCTTCCTGGAAGTGCCGACGACGGTGCGGGTGCGCGTAATCGCCGCCGAGTACGGTGCGATGCCGACCGCCGAGCTCGCGGATTCGATCCGCGCGATCGACCGACGACTGGGAGGGTTGCAGACGCAACAGGCGCTGGCCGCACTGGAAACAGACGATCGCGACGCCTGCATCGAGTTGTTGCTGAATTACTACGATCGAACGTATTATGCGGCCAAGGCCAAATTTCGCCGGGACGTCTGCCACCATGTCCCGTTGCTCGATCCCGGTTTGCCGGCGGCCGCTCCGACCATTCTGGCCGTCGCAGATCAGGCCGGGCTGTGACTCGCACAGCCTATCCCAAAATCCTTCGGCCCCTCTCACCCAAAGCTCTCCGCCGCGGCGGGCGAGCCGATCAGGGGAAAGGCTCTCAGTTGTCGTCCCGGGCGAAAATCTTTTGCCCGGTCGCGGAAGCCCAGCCGACCGTCTCGACTCGGTGCTCCGTTTCCGAATCCCACGTCTGATCTTCCTCCAAAGCCAACATCGCCTTGTTGGCCTTCAGATCGAACAAACGAATCGCCGCCGGATCGGACTCGTTTGCCGATTGCAGCGACGACCAGATTCTCGGAATCTCCACGAAGCCCGCCGCGAAGTCGACTCGACTCAGCTGCGAAGAAACTCGCGCTTGCCCGGTTTGGAACTGCCATGGATTGTCCAAACTGGTCGTCGGACTGATCGCCACCCAATGCACCTGTTGTCCCGTTGCCGTCCCTAAACTGGATTCGGCCTCTTCGACTCGGACCTGGAAATTCTTTCGCGTGACGCGTACCAACCGCGCGGTCGCCACGCGGTCGGCTTGGTCCGAGGCCACCTGCACCAGAACCACGGGCGGAGCGCTGAGAAACGGGCGGATGCCGCGGTAGGTCCATTCGTGGTTGACCGAACCGATCGAGCCCGCTTCGATCCGTGCACCGCCAGGCAACTCGTGTGATCCTGCCTCCACGACCAGGTAATCGACGACGACGACCTCGCCGGTCGGATCGCTGTCGTCCCAACGGCCGAACCGCACCTCGCAACCTTGCCCGGTTACGTTGCGCACCTGCACGGTTCCCGCAACCCCTTGATCGACCGAGGCGGGCCCGGCGATCACAATCGGATCGATGTACGGCAGGTCGAATTCCAATAACTGCCATTGGTCATCGACGGCGGGGAGTGTTCCTGTTTCCCCGATTTGCGGGGCCACGTCCAGCTCCAGTTGGTAAGCGTTTCGGGCCCCCGCCACCCCCAGAATTTCGACGTAATACAAGTCGCCCGCCTGCAGCGGAACGTTCAGGACTTCGTTATCACTCGTCGAGTCGCCCCGGGCGATTTCATTCAGCGACGCGTCGTAGACAACCAGATCCAGGTTGCCCGCCTGATGCGAAAAGAGAATGCGGATCTCCGACTGGCTGGGCGCACCAGCTAAAAAGCGGAAAAAGTCCTGGTCGTCCGCGTTGTGTATGTCGATTTGAGCGACGGTGGTTTGGCCGAGCAATCCCAAATCGACTGCCTGCGGGAACGAGTTGTTCGGCTCGAATCGATCCCCCGGATTGATCGGCTCGCCCGTCAACATCAACGACCAGGCACGCAGTACACCGGTATCGCCGCTGTACCAATCGCGTGCCCGCACCGTCCAAATCCCGTCCGCATTTTCTCCGTTGAACACGCTCAGCGGATTCGAGCCGGTATTGGCGTGGTCGATCCGAAACCAACCGGTGTACGGCGAAGTCCCCTGCGCGAGGTTGAGCGAAGCCTGATCGTCCATCCGCGTGCGAAGGAAATTATCCTGGCTGGTCAGGAGCCCACCCCCCGACTGCCATTGGGACGGAAACACGCGTGCCACAGTCCCCTGCGGCGAGATCAACTCGATTTCCAGATCACCCAGCCAGGTATGGTCCAATTGGTCCAATATCAAGTTCACATCGGTGATCAACATTTCGGGTCCCACCAGAGTGCTGCTGACCCAAGCGCCCGGATTGCTCGCACCCACGCCGTCCGGGATGTTGACGGGGACGTCGGCGCTATCCAACACTTCCCCAGCCAAGACGCCCGGGCCGTGGAAATCGAGTTCATACCCGTTGGTCGCCCCCTCATCGCTGCGTATGACCAGGTAGTACGGTTGCCCTGCATGGCCGTGGAAATGCAATTCCTCGTTGTCCAACAACGACGTCGAACTGCCGACCAGATTCTGACTCTGATCGTAAACGTATAGATCCAAATTCCCCAGCGCGTGGGTGAAGTTAATGTGTACGTCGAAATCGCCATGAACCTCCGGGACAAATGAAAAGACATCTTCGTCGGCCGCGTTATGCAGCGTCAGGTCGATATCGCGGAATTCACTCACCTCCCCCAACGGCGTAGCTTGGGAGAACGAGTTGTTGGGTTCCCAGCGGTCGCCACCGGCAGTTCCACCCCGATTCAATTCGACCGGGATCCGCGCGACGTTGTTGTCCGGATTCGATTCCAACAGCAGATGATCGGGGTCGATCGTTACTTCCAGCCAGTATTGGCCGTCCGGCACCAAACTGATATTGATCCACTGGTCCGGCAAGTTGCGGCTGTAAACGTCGGACCAACCGGCGGAGACGCCTTGAACTTGTCCGCAGCTGTTGTAACGCGAGGAGCCCGCGTTCGGCAGGTAGCGAGTAATATCGATCAAGCAGAAACTGATCTTGCCGCCGGTGGCCACGACATCGCCGACACCCCCTCCCGACAGGTACTCGCGGAGGCTGTAGATCGCGTATCCGTCGAAGTGAATGTGGCCGTGACCCGCATGGTAGGTGAACTCGCCCGCCAGCCGATCCTGGTAAGTCCCGTCGTCGTAAAACACGCGCTGATAAACTTCCTGATTGCCGTTGGGCAGTACGGCGCCCCCTCGCAACTCCAAATGCCCTTCCCCTTGGTTGGCGAAGGCTGTGGAAAACCGGAGCAAATTCCCGTCGACCTCCCAGTCATACAAATAACCGCGTGATTCACTGGCCCAGGGGAACACATCGGGCAACAACGCGATTGGATCCTCTTGCGGTGGGGCGGCCGAAACGCAGCTCCCCCAATTTGAACCGGTCAACCCGAATGGGCCGTCCAGAACCGTTCCGAATAACATGGCCGCCAGCCAAGCTGCAAAACCAAGCCCAAACCGAAACGCGTATTGCATGGAAGTCTCCTGACAGAATCGTCGAATAAATCGACTATAGCCAGACAGCCGGCAGGTGGGAACCGGCCCAGGAGACTTTTTCGCCAGCAACATAGGGGCCCACCGAGCGATCATGGCGCATTGGGGAGATTCACGCCATGATTTCTGCCGCAACGCCAGATCGAATCTGTTAGGGAAGCGTTCGAGTGAATACTCGCTGTGCGCAAAACTGCTGTCAATGTAGAACAGTTGTCCTCAACTGTTCTGACAACGCGCAGACAAGCAGTTGAGGACAACTGCTTTAGAATGGTCAACCAACTTCCACGGGCTCCAATTCGGTGGGCGGACGCGACAGGCGACTGGGAGCCGGCGGCGCCGCCGACCGAGAATCGTACACCACCGGTTTTCTCTGGATCCAGGAAAACAACTGGTAGGCCAAGCTGAACATCGACGGGACCAAGACCAGCGTGAAGATCGTGGAGACCAACAGTCCACCCAGCAACACGCTTCCCAAGCCGCGATAAAGCTCGCTGCCTGCCCCCGGGAACAGCACCAGCGGCGCCAGCCCGAAAATCGTGGTGATCGTCGTCATGAAGATCGGCCGAATCCGGCTGCGGACGCTTTCCAGCACCGCCGGGACCAACGCGTACTGGTGCTCGCGGATCAAGTACAACGCGTGGTGCACCAAAAGGATGGGATTATTGACCACGGTTCCGACCAAGATCACAAAGCCGAGCATGGTCAGCACGTCCAAGGCCTGGGGAACGCCCCCTTGCAGCATCAGATAGTAACCGAGCATTTTCAGGCCCAACAATCCGCCGACCGCCCCCAACGGCACGCTGAGAATAATCACGATGGGGTTCGTCCAGGACTCGAACAACGCGGCTAGCAGCAAGTAGGTGATCAGAATCGCCAGGACGAAATTTCCCCACAGCGCGCTCCAGGTATTGCGCAGTTTGTCCGCGGTTCCACTCAGATTGATTTGATACAGCGAACCGAGTTCGCCCGACGCCTCCAACGGCTGGATGATCGAGGCATTAAGCAGATTGACTGCTTGCTCCAGCGGCATCGACTCGGGGGGTGTGATTTGAATCGTGATGGCGCGTTGCCGTTCGCGGCGAGCGATCTGTTCCGGGCCGAAGCCCGGTTTGATTACGGCCAGCGCGTCCAATCGAACCGGCTCCGTCATATTGGGCGTGGCGACGTACTGCGACGCGAGATCTTGAAAGCTCCCTTCATGTTTTTCATCCGCCAGAATCACCAAGTCGATCTTGTTGCCGTGATCGAAGTAGTCGGTGACGTAGGCGCCGTCGATCAACGCGTTGATGGCGTACCCCAGCTCGATCGTGGACATTTCCATATCGCTGGCCTGGCGTTCGCGGCGATGGACATGGAGTTCGGGGTTGGAAAGATCGAGTCCGGGGATCGGCCGCATTTGGGCGCCGGGGAGGAGCGGGCCGGCTTGCATCATGACTTGGCCTCCGAGCGCGACGAGCTTTTCTAACTCGGGCCCCGTGATTTCCAAATCGATCGCCCGGCCGCCCGACAAAGCGTCGCTGAACAAACTGGTCTGGAAAGCGACGACATACGATCCCGGAAGGATTCCGTTGAGCTCCGCGTTGATCAATCCAATGAGTTTCCCCGCCTGGAGCGGGTCTTGGCTGCTGATACCAAAAAAGATCATCCGACCGAACGCGACACAAAACAGGTCTTCGATCGGCGGGTAGTCCAGTTGTTCCGTGTCGTAGCCCAGATCGTAGTCCCAGTACTTCTCCATCTTGGCTTCCAGCGTCTTGCCCATCGTCTCCATCTCGTTCACGTTGAGACCGGGCGGGGGGAGCACCAGGCTGATGATCAGGTTCCGATTGCCTTGGGGGAGATATTCCACGGGAGGGCGCAGCAGCCAGCTGCCGGCCAACGCCGCGCCCACCAATACGGCCACGGTTCCGATCCTGCGCCCGACGGAGCGGTGGGTCCAGCGGTTGATCGTCTCAAAAAACTGGACGACGCCGCTCCCCATACGGGCAAAGAAGCGGTGGACCGGGCCGACCGTTTCCGCCGCATGATTTTCGCTCAAGAGGCGTGAGGCGGCTGTCGGAATCACGATGATGCTGACAATCAGCGAAAGTCCCACCGCGGCGCTGATCGCAAGGGCAATGTCGACGAACAACTGTCCGACTTCGCCTTCCAGAAAGACGACCGGCATGAAAATCGCCAGCGTGGTCACGGTCGACGCGAAGACGGCCCCCCAGACCTCGCCCGCCGCCTTCTCCGCCGCTTCGCGCGGGTTGTGACCGCGCTGGAAGAAACTGTAGATGTTCTCCAGTACGACGATCGAGTTATCCACGAGCATCCCGACCGCGAACGACAAGCCGGCCAGGCTGATAACGTTCAGCGACCGTCCCAGCAGTTGCAAGATCAAAAAGGTGCCGACGATGCTGATCGGGATCGACAGGGCGACGACGAGTGCGCCGCGGGCGAACCACAACCCTGCCCCCAAGATCAGCCCGAGCGACAATAAAAAGAACCAGGGAGAAACGGAGAGTGCCAGGAATGCGGAGGCAGCCAGCAGCGGCACGAACAGCAGGGTTCGTGCGTTCAGATGCAGAAACATCATCAGCACGATCACGGTCAGCGAGCTGCCGAGGATAATATTGTCTTTGACCAATCCGATCGCCGAGTGAATATATTCGGTCTCATCGTAGACCTGATTGAGAATCAAGCCTTCCCGCTTGAGTGGGCCGTCGTTGAGCCGCTGAAGTGCTTCCCCCAGCCCATCCATGACGGCGATCACATTGGCGCCGGTCTCGCGTTGGCAGTTCACGGCGATGTTGGAAATGCCGTATCGACGTACAAACCCCGACGGCTTTTTGAATCCGAGGTTGACCGTGGCGACGTCCGCGATGTAGACCGGATTTCCGTTGGGTGCGGCGATCAGTTGCCCGCGGACTTGCTCTTCCGAACGGTATTCGCCCAAGGTCCGCACCAGGTAACGGCGTTTGGAATCCCAAATGTCCCCGGCGGAAATGTCTTTGTTGTCTTCGGTCAAGGCCCGCCGGACATCGGCGATCGTGAGCCCGCGGGCGGCAAGCTTGTCCGCATCGACGATCACTTGCAATTCCGGCTCGTTTCCGCCGAAAATCCCGCAGTCGGCGACCCCGGGGACTCGTTCCAGGGCAGGTTCGATCACTTCTTCAGCGAATTGACGTTTCTTCGTAACGTCGATGTCCGCCGGGAGGAGGGCTTTGGCCGCAGGTGCTTTCTCCGCCAGTTTGTACAAGCGGTGGACCTTCAGCCCGTCGTTGTGCGAGCGGAGAATGCGTGCGATTTCGTCGCTATGCTCGGGATGCGCAGCGCCGAACGCGCGAATCTGTTCGTCATCCGCGGCGCGGGCGCTCAAAATGAACCAGGCGATCGCGTTGTCCCCCGGGTCGGAAGTCCGGATCACCGGCTTCTCGGCATCCACAGGATACTCCGCGACTTGCTGTAACCGGCTGTTGACCTTGAGCAGCGCTTCCTGCAAGTTGGTGCCGACCCGAAACTCCAGGGTAATCGTCCCCGAGCTGTCGCTGCATTCGCTGGACATCTTGGTGACGCCCTCGACGCTCTTGAGTTGCTCTTCTTGCTCCCGGACGATTTCGTTTTCAATCTCCTGGGGACTGGCGCCTGGCCAGATCGTATTCACGGTCACCCGAGGCAGTTCCACGTCCGGCGACAACTGCGTCGGCAATCTGACAATGGCGATCACGCCAAACAGCGTCAGCAAAATGACGCTCACGGCGACCTTGACCGGGTTGGCGATACAGGCGGAGATGATGTTCATAATCGCTAAACGTCCGAGTTCAATTCTTCACGGCGGGCGAGACGTGCCGTCTAGTTGGCGGCGTCTGGGACAGTGGGGCGTGCGGACGACGGCTCGCTCGGCGAACCGGTCGCGGCCGTCGGTGCCGCCGGGAGAGGGGGGCGATCGGGATCTTCACTCAATATCACCACCGGCTGGCCGGGGGAGACCCGTTCGTTCCCGCGAATCGCCACTTTCTGGTCGGGCTGCAGCTGACCCGTCACTTGGATCCAATCCCCGAGCGCGGCGCCGACTTCCACCGGGATGATTCGCGCCACCATACCTTCCCCCATCGGATTGGGCTCGATCGCCGCCACCGTCATCTGTTGCCCCAGGATGATGGCGTCTTTTTTGACCATCAGCATCGTCGCCTCGCGGCCGACAAAGAAATTGGCGCGAGCCAACATCCCCGACTTGAGCAGGTGGCCGCGGGGAGTGCGCGGGTTGGAGACCGTAATTTTGACCGGAAAGGTGCGTGACCGCAGGTCGGCTTGCGGAATGATCTGGGTCACTTCCCCGATGAGCAACTCGGCTACCGATTCGACGGCAATTTGCGCTTGCAGAGGCTGGTTGTCTTCGGCGGAGGTATCCAAAATCGACTGAAGACTTTGGATGTACTCTTGGGGGACCGCCACGATCAACTCGATCGGATCCAGCTGGATCATTTCGAAGACGGGATCACCGACGTTGACCCACTGGCCGACATCCGCCAGCTTTTTCACCACGTACCCGTTGAACGGGGCGCGGATTGTGTAATTCTCGCGCTGTTCCTCCAGGCGTTGAAGTTCGGCTTCGCGATTCGCCACCAGCGCCTTGCCGATTGCGTTGCGGAATTCGCGGGTAGCGACCAGGCGTTTGGCGGTGGCTTGCGCGGCCAGCCGCATTTGAGATTGCGCTTGAAAGAGAGAAAAGGCTTCCTGAATTTCCCGCTCCGAGAGGCCGCCGCCGCTGGCGTTGAGCTGCTTCAGCCGCTCGTAATTGGCCTTGGCGTAGTCCCACCGAGATTCGATTTCCGCCACATTGGCCTGGGCCGTTTCGATCTCGAGTGGGATCGAAATCTCCAATTGTTTCAGCGCCTGTTGCTGCTCAGAAAAAGCGGCTCGGGCCGCCGCGATTTCCAAATCGAGTGTCACGGTGCGGAGCTGCGCCAGCGGTTGGCCCATCGGGCCCGGGTCGAATTGGCTGGTGTCGGTACCCATTCCGACGTGCTCCCCTTCGGCCACGAACAACTCGGTCACCCGCCCCGCCACCGCACTGCCGACGGTAACCGAGCGGATCGGTGTGATCGTGCCGATAAATCGTTCGGAATTGGCGTGGTGGATCTCGACTACGGAAGAGGCAACCACGGTCGCGGGAGGAAATCCCCCTTGCGACCAGGCGCCTGGGGCCACGGCCCAAATAGCCAGCCACCCCACCCAGACAAAACGGACGCGGATCATGCGGATTTTAGCCTTCCAAATGAGCTTCAAAATACGAAAACTCGGCAATCTTCCAGTGTATGCTACGGGATCGAAAAAGCGCAGTCCGTCGCAATTCATGACAGCCAAAACAGCGGCGATTTTGTGTAGTTTTCCTCATAATTACGGAGAATCCGCAGGCGCCAATGCGGACACGGCCGCAGTGAACCTGGCCTGGAGTGCCGGCATCAACCGCAAGGCGTTCTCCGCGTAAATCTTGTGCAGGACGTCAGAAGGGAGGTGGACTCCGTAAATTTGCCAGAAGCCTTGCGGCGGAAAGTCCTTTTCCGAATACGGGAAATACTCATCCCGAGTTTCAAAAAAGCGCCAGTAACACCGGAGTCGCTCGGCAGGCCAAGGTCCGTCGGTCCCGAAAAGGACTCGATCTTGGAATTCGATCAGGAAATCGCGGGCCGTGTAGGGTTGGCGCCCCAGTTCGCTGATACGGGAGGCCGTGTCGACATACAAGTTGGGCATCGCTCGGAGCCAGTCCGCCAATTGTCTCAAGTCTTCACCATCGTTCGCCAAATGGGCACAAATAAACGTGGTCTGCGGAAATCGTGCGATGACGCGGTTTCGAGCCTCCAACAACTGCTCCCGAGGTGGGAAGTGCTCGCCGAAAAAACTCCACTCCGGTCGGCGTGAAAGCTCCTCATATCGCTCATTGTTCGCATCGACCGGCAGAAAAAATGCGGACGGATCGGCCGTGTGAATCAGGACCGGCAGACCTAGCTCGCCGCATACCCGCCAAATCGGATCCCATTGCGGATCATCGATTTGCAGTAGCTTTTCCTGCGCGTCGCGATACCCGAGGCCAAACTGCTTGAAAAATTTCACCCCGACTGCTCCGGCCTGATGCGCCCGTCGCAGCTGCTCGACGCAGCGATGCACAAAGCCACTTTGGTTGCAGGCCCAAGTCGCCGGGCGACCTTCCTCTCCCTCCCCTTGAAAGTCCAAGTGGACAAACAGAGCGAAGCGGTTGGCATCGGCCCCGGACAAGTAGTCGCGATGCTCGATGTCGTTTCGACCCAGCTTCGCATCCAAACTGATCGAAATCGCGATGTTGTTTTGGTTCATGATCTGGAGGTATTCGTGCAACCGCTCGGGGGACTCCGCCAATCGCAGCCCCAGGTGCGAGTGGACATCGATCGCGGGAAACCGGGCTCGACCGATTTCGGTTTGCGGTACGCGCAGCCGCGCCTGAGGGCGAAAGTCCTGTAGTCTCAAGTTGCCGCGCGACAATCCAGGTGGCACGGCGGAAGAAGTTGATTCTTGCGGCGACGCGGCCAGCAGCGGCACGGCATGACCGTCCCACAGGGAGGCTAACATCACCAACCCTATCGGCAGCAGACGGATCGCGCAGCGATGCATGGCTCATTCTCCCGATTGAAATTCAGGACTGGAAAATGCGAGTCGAGGTTCGCGCCCGATCTGTCAAGTTTCGCGCCCAACCTATCGTACTTGCGAGTTGAATCTGGGTGCAGATCGCGCGGCGGCAGTCTGGGGAAAACTTCGGTTGCCTGGTGTTCGCTTGCGGCTTCCTAAAGTCGAGCGCGTCCGGCGGCTGCAGGCCAACACCGGGCGTCTGATGATTGTGCGAATATTCACGCAAGATTTTCGCGGAGCCGGCAACGTCAGACTCGAAAGCAAAAAAACGCAGGCGATGGTGTTCCGGCAAATGGCCGAGCAGCCCCGTCCCGAATTCTCCACAGGAAATCCAAGCGTCGGCCCAAGTCACTCACTGGATCTTTCGACGCCCTTGGTGCGGTCCAAATGGAAATGGTGCTTCCGCTCCCGAATTCGCCGGTGTGCGGTTTGGAGTCGTTGTCTATTGCGAGTTCTTCGTTCGACGCCAAGTCGGCGACAATAGCTTCGGCGGGAGGGGCTCCCGTGACTGGCCAATTCCGAAGGAATGGAATAAATTACGGTCTGGCAAAAAAACTGGTTTGGCCACGAAGGGATTGAAATGCAACGATTTGTTTCTCACTTCGTCCGAGGGCTCGGATTGATTGGATTGGCGGCCCTGGTTGGCTCCGCCGCGGCAGACGATTGGCCGAATTGGCGCGGGCCGATGCAGAATGGCGTCTCGCTGGAGACTGGCCTCGTCGATCACTGGTCGCTGGACCCCAAAGAAAACGTGTTGTGGACCAGCGAAATCGGAGGGCGGGCGACTCCGATCATCTTGAATGATCGAGTCTACCTCGATTGCCGCACGCATCATGACTTCAACGACCCAGAAGAAAAGATCCACTGCCGCGAGCAAGTCGTCTGTTTTGACGCCAAGTCGGGCGATGTCGTGTGGCGCGATGAATTCAATGTGTTTCAATCGGATATTCCGGCCCCCCGCGTGGGCTGGGCGTCGATGTGCGGTGATCAGGAGACCGGCAACGTCTACGTGCACACCGTCTCCGGTTTGCTCCGCTGCTATTCGGGCGATGGGCAGCTGGTCTGGGAACGCTCGATGGTCGAAGAATACGGCGAGATTCTGGGGTACGGCGGCCGGATCCAGAATCCGGTCGTGGATGAAGACCGAGTGATCGTCGGCTTCCTGGCGGCGAATTGGGGCGCCACCAAGGGCCCCGGCCCGATGCATTACTACTACGCCTTCGACAAAAAGACGGGAGACTTGTTGTGGGTCTCGGCGCCAGGCGTCGCACCGGAAGGGACGAACTGCTCCGGGCCTGTAGTGACCGTCATCAACAATCAGAGGATGTTTATCGCCGGCAACGGGGATGGCGGAATCTATGCCATCAATGCTCGGACGGGTCAGCCGATCTGGCGGTTCGACATGTCCAAGGCGGCGATCAACTGCTCGCCGACGGTCGACGGAAATCACGTTTACATTACACACGGCGCAGACAATATCGATTCGGAGGAGTTCGGTCGCGTCCAATGCATCGACGCCACCGGCGCCGGTGATATTACCAAGACCCATAGCGTGTGGCGGGTCGACGGGATCAAGGCGGGTTTCAACGGCTTGACCGTCCACGATGGGATTCTGTACGTGGTGACCGATACCGGCAACTTGTTTGCGTTCGACAAAACCGATGGTAAGCAGTTGTGGACCCACAACTTGGGGACGGTCGGCAAGTCGGCCCCCGTGATTGCCGACGGCAAGTTGTATGTGACGGAGGTCAACGGCAAGATTCACATCTTGGAACCCTCGCGCGAGGGTTGCAAGTCGCTGTCCGTGGTCCACCTGCCGGCCACGAAGGGGACGGGGGATGACGAGATATACGCGTCGCCGGCGATCTCGAATGGGCGGATTGTCTTTGTGACCCGGGATCGCACGATTTGCATTGGCAAACCGGACGCTGCTCCCTCCCAAAACACGTATCCGCCGTTGGCCGATGAGGGCATGGCCGACGGCGAAGTCGCCACGATTCAATTGCGGCCGTACGAGACGACCATTCCGGCTGGGGCTTCGCAGAAGTTTGAGTTGCATTGCTTTGACAAGTTGGGCCGCTTCATCAAAAAGGTCGACCCGGAGCTGGCCACCAGCAAGGAACTGGAGGGGTTGACGATTTCGGGCGCCTCGGTCACGGCGCCGGCCGTAGGGGAAGCGAACGCCGATCGCGATTTCGCGGGAACGGTCGAAACGAAATTGGGAGAGCTCACCGCGTCCGCTCGGATTCGCGTCTTCAAGGCGACTCCGGATTGGAAATGGGATTTCGAGGGCTTCACCGGCCCGCAAGTTCCCCCGACTTGGATGCGGGCCTTTGCCAAGCTGAAACCCCAAACGATCGACGGCAATACCGTGATGACCGTGGCGGGGATGGGAGCGAACACGCGTGGCCGACCTAGCCACTTTGTATTCCTGGGTTCACCTTCCCAGCACAGCTACACGATCCAGGCGGATGTGCTGATGAAGGAGCAACGGCGACAACTGCCGAATATCGGCGTCTGCGCGAATCGCTACAGTTTCATGATCAAGGGCCCGTACAAAAAGGTCCAGGTGCAAAGTTGGCCGCCGCACTTGAGGGCCGCGAAAGAAGTCCCCTTCGACGCGAAGCCCGATGTCTGGTACACGATGAAATTCAAAGTCGATGTGAAAGATGGCCAGGCTAACCTGTACGGCAAAATCTGGCCGGCGGGGGAATCCGAACCGGAGGCTTGGACGATCGAGCAGACCGATCCGCATGCCAATGAAACCGGCAGCCCCGGCCTGTGCTGGTACGCAACCACCGATTGTATGTTCGACAATGTTCAAGTGACGCTCGCACGGTGAATCGCGGCAGACGGCACGAAGTCTATTTTCTCTGAAGGACTGGCTATGTTTTCGATGCGTTGGATTCAATTGAGTTTGGCAGTTTTGGCGGCGGCGATTTGCGGGGGGTGTCAGCCACCCGAACCGCCCAAGAATACGACGAGCGGAGGCGGCGATGCGCCAGCTCAAGTGGCGGGGGATAAGCTCAAGTCCGGCGGCGCTCGCTCGGTCGGCGAACCGACGCCCCCCGCGGCCGATTTGAAAAAAGCAAATGAGAGTGCGCCTCCCGCAGTGAAACCTCCGACTGGGGAAAACCCACCCCCGGCCAAGAACGACGCCAGCGACCAACCTGAAGCCGCTGCTCCCGCCGCAAATCAACCGACGGCCGGAACATCTGCCGACAAGACCCTCACGGGCGACTGGCCCATGTGGGGAGGTACGCCGACTCGCAATATGATGAGCACCGCCACCGGCTTGTCGCTGGATTTTGACTTGCGGCAAGGGACGAACGTGGTGTGGAGCGCCAAGTTGGGAACGCAGAGTTACGGAAATCCTGTCGTGGCCGGCGGAAAGGTCTTGGTCGGTACGAATAACGGCGCCGAATACCGGCCCAAGCACAAGGGAGACCGCGGCGTACTTTTGTGCTTCGACGAAAAATCCGGCGAATTGAAATGGCAGTTGACTCGTGAAAAACTCCCTTCGGGCCAGGTTCAAGATTGGCCGGAACAAGGGATCTGTTCGGCGCCGGTGGTTGAAGGCGACCGGCTGTGGGTCGTCACCAATCGATGCGAAATCATGTGCCTCGACGCCGAAGGATTCCGCGACGGCGAGAACGATGGACCGATCACCGACGAAGTCGACAACGAGGAATTGGATGCGGACATTATCTGGTCGTACGACATGATCAATGAGCTGGGGGTGTTTCCGCACAATCTTGCGACCAGCTCCCCCGTGGTGGTCGGTGACCTGGTCTGTATCGTTTCGGGGAATGGAGTCGATGAGGCGCATTTGGAGCTACCCAGTCCTGCGGCGCCCTCGTTCTTGGCGTTCCACAAGGAGACTGGGGAGTTGGTTTGGGAAAATGGCAGCCCAGGCATCAACGTCCTGCACGGCCAATGGTCCAGCCCTGCCGTAGGAGTCGTCAACGGCGCCGCGCAAATCGTGTTCCCGGGCGGCGACGGATGGTTGTACGCCTTCAATGAAAAAGGGGACGAAGTCTGGCGGTGCGACTTGAATCCCAAAGATACGAAGTGGGAATTGGGCGGCTTGGGGACTCGCAACAATATCATCGCCACACCGGTGTTTTTCGAGAACTCGGTGATTTGCGCGGTGGGGCAGGACCCCGAACACGGAGAAGGGGTCGGCCACATGTGGCGGATCGATGCGACGAAGACCGGCGATATCAGCGGGGAACTGGGGGAAATCGCCACGAGCGGCACGCCCAATCCGAATTCGGGTATTGTCTGGCATTACGGCGGCGTCGACGCCGACGGCTCGGTCACCGGCGAGCCAAACGAGCCGATTTTCCGGCGTACCCTCACGACGGTTGCGGTCGGAGGAGGGTTGGTCTACACCGCCGACTTGAGCGGCCGAGTGCATTGCGTGGACTACGAAACCGGCAAGCGATATTGGATGCATGACCTGTTGTCCGCCGTGTGGGGCTCCCCGATGTTGGTCGACGGCAAAGTGATGATCGGCAATGAAGACGGCAAGCTGACGGTGTTCAAGGCGCAAAAGGAAAGTGCTGAAATCTTGGCGGAGTTTGATACGGTCGGGTACTCGTCGATTCTCAGCACGCCGACGATCGCCAATGGACACTTATTCCTGGCCGATCGGACTCGAGTGTATTGCATCAAGGTTCAGTAACCGAGTCGCACCAGGTGTTTCTCTGAGAGGACGCCGTTCGTGACAGGGGTTTCGATCGCGGGAGCGGATGTGCGAGGGAGGTGGGGCGTGAGAGCCTGGCATTGGCTGTGCGTCTTGATCGGTGCGGCAATCGGCTTGGCGGTCGGAATTTGGATTCGCGAGTCCTGGTCTCTCCCGCGGGCGGAGGCGGTCCACCGCGACTACGGATTGACCCGAGGCCAAAGCCTCGCATCGCAGGATCTACCGACCGGGGAATACACCGAGGAAGAGCGAATCGGAATCGCCGTCTACGATAAGGCGAGCCGTAGCGTGGTGAACATCCGAACCACCGGAGAAGTTCGGGGGATGTTCGCGTTTCAAGCAGTCCCGGTGGAAGGCTCCGGCTCGGGTTGGATCTTGGACAATCAAGGGACGATCGTCACGAATTTCCACGTCGTCGAAGGGAGCGAGACGATCGAGGTGACGCTGTTCGATGGCCAAACGATGCCGGCGACGCTGATCGGCGCGGATCCCCCCAACGATATTGCGGTGCTCCGAGCGGCATTTCCAGCAGAGGCGTTGTTTCCGGTCGAGCTCGGGGAGTCGACGAACCTGCGGGTGGGTCAGAAGATTTTTGCGATCGGCAGCCCCTTCGGCTTGGAGCGTACGATGACCGAGGGGATCGTTTCCAGCTTGAATCGCACGCTACGGGCGAAGACCCAGGATGGCCGTTTGATCAAATCGGTGATCCAAATCGATGCCGCGTTGAACCAGGGAAACTCCGGCGGTCCTCTTCTGGATTCCCGCGGACGGGTGGTCGGAATGAACACGGCAATCGCCACGTCAACGGGAGATAATGCCGGGATCGGTTTTGCCATTCCGATCAGCGCCATTCGCCGCGTGCTTCCGCAGTTGATCGAAAATGGCCGTGTTATTCGGCCCACCTTGGGGATCGCCAAGACCTTTGAAACCAGCGATGGGTACCTCGGGATCCATGTGCTGATCGAGAACGGTCCGGCCGAACGCGCCGGGCTCCAAGGGGCCTATTGGGTCGAGAAAATGCGGGTCGCGGGGGGTTCGATCATTCGGCAGTACACCGACCCCCGCCACGCCGATTTTATCTTGGCGATCAACGATCAGCCGGTGCGCACCTTTGACCAACTACTGGGGGAGCTGGAAAAATACAAGCCGGGAGATACCGTGCAGCTGACGATTCTCCGCGGTGGAAAAAAGTCAAACGTTCCCGTGCAGCTGGAGGCGGAATAGCAGGGGCCATGCCGACATCTGAAGACAAGTTGGCCGTCGTGATCGTCGCCGCGGGACGCAGTCAGCGGTTTGGCGATCCGCTTCGCAAGAAGCCGTTCGCGAGCATCCTGGGCAAAGCGATTTGGCTCTACAGCGCAGAGTTTTTTCTCAGTCGCTCCGACGTCGGACAAGTCGTGGTGGTGATCGCCCCCGAGGACGAAGAGTCGTTTCGATCGCAATACGCCGCGAACTTGGCGGTCCTGGGGATCGATGTCGCACTCGGGGGAGAATCGCGCGGCGCGTCGGTCGCTCGGGGTGTGCAAAAAACCGCGGCGACCTTCCGGCAGGTCGCGATCCACGATGCAGCGCGACCGTGCCTCCACCGCGGGTGGGTCGACCGATTGTTCCGCCGCGCTCGCGAAGTCAGCCATGTCGTCCCCTGTGTCCCGATCGCCAGCACGGTCAAGCGTTCGCTCGACGGAAAGACGATCCAGCAGACCGTCGATCGGCAGCACCTGTACATGGCCCAGACACCACAGATCTTCGACCGTGGGGCGCTGTTGGAAGCAATCGAACGAGACGTGGACTCGGGGCACGCGCATACCGACGAGTCCCAACTGATGGAAGCCGCCGGACACACGGTGTATTGGGTGGAAGGATCGATAACCAACATCAAGATCACGACGCAGGAAGACCTGCGATTGGCCCAAGTCATCCTCAGGGGGGAGGGGGGTGTCCGCTTCGACACGCCACCTCTTCCGTTCTCGCCTGATACGCTTTGGCGGTAAGAGAGCAATTGAGGACAATTGCTCTACGATGGATTGTAGAACAGTTGTCCCCAACTGTTCCCCCGCCACGCTTGCCAAATCGTTAACGAGCAATTGAGGATAATTGCTCTACGTTGGTGGTTACGCTAAGGCGCCTTGGCGTCGGTCGGTGCGTGCTGTTCCAGCAGCGGCTGACCGGCGAACTGGGCGACTCGACCATCGCTGCCGACGGCCCAGCCGGCCGATCCATCCGGCGCGAAGGCGACGGCGTGAAAGCCCTCATCCCCCAACGGCTGCCATTGGTTTCCCCAATCGCAGGAAAAGTCGCTACCGGTCGGACCGACCGCGATAAAGCAGGGCTGCGACGTCCGTTTCAGCACCGCGACGCAGCTGCGGTAGCCGCGTGGCGATTGGCCTGTGATGGTTCGCCACCGCGCGCCGCCGTTATCGGTGATGGCGACATTGTTCTGCGAGTTCTTCTCGTCACGATAATCCCCACCCACGGCGACGCCATGGTCGACGTTGGCAAACGCAAGTGAAAAGATACCGGCCGATTCCCCGGCTCGAATCGGTGTTTCAGCGACCTCCCAAGATTGCCCGCGGTCCTCGCTGCGGAAGACGCGGGCTACGGGTTCGCGCTGGGGCCCGCGGTCCCCGCCGGTGGCCAACCAGAGATGGGATTCTTCCCGGCCAACCAGCGCCGTGCCGCTGGCGGCAAAACACGCTTCAGCTTGGTCGGCCAGCGGCGCGGAATCGGACGGGAGCGCAGACCAGGTGTTCCCTCCATCGGCGGTGGCGATCAAGAAGTAGCGGCCCGCTTGAGGGTCGCTGACGGCAATCCCATGCTGACGATCCCAAACGGCGATCGCGTCGAAAAAGATCGACGGCTCATCGTTGCGGTAGACTTGTCGCCAGGTAGTTCCTCCATCCTCTGTTCGGAAAATGCAGCCGGGGGAACCGGCGTTGATCACCAGGCAGACGTCGGCATCCACGGCGTGGATATCCCGAAAATCCAGGTCGGCAGCCTCGGTCACGGAAACACTTTTCCAAGTCTTCCCGCCGTCGGTTGTCCGAATCACGGTCCCGCCCGTGCCGCTGGCCCAGGCGACATCGCGATCGACCACCGACAATCCGCGAAGGCTCGCGCTCGTGCCGCTCGATTGCATCTTCCAGGCAGAATCGCGGGGAGCGTCTTGCGCTAACCCGCTCGCCACGCAACACACTGCCACGCATAACCCAAGCCAAAATTCGCAATACGAGTCGCGACCGCAATCGAGCTTGGAAATGCATCGCATGTGAATTCTCATTTTTTTCCAATGCGGTCAACGGCCGTCGAGGCTGCTTACTCGTCCATGGGTTCCAACCCGAGTTGATCGATGGGGCGGGCCAGCAGGTCGGCCGAATCGATCGGCGCCGACTGCGCCAATTCCTCCGCTGACACGGGGCGCACCACCACGCGTTTGGTTCGAATGGCGATGACTTCGACCGCCGAACCTGGCTCGATCGCAAATCCGTCGCTGACGGCGTCGTAGTTTCGATCCTCGATCCAAACGATTCCGCTGGGGAGCATTTTGGTCTTGGCGATTCCGCGATGCCCGATCAGGGCCTGCAACGATTGCTGCAGGTCTTCCTTCGGAAGAACATCTTCCTCGGTCATCACCCCGATCAGTATCCTTTTTCCAATCGGTGTGCTGGGCCAGATTTTGATCGCCAAGGCGATCAGAATCGGGAGCGACAAACTGGTTGCCACCAAGACGACGGTGCCGGCGACGACTCCGGAGAGAAACGCGGCGACGATCCCCGCCACAATCAGCGAGCCGGCGAGAATCCCCAAAAGCCCCGCGGACGGCAGGAACAACTCCACTGCAATTACGATAAGTCCTGCCACGATCAACAGGATCGACCAAACCAATGGCGACATAGCATCCTTGACAACTCAGGCGATGGAATCAGTGCAGGGACATGATACCCCGCGGCGGGGTGCGGTTCAATTTGCCGTGACGCCAAGTTGGCCGTGGTGGCCTGCAGCTGACGGTCAAACTCGCCTTCGTGACGATCCCATGACCCGTTCCCCCGCTGCGGCTGCGAGGGAAGGGTGAGCGGGGGCCCTGCCGGCAAGGAACAGACCCTTAGTTCCGACGGCTGCGCTGGCGATAGAGCTGCTGATCGATCACGGCCGACATTTTTTCGGGAGTCGTGAGTCGATCCCCAAGGAACTCCGCCAAGCCTTTAATTTGCGGCGCCGGGTCCTGGATCAAGGTCGGGTAGTCGATCTCCAGGAATTCCATGCGAGGGTGGTTGTCCAGCCAGCGGAGAATCGACTGGCGATGCTGGGCGAGTTCGTCTTGGAGTTCGGCCGGACCCAGCGATGCACCGGTCGTTTCCCGGTGATGGATCATGGCGGTCTGCGATTGCGCGACCTCCTCGATCGGTCGAGTCATGAAGATGATGCGGTAGTTGTGGTTGTACGGGAGCTTTTCCAACAACGGGGAAACAATCTTGATGACTTTGTTCTCCAAACCCGGTTCGTCCAAGAGCTCGGGCTTGCGGGCGATTCGCTTGATCTCTTCCCACTCGTAATACCCTTTCGGGTTGTCGACGTCGGCGGAGCGGAGTTGATCGGTTTTCGCGGATAGTCCTCCGGCTTCCAGCATTTGCATCATCAGGCTGGTGCCGGAGCGGGGTAGTCCGGAAACGAGGACAAAGGTCTTGCCGCTGGATTTGCGCGGGTCGCGACGGAGTGGCCGTTCCTCGCGGATTCGTTGGATGCGAGTCTGCTCGTCGGGAAACGAGGGGATATCAAATAGTTGCGTCGAGCGCTCGCGGCGGTCGTCGCGCTCCGTCGCCAACTCGGACAGCAGCTTGCGAACTTGGCGCACGTGATAATCAGCCTGTTGCGTGTTGTGAAAGACCAACCGCTGCAAACGGGCCAGCCAGCGATGGGCGTTGACCAACCGCGGACCGAACTTGAGCGCGGTTTCGAAAGCGGTTGTCGCACGCTCGTAGTCGCCGCTTCGGGCGAGAGCCACTCCCAAATTGAAATGTGCCTGGGGGAGTCGGTAAATCAGGCCGACGGCGGCCAGCGCGGCGTCCGCCGTTCGCTCGTTGTCGCGGCGATGGCGGTAGATCATCGAGAGTCCCACCAGGGCCTCGGCGTTTTCGGGTTGAATCGCCAGCATACTTTGGAATGCCTGTTCCGCGCGGTCCAACTTGCGTAGATGCAAGTACAGGCCGCCAATTCGATTGAGCAAGCCGGGCTGAGTCATCCGCGCTGTCAGCAATCGCTCCAGGATCTCGACGGCGGCGTCCTGTTGACCCGAACCCGCCAGCAACTTGGCCCAAAGAAATAAGACCACTGGCTCGCGCGACTTCGGCAAATCGAAGGCCGCCTCCAGTACGCGCAACGCCTGCCGACGGTAATTCGCCTGGTCATAGTTTTCCACCAATTCAATGATGAAGCGGTTTTCCCAGGGGCTGCGGCGAACGATTTCCTCCATCAACGGAATCGCCTCGTCGTGCATTTTCAGCCAGGTGTAATTCCGCGCCAGGTTGTACTTGACCTCGATGTCCGCCGCCTCGGCCTGGTCCTCTCGGTCCACCCCCGGGTCGTCGATGTAGCCCAGCGCCATGAATTGGTTCATCAGTTCGGCCGCATCCTCGTTGTTGAGCGCGGTTTCACTTTCGTGCATCCCCGACCGACCGGGCATCGAGTCCCACGAGGGGATCATTTCCCAATGCGGCGGCGATTCGAAGATCTCGGTCAATACGCGACCATCCATATCCTGACCCAGCGGCAGGCCATACATCGCCAGGATCGTGGGCGCGATGTCGATCAAACTGGCTCCGTAGATCCGCTCGTCTTGTTTAATTCCCGGCCCCGCTGCCACGAAGATCCCGAACCGGCGGTGCCAAATCGCCGGCCCGGCAGGCTCGCGCGGCATGTTCACGGGACGGAGTGCTCCCGATTGAAAGCCATGATCGGAACAGACGATTGTCGTTGTCTCCGGGCCCGCCAGGTCCAGCAATCGACCCAAGATCATATCGTGGAAGCGGTAAGCGCCATTCACCACATCTTTGAAAATCTCAAAGTCCTTTTCAGGAATGTTCGGCATCCGCGGTGGATGGTAGGGCATGAACGCGTGGCTGAAGTGATCGATCCCCGTAAAGTAAATCGCCATGAAATCCCAAGGCTCGCACTCCAAGACGGTGGTGCCGATCGCCTGGGTCGTGGCGGTCTCCGCAATCACACGCGCCAGGACTTCCAGGCGTGAATCCTGGTCCTGATCGATCTCCGCGGCCCGCGGCACGAAGGCACAGAGGTGCTCTTCGGTCAATTCATGGGGAAAGACCTTGAACTGCGAGTAAAACTCGGATTTCTCCGCCGGATGAATCACGCCCGCGGCGGCTCGATATCCTCCGCGGCCATCCCGCTGAATCCCGTTGAAAAGGTTGGTGATGACGCATCCGTCGATTTTCTCCGCCGGATGGCTGGCCCACCAATTGATCACATTACTGCGGATTCCATTCTGGCTGAAAATATTCCACAAGGCCTTGGTCTTGCGGGAACAACTGCTGAACGGCCGGGCGCCCCCATGATGCGGGTCGGGCTCGATAAAGCCCAAGATTCTGTGCTTGTACGCATGCTTCCCCGTGGCAACCGAATTCCAAAGCATCGGGGACAAAACCGGATGCAGCGTGGCCAGGTTCCCCATCACGCCTCGTTCGATCAAGCCGTTCAGATGCGGAAGCAAACCTTGGTCCAGGAGCGGTTGGATATGTTCCCAATCCGCTGCATCCCAACCGATCAACAGTACCTTGGGGCGATTCATCGAGGTCGAGGGGTAGCAACAAAAACGCCCGCTTCAAGAGCGGGCGAATAAGTATACCTGGTATGCGGGGATTCGACGATCCCAATCGACGATCGACGCAGCTCGGTCTTTTTGCTAAACGTTAAGCGACAGCGGACGACTCGCGTCGCTTGCGCCACATCATCAGGCCCAGACCGCCTAGCGCCAACAAACCCATCGACCCGGCTTCAGGAATCGCGGTTTGACCAGCCGAAATCGATTGACCCGGATCCGCGTAGGCGTAGCTGACGATCGACCAGCGATTGAGCGGGCTGCCTTGCATATTGACTTCCAGCCATCCGTATTGCGTTCCGTTGCCGATGTCAAACTGGAATCCAATAAAGTCACGGCCGGTCGTCGCGTTCAAAAACTGGCTGTAGTCGTAGCCCGGGCCAAAAGCCATCGTCTTATCCGGAAACGCCGGATCGGTCAAGAAATTCAGCGCCGAGACGTTTTGGCCGTACGCCAATCGCGAGACGTAGCTGAAAATACCGTTGCCAATAAAGCCAGCCACATTTCCGGCGGCCGGCACCAATTGCGTGCCGACTTGGAACGACCGCGAACCAATCGCCGCCAGTCCGACGTTGCTCGATTGGAAATGCATTGCGGTCAGGATCAGATTGTTGCCGCCCTGAAGCGTGAAAATTCCAGTGAACTGTTCCATGCCGTCGAGCAAGTTTGCATCGCTGGCATCGACATTGATAATTCCGCTGTAATAAATATCCGCCTCGGCGGCAGTTCCAGCTCCCGCTGCGGCTGCGCCTGCCGCTGCATAGGCTGCCCATCGTCGCGGCTGAACCAGTTGTTTCAGTGCTCTCTTCTTCATGCCTCTTCCCCAGGTTTCCAATCGACTGAGTTCCGTCGGATCCAATGGTCGCGCAGATCGAACTGCACCCATTCCTGACCGATTGTAATTAGGTAATCTGGGCTGTCAATCATAGTTAGGCAAGCAAGAATCCCGTGGTTTCCCCCGATTTTCCGGATGTAACGACGCGAGCGGCGACCTGAGACCGCCGAGTTTTCCGCCAAAACGGGCTACACCGGAGATTCCGGCAGTTCGAGCCGGTTGGAAATGACCTCTGGCTCAGCGATGAAAGACGAGCGGACGAAGCCCCACGGCTCCCTGGAGGCGTCCTGCAAATTTGCGTAAAGGTCCGCGGATTGGACGACGCAGATTGAACGACGCGGATTGTGCCCACGTCATTCGGCTGGCTCGAGCCTCAGAAGTGCATCGACGAGCGAGGCCAGCTTTGTCGAGTCCTGAAGTTTGTGCCGCAAGACGCCGTCGCGGTCGTAGATCTGGTAATGAGGAATCGATCCGTCGTCGATCGCAAACGCCTCGAATCCTTCTTGACCAACCCCGTACTTACTGAGCAGATGCTCGAACTCGGCGTTTTGAGACTGCAAAAATCTCTGCACGCGTTCCAAATCCTCAGCCTCGTCCATGCTGACGGAGATCACGGCTAGATGGTCTGGATTGGCCGAGCTCAACGCCACCGAATGGGGAAATTGCTGGACGCAAGGGCCACACCAGGTGGCCCAGAAGTCGACGAGAACGACTTTGCCTCGATGCGTGGCAATGACGCGATCGAGCTCCGCGCGATCGGCGATCCGGACCGCGGGAGGCCCAACCGATACGACATTGGGTGCGCCAGGTGCGGCAGATTTGGAATCCACCGCGCCTGGTTCGCAACCACAAAGAACGCAAACCAAGCCCACCCACGAGATCGCTCGCGCGGAAACGCAAATTGAAATCGCGGGCGGCTTGAGAATCATGCGACAGCCAGTTGAAAACCGGGCTATTTGGCCTTTTTGATGCCGCAACCGAACGCCTTCGTTTCGGCGACTTTCGGTGCGTCGCCGGTCAAGAGCGCATCGACCGCGTTGCCGACATACGACTCGGTCGGTTCCTTCTGCTTATCGTCGAAAGCGCCGTGGTAGGCGACCTTTCCTTTGTGAATGATGAAGAACTCGGGGGTCACTTTCGCCCCATAGCTCTCGGCGGTCTTGCCCGATGCATCAAACGCGTACAAAAAGTTATACCCCTTGTCCTTGGCGCGCGACTTCATTCCTTCCAGATTTTCGGTCGCGTTGTTCGAATTCACCGCGACAAACGCGACTTTCTTGTCTTGATACTTTTTGTTGAATTCAATCAATCGCTCCTCGTACGCCTGAGCCACCGGGCAGCCACTGCAGGTGAAGCAAACCACCACCACATCCACGTCTTTGCTCAGATCCTCCAGCGAATATTCCTGTCCGTCGATTCCAGTGACCGCGAACGCCGGGGCGGCATCGCCGATTTTCAAATCTTCGGCGAACGCACTATTGGCAAAAACCAAGGCAAAAGCGGCCGTCAAAATGGCCGCCGGCAAAGCTGCAATACGAATCATGTCCCAATCCCTCCTGATTTCACTACCCATCGCCAGCGACGATCGCCGACCCTGCGATACAAGTTACCGTCACTCGGCCGGTCTTGTGAGGCGGGCGGAATACCAGCGAAGGTGTTTGTTCGCGGCATACCTCAACCCGGCGGCCATCAACAGGTCCCGCCAAGCTTGGCGGGCTTTCCGCAGGGCGTCCGGTGGGAAAGCGGAATCGACATTGGCCGCTGAAAGGGAAACAGGCGTTGATCGATCCCCGGCTTATTGCGGGGCGTCTCCTGGCGAAGCCGGCGATATGGTCGCAGCTCCCAAGGGGGCCGGTGTTGCGTAATCGGTCAAACGAATTTCGCTTCCGGCCGGCGGGAGGCTTCGCAGATGCTCCAACAGAATTCGGCGAACCTCCAGGATGGCCAGCGGGTGCCGATGGAGATTCGAGTGATACTCCGCAACCTCAATCTCTGACTCGGCCAACGGGTTCGTCGCGCTCGTGAGTGAGACGACCCCGTCGCCCGGGACCTCGTCGACGATGGCTCGCAATACCCAGCTTTCCAGCGGGGCATTCCCCATGATGTTGTGGAAGTGCGTCCAGGGGCCGCGTTCGGCTTGCAACATCGCGGAAAAGAACGGAGCGTCCGGCGCCAAGGACTCGATACTTGTCTTGGTGTCGAGGATTGCCGGATCGCGGATCAGGTCCTTGTTGTCGCGCACTATTTCGTCGGTCGCCGAGGTCAACAGGTCTGGGATCTCAACCACTTTTTGACCCAGCCATTGCGCCGTGGAGGTGGCGTACGCGCTCCCCCGATGCGGTGTCCCAATGGTGATCACCCTTTTCACCGATTCGTTCGGCTCGAAGAAAAACAGCCCCGCGATTTCCTGAAGGGTTTGGGGGTCGCCTTGCAATCGATCGATCGGTTGGTCGCTCACCAATCGCCAGAAGTCGTCTCCGCTATGGATCGTTTGCAAATGGGAGATCAGACCTCCCATGCTGTGGCCGACCAGCACCGTCTGGTGCAGCGCTTCGCTTTCGTGCCGAGGATCCAGTGTTTGATAGGCTTGCTGCAAGTCCTGCCGCATTTGAAGGGCACTCAACCAAAACGGTTGCCCAGATGGATAAAGATAGAACCAAAACTGGTAGCGGTCCCGAATTTCCGGCATCGACCGCAAGTCGTTGAACATCTCGGTCCAGGTCACGGGGGTCGACCAAAGTCCGTGCACCATCACGACCGGGATTTTCGACGGATCGTAAGGCTCCAACATGTACAGCCCGCTGAAATTCTGCACCAGCGACGCGTTGACCAACGAAAACGTCGGCAACAAGCGCGAATTCAGCAGCGGATCGTTGAGGAAATAGGCCAAGGGCGTGGTGATATCGCTTTCCAACGGCGCCGAGCGATCTCCGATGGCGATCACGGTGGTTCGCAACGGATCGTAGAGATGCAGGACGCACTGGGCCCTCCCTCCCTTGTCCGTCGCCGAATCGGGCGCCAACTCCAAAAAGGCAGTGACCGGGAACGTGAGTCCCGAAGGATAATACTGCTCCCAGGCCTTCCGCTGTTCGGCGGACTCGCGGACTCCGATCAGCGGGACCCCCAACCCGTAGGTGTTGTACAGATTCGTCAGTCCTTTGGTCTCGTAATCCGAGGCGAACTTGAAATGCCCCAAATCGGCTTCGTCCCACGGCCCATCCACGTGGATCACGAACTCGATCGGTGTGCCATACAAGTCAAAGGTGTGCTGTGATCCGGGCTGCAACTTGCCGGCGCGTTCGATGAAACGCAGGATCCCCTCCAGCGACTGGTTGTAAATGTCGCAGGCCCGACGAAATTCCGGATCGTAGGCGTTCCGCAGATCGGGCAGACCGGGGTCGAACAAATAGCGATACGACGCGATCAAGGCTGTCGCGTACATCTTGGAGGAACGGTCCTTGGCGCCGCGGATTCGCGATCGCTCCCCTTCGACATAAGCGATCTCCGCCAAGGCGTGCATCGCCTCCAAACTTTGCTCGCGCTGGACCACGTCCATCAGACCTAGCAGGCAGTCGTCCGGATCTTGTTCGTAGCGGCGTTGCAAGTCGAATCGCCGCAGAAACTGTTGCGTGCGCGGCGTCGGCTTGGGGCCTTTGAACGTCATCAACTTCAGTTGATCGGAGAGCGGGTTCTTCGCGTGTTTGCGCACGGAGAGGGCTTGCGATTTCCCCAAATTGGAGATGCGGGCCAGGCGGCGGGCCGAGTCGACGTCCAGACTGCGGCAGCTGGCAGCGCAGACCGCACCCCCGAGGGCTGCCATCCACAACAGCCGCTGAAGTGCGCACCGCAACCTGCGCGTTCGATTCGCTGCCTCCATGCCGGAACTCGCCAAGAAGTCGTAGTTTCCCGCGATGATTAGAAGACGCCGGTGAAACCGTCAAGTCCGATCCGCGCCGCGGACCGTTCCCACCAGCGCCGACAGGTTTTCCACGAATCATTTCGCGGCACCCGTTTTTCGAGCGACGCGAAACAGCGCAATTCGGCCGAAAATTCGCGCGGCGATTCCGTTTAGACTTTTTCTGGCAATGGGATTTGACAACGACGCTAGCAGTCGTAAAATCGGCTTCACGAATCGTTAACAAAGCGGGCCCGGTCTTTTCGACCGACCGCTTTTTGAATCACCCGCTATCTCGCTTGTTGACCATTGAGGTTTGGCAATGGTTGACGATTTCGGATCGATCGTGGGATCGCGGTGCGCGCAAAGGATGCAGCAGGACGTGAACGCACAGCATACGGACATCCACCGCTTCCGAGAATCGCTGGCTCAAGCGATCGGTGCGGAGCGGTTCGAGTTGTGGTTCGGCGACTCGCAATCGCTGAACCTCTGCGACGGTCAGCTCGTCGTGCAAAATGATCCGTTCTCGCTGGAACGCGTCCGCACCCAATTCGGGTCCGTTTTGCAGCAATTGGTCAATGAAGTGGGAGTTGGAATTCTCACCATCGCCTATCGCACGTTTTGCCCGGACCGCTTGCCGGCCGCGAACTCAACCGCACCTGCCGCCTCAACCGCACCTGCCGCCTCAACCGCACCCGC
>JBGSLW010000005.1:0-15042 GCA_041740495.1 Pirellulaceae bacterium
GCGGGCCGTCTTCGAAGCTTAACTCCGCAAATCACGAACTTAAGAACGATCGGCGGATTGCGTACGTCCGCCGTCGCCCCCGAAGCATGACCACCCGCTTGAACAATCTGGAGACTTTCGCATTGCCCTCTTCCCGGCTTCGGGGGGGAAGGCAGGGCGGGGGAGTCATCAAGTCTTGCAGTCGACTCGTTTTCGCAACCATGCTGGTGCTGACGAGTTGCCTGTCGGTCGCAGCGCAGTCGGAAACGCAGGAATCTCAAGTTGCGGGCGGGCAGGCCAGTCCCGTGGCGTCGGCCGACGATCCCGCCGTATCGTCACTGGCCAGCGTTTCGCAATCGATCGCGCACCATCCTGGCGCGCGAGCCTCCCTGCAAACCGCGATGACATTCGCGACGTTGGCGATCGTCCCCTTGGTGCTGCTGATGACCACCGGTTATGTGCGGATGGCGGTCGTACTGGGACTGCTGCGGCAAGGCTTTGGCGCGGCATCCGCCCCTCCCCCCCAGGTCACCACGGCGTTGGCGGTCTTTTTGACCGTGCTGGTCATGATGCCGGTCTGGCAGCAAGTCAAACGGGACGCCGTCGATCCCTACCTGGCGGCGGAGAATCCGATCCCGCTGGAACAGGCGGTCGCCCAGGGCGTCGAACCGGTCAAACGCTTCATGAGTCAACAACTGATCGCCACGGGCAACGCCCAAGATGTGTGGCTATTCTTCAAGTACCTCCCGGAAGAGCAACGGCAAACCATCCCCAAGACGTTTCAGGAAGTCCCGCTGCAAGTCCTGGTCCCCGCGTTCATGGTCAGCGAACTGAAAGTGGCGTTCGCCATCGGTTTCCAAATCTACTTGCCGTTTCTCCTGATCGATCTGCTCGTTTCCAGCACGATCACGGCGCTGGGGATCACCTCCCTGCCGCAACATGTGGTGAGTCTGCCGTTGAAGCTGGCTTTGTTTGTGATGGTCGACGGATGGAACTTGATCGTTGGCATGCTGCTCCGCAGTTTCACCGCCATGGCGGTATGAGTCGCCATAACCCTGTGCCCCCTCCTGGCCGTACGTGCCTCCTGAATTGTGTGAACTACAATGGATCCGACCACCGCGGTTGAACTCAGTCGCAACGCCCTGTGGCAAGGCCTTTTGATCGGAGGCCCCTTGCTGGCGGTCCTGCTGTTGGTCGGAATCGTGACCGCCGTCGCACAGACCGTCACGAACGTGCACGACGTGAGCGTCAGCTTCATTCCCAAACTGCTGGTGCTGGGCGCCGTGTTGCTCTTGGGCATGCCCTGGCTGATGTCCGCCCTGGTCGAATACACCCGTACGGCGTTGGGGGACGGGGTACGCCCACAGCCCGCTCAAGTGGCCTGGTCGATCCCCGTTTCGCCTACGGCGTCGACCGCCGCGACGAACACGCGATAGTGCCACGTCCGAATCCTGGTCGCCCCCTCATCCAACCGCAACCCTTCCTGTCGGCAGGTGATGTCAGATCAAGCGATTCAATTCGGCGTACTGCTCGTTTTTGTACGGCTCTTGCCGATGACGCTATTCCTGCCGGGAGTCGGCGGGTTGCGACTATCTCTGTTAACGCGGGTCGGCATGGCGGTTGTGCTGACCTGCCTGGTCGCGCCGCTGGTCGTGAATTCGTCCTGGGCCGCACCCCTGCTCGCAGATCCCTTGGCGGCACTAACGGAGAGCGCCTTCCGCGGGGCCGCGGTCGGCGGAACGATTCGCTTGATGGTCGCTGCGTTGGCCTGGGCCGGGGATTGGATCAGCGAGCTGGCGGGGTTCGCGGAGCGCGATTCGGAAGCGGGTGAGACGATTCTGGGGGCGCAATCCCCGTTGGGCACCTTGCATGGTTGGCTGGGTCTTCTGGTTTTCTGGGGAATCGGCGGAGTTTCCATGGCCGTCGACGCCACCCTGCATTCATTTCAAGCGTTGCCGCTGGCGGCGGACCCGAGCGAGTGGAACTCCTGGGGAACGCTGGCGGCCGGAGTCTTGCAGCAAGCGACCGAGTTGGCGGTGCGGATCGGCAGCCCCGTTTGCTTGAGCCTGGTCACTGCCCATCTGGCCATGGCCCTGATCCAACGCTCGCTGCCGCAGTGGAGCGCCGCGCCAATTCAATTCGCCGGACAATGGGTCGTGTTGTGGGGCGCCCTGTTGCTGACGATCGGGAGCCACACCGACTTCATCGCCAGCCATTGGTCGGCCGCGCTGACGGACTTGGCAAGTCGATTCGGCCCGCCGCGATAGTCGAGTCTTCGAGAGACATTGCATGAGTGACGATCGCCAACATCCCGCTTCGTTCGCGCAACGCCAGCGGGCTCGCGCCCAGGGTGACTTCCCGGTCAGCCGCGAGTTGGGCGGAACGCTCGCGCTCCTAGCCGCCTTGGCCATCGTGGCCAGCTGCGGACCGACTTTGCTGGACGAACTGAAAACCGTCGCGGTTCAGGCGTGGACAAATACGACTATCCGCGAGGTCAATACGGACGGGACCCAGCTGGGGAACGGATTGGACGCGGCCGGCAACTCGACGCTCTGGATCTCTGCCGCGGGACTCCTGGGGTTGGTCTGGCTGCTGACCGTCGGCGGCCACTGGTTCCAAAGCGGGTTTCGTTTTCAACCAGCGCGGTTGCGACCGAGTATGGCTCGCTTGCATCCCAACAGCCAACGATTCGGGGGAGGGGGGCGTCACCGGATCCTGGCCACCTGTGTGGGCACGGCTCGCTGGCTGGTCTTGTTGGCAATCGCCGGCGGCGGATTGTGGAGCTGCCGAAACGAACTGGCCGGGTTGGTCGCCGCCCCCCGCGAAGCTTGGATGGCAGCCGCTGGCGAGACCGTTTTTCGAGCTGTCCTGGGCGTCGTGGGGGGTGTGGCGCTGTTCAGCCTGATCGATTGGCGGCTGGCTCGCTGGTCCTTCGAACGCCGCTTGCGAATGAGCGACGAGGAGCTGCGGCAAGACTTGCGGGCAGAGGCGGTCAATCCTTATTTGGCCGAGCGGCAACGGCCCGGACGACGACCGCAGGCGCCCGTCGAGAATCCGCCGGCGTGACAATAGTGTACATGTGTACACTATTTGATTGGCCGGCGTTTGGCCGCCAGCCGGAGGCGGACTTGGGGACAGTAAGCGGTGAATAAGTCCGCGGTCCACTCCGTAAACGCCTATCGATCGTAACCGAACGCCTCTCGATACTCGGCCCATTCTCGGGCGACCCGCGCGGCAAACTCCGCCTCAATCGCTCGGTCATCGATCCGGTGTGACTTTCGCTCGTGAAAATATTGTTCGATCCGCGGCTGCAACGTCTCGAAATCCGACCAGCCGAAATGGGTGTAGATCGAACCGAGTGTGCCGGACGGGTCGGCCAACAGATCTTCAAAGCGAATCTGGACTAGCCGTTCGGGTGGAATCGCAGCGCGTTGTGCGAAGTACCCGCGATACATGCGGCGCTGCGAGTCGTGCACAAAGGACTCGAGTTCGGCGGCAGAGTAGCGAGCCAACTGAAAGCCCTGGACGGCGTCGAGAGACGACCAGAGCTTGAGGGTGGAGCGGGCGACTTTGACGGGGTCGCGAGCGATGTGGATGAATCGCGCGCCCGGAAACCAGTCGGCCAGTTTACGGATCCGGCCCGTGTGCGGTGGGGACTTGAGGATCAGCGGTTTTCCGCTGTAGCGCAACGACAGGCAGCGAAAGAAATGGACCATCGACTCCTGATACGCCGCTACGGAATCGCTCGGCGCGGAGTCGAAATCCAGCAGATCCTGTGCGACGGGACCGCGGTTGGGAAAGGCGATGCGCCGGTAGGGGGTGGGGCCCCCCATGGCCAACACGGCGAATTCGTCTTCTTGCGGCTGCCGAGGGCTGATCGGCATGTCATCCATCGGGCGCTGCCGCGGGAGAAACCAACCGAGAATCGGCGCGAGAAAGCGGTGGGTCACCAAGAAATGATCGGGGACAAAGCAATCGTAGTTCGCCGGATAGGCAAACTGCGGATCGAGCGCCAACAATTCATGCAATAACGTCGTCCCGCTGCGCCAATGCCCGATCACGAAGGTGGGCGGCGCCAATTCAGCGGCATCGATCGCCCGCCGCCAGAATGCGCTTTGCCAGAATGACCAGAACGAGTTGAACAGGGTGCAACCGCCGACCAACGCCATCATCGGCCAACGCGTCGGATGCACGCGAAAACCGTTCTCCGCCAACAGTCGGGCATACTGGGTGACCCGCATCCCATTCCAAAACCGCGGTGCATACCATGGGTACCGATTCTGGGTTCGCTCGTTTGTCAACGTGGGTGTTCCGGTCGTGCGAAAGTGTCACGCGAACTGAAGGGGAGATGGGTATTGTCGTGGTTTAATGCCAAGAGTCCAGATTCCAGATTCAATTTAGCAGATTGCACTTTGCAGAATCAAAATTCAAGATTCAAGATTTAAGATTCAATGCCTCATCTTGAATCTTGAATCTGGAATTTGGAATTTGGAATTTGGAATCCCCGCTTCGACTTACGCTGCTCGCGGGACGCGTAGTTTAAATAAGCGGAATATCTCCTCCTTCGACAATCCCGAATGCGTCTGAGCCACATCCCCCAAGATATCCTGAAACAACACCCGCTTTTCTTCAAGGACCTGATTGATCCGCTCCTCAATCGTATTCAGCGACAGCATCCGCGTGACCGTGACGCTGCCGGACACCCCGATCCTGTGCGCCCGGTTGATCGCCTGATCCTCCACTGCGGGATTCCACCAGCGGTCGAACAGAAACACGTACCGGCAGAACTGCAGATTCAACCCGACGCTTCCGGCGCCGTAGCTCATCAGAAGGACTCGCCGCGTCGGATCGTCCCGGAAGGCCTGGAGGATCGCGTCGCGCTGGCGGCTGGGAATGCCGCCGTGGTACTCCAGCGGTCGATGGTGGGAGATCGCTTGTCCGATGCGTTGCAACGTGTTGACCCACTGGCTGAAGACAATCGCCTTTTGACCGCTGGCGGCGACTTCTTCCAAGTCGGCGGCCAGCCGTTCCATCTTGCTGCTGGCCCCGGTGGCCGGGTCGAAATTGCAGATCTGTTTGAGCCGCAACACCAGTTCGAACACGTGCTGAATCGAGATCGATTGTCCCAGGCGGTTGAGCCGCAAGACCCCTTCCTCTTCGGCGCGGGAGTACGTTTCGGCTTGTTCGGCCGTCAGATCGATCTCGGCGTCCCGCATGAGTTTGGGGGGCATCTGCGTCATCACCGCGTCCTTGGTGCGCCGCAGTATGTACTCGCGCACCTGCCCGGCGATGGCGCGGGGGGCCATTCCCGGCGACAACAGTCCTTTCGCCACGAACTCGAAGATCCCCACGATGTCGTCCGAGCTGTTTTCGACGGGAGTCCCGGTGAGCGCCCAGCTGCGGGATCGGCCGATTCCGCAGACGACTTGCGCGGTCGCGCTGCGATGATTCTTGATCCGCTGCGCCTCATCCAACACGACCAAATCGTAGTGGGACTCCATCTCCGCGAGGCACTCCTGATCGCGCGTCACCACTTCATAATTGGCGATCTTGACCGGGAAATCGGCGGTCTGCCACTGCCAGGCCCGGGTGGCGGGCGAGCCTTCGATCGCGCACAGCGGGATTTCCGGCGCCCACAATTGGAACTCGCGTTGCCAGTTGCTGACCAGCGGTTTCGGGCAGATCAGGAGGACTCGGGCGATTTCCCGAGCATGCAACAGCATGCGAATCGTGGAGATCGCCTGCATCGTCTTCCCCAACCCCATTTCGTCCGCCAGGATCGCAGCGTGGCGAGGGAATAAGAAGCCGATCCCGGCCAGCTGATAGGGAAACGGAGCGTGCGGGAACTCGATCGCACCTGTCGCGATCAGCGACTCCAGCGGTGGCTGCAAAATATAGAACAGCCGATCGTCGAGCTTGACCAGATCTTTCGGTGGTCGAAACCGGGAGTTTGGTTTGGCATCCGCCAGCCCCGGCCGATTCGTGCTGGACGAAGCGGATGCGGCCGGTGCAGCTGGCCGCTGCCGAGAGGCGCTAGTCGAGCCGCCGGCGAACGTCTCATCGGTTCGCCCGAAGTTCGGTAAGCCAAAGCGATAACTTCGGACGCGCACGTTGAGGGGAGGGAATCGCATCGACGCGACTCCCGCGGGCGATTCGATATGGCATGGCCAAGGTTGCGAGATCTGCAGTTGAAATTCAGCCGCCACGCTGCTGGGCGCAGGGGGCCCGAACCGCTCGCCAGTCGAAGGCTCGAATCGATCGTGGGTCGACATGGGTTTCCGATGGGGCGTGCGAACTAAGCGAGGGTGGCCGATGGTGCAGTGATGGGGGAGTGGAGCAACGGAGATCGATGACGTGTTACGCCGCGGCCAATCTGGTTTGCGATTCGGCCATCGCATGAGCTTCCGCCAGCGCTTGCCGAATCCGCTCGAACGGTTCGTCGAGGGAAAAACGACTCGCCAACGGGGCCAACAACTGCCGGACGGAATTTGCGGATTCTCCCTTCGCCCCGTCGATTGACGCGGTGGCCAGCCAAACCGACTGTTGGCTCAGTTGGAGTGGTTGCCAAGGGGATGCGAGCGTGTGGGGAGCGACAGCCCCGTGTGGGGCGAGGTTGGACTCAGTCTCCGCGACCGACTCAGTCTCCGCTTCATCGCCGGCGAGGGATCCAACCCATACGAGGGGTGCGGCGACTCGCTCGGCCAGCGACCAACCGTGGGGGTCCGCCACGACCAGAATCCGAGGCGGAGCACTCGACTTCGCCAAGAGCGCCGGCCCGATGACTTCGTTGAGCAAATACGGCTTCAGCGACGCGCCGAACAGAATCTGCTGTCCGCGGTTGGGGCGGATCGGCGCCGCACAATGAAACTCCAGCGGACGCCCCAGTGCGTTCAGGACCAGGTACCCGCCGCAGAACCCGATCTGCAGCGCCTCCTCCAACAGGAGAAACCCAATCGTCATCTCGCGGTTGGAGTTTGTAGACATTCTGCGGGAGGAGGAAGGGTGGGGAAGTGCGTGAAATCACGATCGGCCGCGGGGGTCGAACGCGCTCCCAGCGCTCGAACAGCATCGGATCGGTCGGCGAGTGACTTTAGCGACGCTGCCGCGCCCCTAATCTCCCTCGCCGACTTTGGCAATTCTGCTGGCAGTGGAAATTCTGGGAAAGAAAACCGAGCTGGAACGATTGTGCCGTTTGCTGAAACTGTGGCGATTGGCGATGCGCGACCGCCGCCTGCACGAACTACCCCAGAATGCTGTCGGCGAGCTTGCGCCGCGCGGAAAATGCTCGACAACGCCAAGAGCGCGACCTATACTAAGCACTTCGCATCCGTTCACGAGTTGGTGTCTTCCGCGTTTTTCGGCGGAGGACCTGAGATTCTGCTCGGTGGCAGACACCGAAGAACGGGTCGGACCCTTCCGAACATTCCAAGCGTATCAGTGAGAGTTGCTCATGAGCGATAGTCAACGTGACCTGGCATCGGTTTTTCGCATCGATGTCGGTCCAAGTGCGTCCACTCGTGTCGTGACGGGGGGCGAGCCGAATTCACAAGTCTGCGAGCTGTTGCGGCAGCTGATCGACAACCAGCAGCGGACCAACGAATTGCTCAATGGGCTCGTGGAGCAAATGAGCGCATCCCAAAAACAGCGTGCCAACGAGTTGGGCCAGTGGAAAGCCGCCAACCCTGTGCTCGCGCGGCGTTGCCGGACCGCTGCCGAGGCGATCAGTCAGGTGCAGACCGAATTTCTGCAGACGATGACCGCCGAAATCAACGAAAATCACGAGGCGATGGTCGAAGGCGAATTCGTATTAAACGAGTTCATCGACCGCTACGGACCGCGGCTGGCCCACCTCAACGGAGTCCTGCAGTTGCTCTCCCAACTGAGCGTCGGCGGCAGCCAAGCCAACCAGGCGTGAATCCGTCCAGCGGCGCAGCGCCAGACACCAACCGCCCAGCAGCAAAAACGGCACTCCCATCAGCAGGCCGATACTCAGCGCGTACGCGCATTGCAACTGTAGATTTTCGGCGAGTCCCTCCTGGCAGCTAGGGCAGGCGGACGCAGTCGATGCCGCCACGGTCCCCCAACAGAAAACGGCGCTCGATCCGATCGAGAAAATTCGTCGGTACATTTGTCTAAGCTCACGTCGGCGGAAGCGGTGGGCAGAACCAATAGAGTACCAGATAAACCAGAACTCCGGTCAGTGATACGTACAGCCAGATCGGGAATGTCCAGCGGGCGATCCGCCGATGTTTGGCTCGTTCGCCGCGGATACCCCAAAAGATCGTGATCCCGGCCAGGAAGGGGACCAGCGCCGCCAGCACGACATGGGTCAGCAGCATCGCCAGATACGCATAGCGGATAATCGGCGAGTACCCTTCGCGCGGGAATGGTTTGGACAAAGTATTCGCGTGGTAGATCAAATAGCAAATCAGGAACACCACCGACACCCCGAATGCGCTGAGCATCACCGCGCGGTGGGCTGATTCCCGGCCACGTTTGATCAGGGTGTAACCGCAGACCAGCAGGCAGGTGGCCAAGGCGTTCAAGCCAGCGTCGATATGCGGGAGCCATTCAATCGGCATCATCGTCCTCGGGATCATCGTCCTGGGGATCATCGTCCTGGGGATGGGCGGCCTCGGGTTTCGCTTGCGACGGCTTGGGTGGGGCGGCTTCCGCTCGGAGCTGGGCGATCAGCTGCAGCATCTCCGCTTCCTGGGCAGCTTCGCGCCAGTTGAATCGGCCGCGGACCTTGCCCCAGCGGTCGACCACGACCAGCGCCGACGCGTGATCCCCCCCCTCCGCATACAGACCCAGAAACTCCCCAGCGACTCGGCGCAAGTAGAGGTCGTCCTCCCCCGTCAAAAAAATCCACCGTTGCGGATCGGCTTTCAACTCCTGCGCATACCGACGCAGGCGAGCGGGGGTGTCGATCTGCGGATCGGTGGTGATGCTCACGAACACGACAGGATCTTTGGCGAGTCGCTCCTGCAGGTCGCGGAGGTACCGGTTCTGCTCAATGCAATGCGTCGTGCAGCTGCTGTAGAACACGCTCCCGATCCAAACCTGCCCGATCAAGTCCCGCGAATAGAAGGGGACGCCGTCGGCGCGGGTCAGAAAAAACTCGTGGAGCCACGGCGGCATGTTCCCCAGCACGTGGGGATTGCCAGCCAGGAGGTTGCGAGTTGCGATCGTTTCTGCCAGCGGCGGTTCGGTTTCGCGCAACACCGCCTGGGCGACTTGGGCAAATCGTTTCATTTCCGCCGGATCGTCCCATTTGAACCGATCGCGGAATCGTCCCCAGCGATCGACCAACAAAATATCCTCCGTGTGGACCGCCTTGTCGATGATCACGCGGAACTGTTCCTGACCGAGCGCCTGAATCGCACGGAATGGCCCAGTCAGGAAATGCCAATGCTGCGGATCGGGACCAAAGATTTCTGCGTATTGCCGCAGGCGTTCGGGCGTATCCGTGCCAGGATCGACGCTGATACTCAGGAACGTCAGGTCGGCCGCACGAAATTGTTGGGTCAGCCGCTGGATCTGCTCGTTCAACTGCCGGCAGATCGTGGGGCAGGTAGAATAAAAAAAGCAGACGACATACGGACGCCCGTGCAGCTCTGCCGAATCAAACGCGGCGCCGCTGCTGTCGGTCAGCTCGAACGGTTCGATCGTCGGGAGATGCTTCCAGGCGACCTGTTTGATGCCCGCTGCGTCCGGCGCGTAGACCTCGGCGGGGCCGCGCGGCGGTTTGCGCGTCCACACCAGGTACGCCGCTCCCACCAAAACCAACGCCCACAATAGGAGGGCGATTCGGCGGAAGGTGGAGGAGGATGGCATCGAAGACAGCAGTCAAATACAAAAAAAGTGAGACGGCATGGAATTCGAACCATCCGGCGAAGTACCCGTGGGCGATCACCGGCCCGCCGACTGCGGTTCTATTGTACCCCCCGCAAGCGAGCTGCGATCGTCACCGGCGCGTGGCAATGTGTCACAGTGACCAGCCTATCTCAATACCCGTCGCCCCCACCGAGCCCGTCTCGGTGGAGGACTGGTCTGGAAACTAGGCCGGCTGGCGGGTCAGGCTTCGTCCCCAAACACAGTTTCGCGTCCCATGGAGTTCAGCCGCATGGCGCTAGCCTGCGGTTTCCGGTGTTGGATGCGCGAAGAAACCGCAGGCTAGCGCCAGGCGGCTGATGTTCTTACGGTAATGCCTAGTACTTTCGCACCACCCCGACGACGACCCCCAGGACTTTTGCCTTCTTGACGAAGATGGGCTTGAGCCGCTTATTGGCGGGCTGCAAGCGAATCCGATTCTTTTCTGGGTACCAGCCCTTGAGCGTGGCGTCCCCCTCTTCCGTCTGCACAACCGCCATGTCCCCTGACTTCGCCGATTTGCCTGGTTGAATGACCACCAGATCGCCATCGGCGATGTGCGCATCGATCATCGAATCTCCTTCGACCCGCAGCAGGAAACTCCCGGAGCGCTTGAAGAGCGAATTGATATCGATCGATTCACCGTTCTCCGCGACCGCTTCATGCAGCGCGCCCGCTTTGACTCGGCCGTGCACCGGCAAGCCCGCTTCCTCGGCCTTGGCGGCGTCGGTCAGCACGATCGTCCGCGGCTTGGACGACGCCCGCATGATGTACCCTTTGCGAGCCAGCGCCCGCAAATGCGCTTGCACGCCGTTGGGGGAGCTGATTCCGAACTTCTGCCCGATCTCGCGGATCGACGGGCTGTAGCCGTGCTTCTCCATCCAATCGCGGATGAAACGGTAAATGCGTTGTTGCCGAGTCGTCAACGTCGTGGCGGCGGCGGAAGTGTCCGTGGTCATGGCGGTCCTCTCAGGTCGGGTGGTCTCAAGTCTCGTGGCTTCAAGTCTTAAAGCGCAATCTGTACACCAGTGTACGGAATGTCACTATTCTAGCAACCCCACCCCTGGTCGACAATCCGCGGAAACGTCGCGCTAAGGCCGGGGGGATGCCCAACCGCAGGTAACGCCGCGCGGGGTAACCGTTCACGCGCCGGGGGTCTGACGCATTTTTCGGCTTGAAAGGCCAATCTGCAATGTACCCCCAACTCCGAAAAATGGGTCTGACCCCCTCAACCCCCTCAAAGTGCACCATTCTGTTGTTCGCCCCGTGAACGCTCACCCTACTCCTACTCGTACTCGTACTCGTACACGATCTTGCCAACGTATCGAATCGAGTACGAGTACGAGTACCGCTGCGCTGAGTACGAGTACGAGTGGAAGGGAGAAGAAGGGGGGGCGCGGAACCGCCCACATTAGGCTTTGTCGCAAGACATCAGCCGCCTGGCGCTAGCCTGCGGTTTCTTCGCGTATCCAACACCGGAAACCGCAGGCTAGCGCCATGCGGCTGAACTCCATGGGGCGCGAAACTGTGTTTTGGGACAAAGCCTAGTAGTTTGGCGTGGGGGGGCGGTAATGATCTAGATCGATTGTCCGAAACCAGTCGATCGTCTTTTGCAGGCCTTCGCGCAGGGGCACGGCGGGGGCCCAGCCCAGATGCTGTTGGGCGCGGGTGATGTCGGGGCGACGCCGCGTGGGATCGTCCTCCGGCAGCGGCCGATAGACCAGTTTGGACTTGGCCCCCGTCAACTCGATCACCATCTCCGCCAGTTCCTTAATCGTGAATTCGCCGGGGTTCCCCATGTTGACCGGTTCAAACAGCGCATCGTCGGCGTTCATCAGGCGGAGAAAACCGTCCACCAAGTCGTCGCGGTAGCAGAAGGATCGCGTCTGGGATCCATCGCCGTAGATCGTGATGTCCTGTCCGGCCAACGCCTGACGAATGAAATTGGAGACGACTCGACCGTCGAACGGGTGCATCCGCGGGCCGTAGGTGTTGAAGATCCGGCAAATCCGGATCCGCAGCCGATGCATGCGGTGGTAATCCATAAACAAAGTTTCGGCCGCTCGCTTCCCTTCGTCGTAACAAGCCCGGATGCCGACCGGGTTGACGCTTCCTCGATACGACTCGGGTTGCGGATGGATTTCCGGATCGCCGTAGACTTCGCTGGTCGAAGCTTGAAAGATCTTGGCGTTGCAACGCTTCGCCATTCCCAGCATATTCATCGCCCCGGCGACCGAGGTCTTCATCGTCTTGATCGGGTTGTACTGATAATGTCCGGGCGCGGCGGGGCAGGCCAGATTGTAGATCTGGTCCACCTCCAGCCAGATCGGTCGGGTGACGTCGTGCCGGATCAACTCGAAGTTCGGCTTCCCCAACAAATGGGCGATGTTCGATTTCTGGCTGGTAAAAAAGTTGTCCAGGCAAATCACTTCGTGCCCCTGATCCACCAGTCGTTCGCAGAGACGCGAGCCCAGAAATCCTGCTCCGCCGGTCACCAGAATGCGTAGTACTGTTCCCACCTGAACCTCAACTTGGTTGCATGATTTGGCCGTCGTCGCCCCGTCCCTGTTCCTGTGCGGGAACGGCTGGAAGCGTCCGATCGAACGGCTTTCGAACACGTGGTGCAGGCTGGAAGGTCCCCGAATCCTGCGGGGCGGGCGCCGTTTCCCGATCGCGCCGCGGCAAAACACTATAATCGACGGTCCCCGGGGCGAACAACCGAGTCCGAGTCAATCCCCGCGCCAGGCGGCTCCTCGCCCTGTCCGCGGCCCCGCGCCGCGGGGGGACGTAATGGGATTTGGCTCGAAGCGGTTGCGCTGACGCGCGACGTGCCCTCGAATTTTGCCGGAGGTGTGGCAATGCAATTTCAATCGAATCGCGCGTTCGGCGCGTTCCAACGGATATGGATCGGTGCAGCGATCGCCGCGCTGCCGGCGTTGGGCTTCGCAGTTTTCCATCGACCCGATCTCGAAAAGGTGCCGGTGCAGCGGCTGCTGGACAACTTGGAACGGCAAGCCCAGGACGCGCCGGACGACCCCCTGCTACAGCAGAACTTGGCGAGGGTCCACGGGATGGCGTATACCCAAAAGTCGGACGAATTGCCGGTCGAAAAGAACTCGCCCCGGCTCCCCTGGTTCGGCTTCATTCCGCGGCACGTCCCCTTCGGGAAGGTGGTGGAGTTGGACCAGCCTTCTGCCGAGGAACAACAGCTCCCAGCCGCCGAACTGAAGCGTCGTCGAGCCGACGCGGCCAAGCATTTGGAGCAGTCGATCGTCCATTATCGCCGAGCGGTTGAACTGGATCCCGAGAACCTGACCGCAGCGCTCGGCTTGGCCTGGACGCTGGATCAAGCAGGCAACGACGAGGAAGCGATGACACGGTATCGCGCGGTCATCGAGCGTGGTTGGGCGACGGAAAAGGAAATGACGGTCGCCGGCCTGCAGTTCCAAAGTCTGGTCCGGGAAGGCGCGGAGTACTTGCTGCCCCATTTGGACGAGACCAAGGACCAGACGGAGATAGCGGACTTGAAGGAAAAAGTCGCGGCGGTTCAGAAGATCCGCCGCCCGGTGACTCCGCTGGCGATCCCCTTGGGCGCCGCCCAGGCGTACCAGGATGTCTACGATCCGGCCGCGGCAGTCCCCTTTGATGCGGATGGCTCGGGGGTCCTACGCCCGTGGACGTGGATCCGACCCACCGCGGCCTGGCTGGTTTATGACCCGGCTGGCGACGGACAGGTCGACTCGGCGTTGCAGTTGTTCGGCAGCGTCACGTTCTGGTGCTTCTGGCGGAATGGTTTCGACGCGCTCTCCGCGCTCGACGACAACGGCGACGGTGTGCTGACACACCGCGAATTGCGCGCCTTGGCACTTTGGCAGGACGCGAACCAGAACGGTCGAACCGAGCCCGGAGAAGTTCAGCCACTGGCGGCGCATTCCATCGCGCTGATCCATTGCGATCATCGGTCGCTGGCCACTGGGGATGGAACGATCGAATTTCATCCGGCGGGCATGGTGCGACTCGACGGCCGCAGCGTGCCGGTTTACGATTTGTGGTTACAGCCCGTCGATCCGGCGCCACTTACCGGCTGGCCTTTTCGGACCCAAATCATCACGCAGGAGTAAACCATGATACGTCGTTGGCAATTCGGCCAGACCCCAGCCCTCGCTGCCGCTGTGGCGCTGCTGTTGAGTCTGTGGACCGTGCCCGTCTTTTCGCAAAACGCCGTTCCCGCCAAGAATGCGGCGCCCGCCAAAGAGACGGCGCCCGCCAAAAAGAAGGTGTTGTTCTACGCCGGCGGTCCCAGCCACGACTACGGCTCGCACGAACATTACGCCGGCTGCACACTGCTGGCCAAGAATCTCGAGCAGTCGATGCCGGATTACGAAGCGATCGTGATTCGCACGCAATGGCCCCCCGCTGAAGCATTCCAGGATGTCGACGCGATTGTGATGTACTGCGACGGAGGGGGCGGACACCCGGTGAACCAACATTTGGCGGAAGTCGATGCGCTGGCCGATCGTGGAGTCGGCGTGGTCTGTCTGCATTACGGCGTGGAGGTCCCCAAGGGGGAATCGGGCGAGAAGTTTCTCGAGTGGATCGGGGGCTACTTCGAGACCGATTGGTCGGTCAATCCACATTGGAAAGCGAACTTCCAAGAATTGCCGCAGCACCCGATCACGCGCGGCGTCACACCGTTCGCGATCCAGGACGAGTGGTATTACCACATGCGGTTTCGGCCCGGCATGGCGGGTGTCACACCGATCCTCACGGCGGTTCCTCCGGCCAGTACGCTGGAGCGACCCGACGGCCCGCACAGCGGCAACCCGCACGTGCGCGCCGAGGCGGGTCAGCCGCAACATGTGGCCTGGGCAGCCGAACGCGATGGGGGAGGCCGTGGTTTCGGTTTCACTGGAGGGCACTTCCACTGGAATTGGGGTGACCCCAACTTCCGCCGCCTGGTCCTCAACGCCATCGTCTGGACGGCACATGGCGACGTTCCCACAGGAGGCGTCGGTCACATCGATCCGTTGACCGTGACTCAATTGAAAGAGAATCAAGACGAAGCGATCCCGGAGAATTTCAGCCCGGAGAATGTGGCGAAGACCTTCGGCATACCGCGCGGTGAATAACAGCCTTGCTCATTTCCCTCTCCCCCGCGGCGGGGGAGATGGCAGGGTGAGGGGGTCGCCC
>JBGSLW010000006.1:0-5392 GCA_041740495.1 Pirellulaceae bacterium
CGGGCGCGGTAGAGGCGTGCGCGGTAGAGGGCGGCGGCGCGGCAGCGCGGTGCGCGTGGGAGGGATCACGACGCGGAGCGTCGTGCTACTCTATTTTTTCTTTTCGGCGTGGACGGTGTGCTTGCGGAGGCGGGGGCTGTACTTTTTCAGTTTCAGCTTTTCGCCACCCGGTTTGCGCCGGAGCGTGTAGTTGTAATCGCCGGTCTCTTCGCAAACCAGAAAGACGACCTCGAGTTTTTTCTTGCCTTTTGCCACCGCGCAACCTCGCCAAATTAGGAAACGAGGGGGTATTTTAGCCAACCCAGGGGGGCGCGGCAAGTGGAAGCGGCAACCGGGGAAAACCCCCGTTACTCGTCGCCCGGGTGCCAGGAGGTGCGGGGACAGTACTTGGTGATCGAGAGCGGTTTGCCGTAGAGGAAGCCTTGGCCCAGTTGGAACCCCATCTGCTGGAGAACCAGGTGATCTTCCTCCTCTTCGACCCCTTCGGCCAGCGAGACCATGCCGAGCTCGTTGACCATTTGGGCCATGACCGAGAGAACTTTTTGTCGTTCGAACGACGCGGTGGCGATCTTCTGGATCAGGCTCCGGTCGAATTTGATGTAGTGCGGGTTGACTTCGCTCAATTCGACCAAGCGTGTTTCGCCTTGACCGAAGTCATCGAACGCGAGTTGAATCGAGAGTTCATCGAGGGTGGCCCGCAATCGTTGGATCGCGCCGCATTGGGTGACCGCACGTTCGTGAATCTCTAATGTGAAGGCCTGGTGGGGATACGAATTGCGGAGGGCTTGCAACGAGTGCAACAGTTGCTGGTTGCCGATTTCGTCCGGGTGGGTGTTGAGGAAGAGGTTGGTTTCCAGCTTGTGCAGCCGGGCGGTGTTGGCCCCGAGCGAGCGGAACATTTCGCTCAAGGGGAGGACCTGGTTCAGCTGGTGGGCGGCGGCGAACATTTCGCGCGGCGTGGAGAGCCCGAACAGACGACTGCGGCCGAGGACTTCGAAGGCGATTTTCGTGCGGTCGTGCATCTGCACGATCGGTTGGAAGTAAGGGATCACTCCCCCTTCGGAAATCAACCGTTCGAATTGGATCATCGCCAGGGCCTGATCGGAGGCGTTGAACTGGGCGGCGGTGTGGCCGACGGTGCGGGCTTCATCAAAGCCGACACGGAACAAGCTGGTGGCGAATTGGACCAGGTCGTTGTTGCGGAGTTGCACCAATTCCGAGACGCGTTCACCGTTGACGTAGGTCCCGTTGGTGCTCTGCAAATCGCGCAGCCAGATCGCCTGGTCGCGAATCACGATTTCGGCGTGCCGTTTGGAGACGTTTTTTGATTCGAGTTGCAGCGCGGAATCGGCCGCGCGGCCGATGCCGAAAGGGGTAGAGTGGATGGGGATTTTGCGGATCGTGCCGGAGGAATCGGTCTGACCCAGCAGGTGCCAGGCGGGGGATTCGGCCCCGGCAACCACCGTCTTGGGGGTCGCTTCGCCCGTCGCCGTCAACGGCGTGGATCGAGGGAGGTTCGGGGGTGGCGCGTCCAACGAAGACATAGGAATGGACCCACAAGGCGAGGGACGGAGTCGGCGGAGTCGGCCATTCCGACCCGCACGGGCATCTCTTCCAATCCTAATCCTTGGTCAGGATTAGCGCCCGACGGCCACGGAGTTGGATGGGCCGGCAAGAAATCGAGAAATATCCTGTGCTTCCCTTGTTTACGACCTAGATTTTGTGCGCCGCGGTTGGTTTGATCGCGCCGATTGTATCGTTCAAACCGAGTGCACTCGGCACACGGGGGAACTCGCAGCGCGGCGTTCGGTTTTCGAAGCGAGGAGCGGATCGATGTTGACATCAGAACCTGCCGAGATCATCTCGAGCGTGCTCCAGACGATTTTGGCCGACGAGAGCTATCGACCGGCCGAACCCGGCAATCTCAGCGACACCGGCTTGCCACAATCCTTGGTCGAGGGGCTCGTCTGCAAGCGTCTCTCGGCGGTGGGGTTGGCGGCCGGGCGGCAATTGGCGGATGACATCGGCCTCCCGTTCAACTTGATGGAGTCGGTGTTCGGCACGATGCGATCGCGGCAGATCATCGTGCACAAAGGGTCGGCCCCCCTCAACGACTATGTGTACGGGCTGACGGAAAACGGCCAGGAGCGTGCTCGGCTGGCGATCCGAGCGTGCGCCTATTCCGGCCCCGCGCCGGTCCCGCTGGTCGACTATGTCCTGGCGACCGAGGCCCAGACGATTCGCGCCGAATCGCCCAAGCGGCGGCAGCTGTCCCAGGCCTTTCGCGATATCACGATCGACGAAACGCTGTTCGAGAGCCTGGGCCCCGCGATCAACTCGGGGGCGGGGATGTTCCTGTTCGGCGAGCCGGGGAACGGCAAGACGACGCTGGCCCGCAAGATCACCTCCTGCTTTGGGCAGTTCATCTGGATCCCTCAAACGTTGTACGACGATGGACAGATTATCAAGTTATACGACGCGGCGTACCATCAAGCCGCGCAGTGCGACGAGCAGAGTATTATGAAGGAGGCGCCGTACGACCGGAGGTGGATCAAGATCCGCCGCCCGACCGTGATGGTCGGCGGGGAGCTGACGCTGGATTCGCTGGAAATTCGCCACGACCCGGTGAGCAACGTCTGCGAAGCACCCCTGCAAATGAAGAGCAACGGCGGCTGCTTTTTGATCGACGATTTCGGCCGGCAGCGGATCGAACCCACGGCGTTGCTCAACCGCTGGATCGTCCCCCTGGAGAGCGGATTCGACTTTCTCACGCTCCCTTCCGGAAAAAAAATCCAAGTCCCTTTCGAACAGCTGATCATCTTCTCCACCAACCTGGAACCCAGCGACCTGGTCGACGAAGCCTTCTTGCGACGGATCCCCTACAAAATCGAAATCACCGATCCCAACGAGGAAGAGTTTCACAAGTTGTTCGAAATCTACTGCGACCGGTTCCAATGCGCGTACCGACCCGATGTGGTCGATTACCTGATCGCTCAACACTATCGCAGTCCGGGTCGCTCGCTCCGGCGCTGCCACCCGCGCGACCTGCTGCAACAGGTCCGCAATTTCTGCTCGTACAACGAACTGCCGCTGGAAATGCGCAACGAGTACTTCGACCGCGCCGTCCAGACGTATTTCACGTTGGTCATCGGCAAAGACGGGACGAAATCCTTGGCGGACAACCCGCAATAGAGTGGCACGACGCTCCGCGTCCTGCCACTCGGGTTGGCTCGTGCCGGTCGTAGCGGTGGGCGAGATTGCGCCGGCGAATCCCGCCGCGGTCCTGGTAGAACCTCGACCGCGGCGGGGCGCTCCCCCGGGGCGATGCTATGGTTGGGCGGTTCCGATTTTCCCCCGAGCGCTATCCTGTGAACGCACTGAACCCCAACGATTCCATCCTGGGCTACATCCTGAAAAAGCGGATCGGCTCGGGCGGCTACGGCGAAGTCTGGTCCGCCGAGGCCCCGGGGGGAATTCAGAAGGCGATCAAATTCGTCTACGGATACCACGATCAGCAACGGGCGGCGACCGAGCTTCGGTCGCTCGATCGGATCAAATCGGTCCGCCACCCGTTTCTCCTGTCGCTGGAGCAGATTCTGATCCACGACGGCAAATTGATCGTGGTCACCGAGCTGGCGGAAAAGAGCCTGGCCGACCTGTTCAACGAATACCAAAGTGCGGGGCGTTACGGGGTTCCGCGCGACGAGATCGTCGGGTACCTCCGCGACGCCGCCGATGGACTCGATTACCTGACCCAGACGCACCATTTGCAGCATCTCGACATCAAGCCGGAGAACTTGTTGCTGTTGGGAGGCCACATCAAGATCGCCGACTTCGGCCTGGTCAAGGATCTCAGCTGCGTGACGCAGTCGATGATGTCGGGGCTGACGCCGGCTTATGCACCCCCGGAGATCTTCGACGGGCGACCGCACAGCAACAGCGATCAGTACAGCCTGGCGATCGTCTACACGGAGATGCTGACCGGCGTGCGGCCGTTCAGCGGAACGACCCCCGCGCAGCTGGCGGCACAGCACATCAACAGTCGCCCGCAGTTGCAGTCGCTCCCGTCGGGGGATCAACCGGTGATCGCTCGAGCTCTCTCGAAAGACCCCTCGCTGCGGTATCCCAATTGCCGGGCGATGGCGGACGAGTTGTTCGAGCGGAAGCGGGGTCGCGCGCTCAAAAAGTCCGCGGCGCCTCCCCCCCGCCGCGAACCGACCCAGTCGACGTTCTCGCTGGAGAACCGGAGTGCGCTGGAAGTCACGGCGATCGTCTCGAACCACAAACTGCCGGTGCAAGCCGGCCTGGTCAAGTACCTGGATTGCCTGGGCGAATCGGGAGACGTCGCCGGATTGGGTCCGACGTTGATCATCGGCGTCGGTCGGTTCGGCGCCCACGTCGTTCACCAATTCCGGCAGCGCTTGGAACAACGCTTCGGGACGTTGAGTCGGATTCCCTGTCTGGGCTTGATGGCGATCGACACCGATCGGCAGTTTCTGGCGACGCTGGTGGATGGGGACGGCCGGGGCGGCTTGGATCCGAGTCAGACGTTGCCGATTCAATTGAAGACCGCGGAACAATATCGGACGCAGAAGAAATTGCGGCTGGACTGGATCAGTCGGCGGTGGATCTACAACATTCCGCGGAGCGGACAAACCGAAGGGTTGCGGCCGCTGGGGAGATTGGCGCTGGCCGACCATTTCGAATCGATTTTCCGGCGATTGAAAGATGTCGCCCACGAACTCATCAAGCCGGAAAACGTCGCCCTGGCGGCGGAGACCAGCGGCTTGGAGCCTCGGCCCGCGGCGATCCGTGTCGTCCTGGTCGGCGCCGCATCCGGCGGCGTCGGTAGCGGGACGCTGATCGATCTGGCGTACGCACTCCGCACCCTGTTTAGTGAATTGGGAAGGCAAGAGATCGAACTGCTGGGGATTCTGGGCCATTGGACGCCGCGTGAATCGGACTTGCAGTTGTTGGCGATCGCCAATTCCCTGAGCATGCTCAACGAAATCCGGCATCTCAACCGGTACGGCTATCCGGGCGACAGCGGATTGGGACTGCCGGAATTCGATGAACCGGTCTTCGACCATACGTATGTGCAGCACCTGGGGGACGCGCTCTCGGCGAGCGGCCTGCAGACGGCGGCTCGATCGACCGCCGAGTACTTGTTCTTGAACACACTCTCCGAATGCGGGGTCTTCTTCGAGGCTTGTCGTCGCGAGCGGTCGAGTGACGATATCCGCTCGGCCCACATCAAGTATTACGGCACCTCGCAGCCGGAAATGTTCGAGCGGTTGCGGCAGGGGCTGGCGGCGAATTTGGGAAAACGTTGGCTTGAGACGCTGACCGAACCATGGCCGGAGGGGGTGCAAGCCGCGTTCGACGATGCGGT
>JBGSLW010000007.1:0-28297 GCA_041740495.1 Pirellulaceae bacterium
GCGGCGCCATCCCGCTCTTGGGTTCGGCAGCGGTTGGACCCGACGCGCGCGGCGACGCGGGCGACGATGCGGAGATATCGCTGTGGGCGCGGTGGATCGCCGAGCATCAGATCCCAGCCGGGCAACTACTGTTCGAACGCGGGCGAGCCTATTTCCGCACCGCGATCGATGTAGCGGCTTGGAACCTCGAACCGCTGTCGGCTCAAGTCGCCTGGCGTCCGGCCTGGCTGAACCACTTCGAGATGGACGAGGCCACCCGGACGCGCCGCGTGCTGCTGGAGGCCTACGGCAACCGCGGGCGAAACCGCCAGCCGAATCAGGAATTGGCCGATGTGTTTTTTTTCGGCGATCGCATCGCCCACTCGATGTCGCTGATCGGCGGAATGTTGTACGTGGTGGAGGGACAGAATTACGATATCAGCGATCGAACTCGACCGGCCGAGAATCGCAATGACTTCCAATGGGGGCGCGCCCCGCGACGCACTCGCAAAAATTTCTTGACCGCCTACGACGCGGCCAGCGGTCATCTCAAATGGCGCATTCCACCCTACGTCCCGGACAGCAATGCGCCGCGCCCCAACCCTAACCCCAACCCGGAGGAACCGGGGGACAGCGAAACCGAAGACATCGGCTTCATGGGACCGGCGCTCGGGTTCGGCGATCTGATCTTGGCCCCGGTCAACGTGGCGGGATCCATCTATGTCTACGCGCTCGATCCCCATCGCGACGGGGCGCTGGCTTGGCGGAGTTATCTGACCGACGAACCGGCAGGGGGCGCCAACCCTTGGGCTCCGATTTTTATGTCGATCGAAGGGAGTGATCTGTACGTCGTGTGCGGTTGCGGCGCCCTGTTCATCCTGGACCCGGGGAGCGGTGTCGTTCGCTTCGCCCGCCGGTATCCGCGAACCGGCAAGCCCGACACCACGCTGAGGAATTCCGGAGTCGCCGCCAACCTCAAACAATTGGACGGCTTCTGGGAAGACACCGCGATTGCCCACGGCCGAGCGGTCTTGGTGCTGGCTTCGGATCTGAATCGGCTGCGGGCGTACGATCGCCAAGACGGGCGAATGTTGTGGGAAGCGCCGTTAGAAACGGAGACCGATCTGCAGGTGAAATATTTGATCGGCGTCCATCGCGACATTCTGTATGCGGGGGGGACCGGCGAAGTGATCGCCTACGATTTGAACGGGGATGGCCGCATGCTTTGGAATGCCGCCTGGACCGCTCGCGACGCCTTCAAGGGTAAGACGTTGACCGGACAAGCCTGTTTGACGCCCGAGGGGGTCTACTTACCGCTGCAAGATTCCATTCTGCAGCTCGATTTGCAAACCGGCCGGCCGATCGGACAAGTCGGCGTGCGGCTCCCCCAGGGGATGCCCGTGGGGAACTTGTATAGCGACGGTCGCCGTTTGTGGGCGAACTGCGCGAATCGTTTGATCGCACTCGAGCCCGCTGCGGCGGATCCTCCGGCGGATCCTCCGGCGGAACCGCCCACCCAGAATCCTTAGTCATCGCAACTCGTTAGCCATTGCACCACAGACAGGTCGCCCGCTTTGAACGCACAACTCCTCATGCAAGCGAACTTTCTCCGCTGGTTGGCGGGCGAGGACTCCCAGCGCGTGGGTGAACCCGAATTGCACTGGGCAAACCTTCCGGAATCGTGGGGCGTGTTCGTGTTTGCGGCTGCCGTGCTCGCGATTCTGGGGGGGGTGGTTTGGCTCTATCGCCATGAGATGGACGTTTGCCCGCTGTGGATGCGGCGGATCCTCGCGTTGTTCCGCGCCCTGGTGCTGTTGCTGTTGGTGTTGATGTTGCTCCGTCCGACGGTGACGTATAAACAAGTCAAAATCGCTAAGCCAGTGATTGCCCTGCTGCGCGACACCTCGCTGTCGTTGGCCCGCCAGGATCATTACACCGATGAACGGCAAGCCGCCGAGACCGCTCGGGCGGCCGGCTTGTCGACGCAGCAATTGCAGCAGGGGCAGGTCTCGCGTTCCGAACTGGTGCAACGCAGCTGGGCCAGCGAGCGCGGGCCGTGGCTGGAGCAACTGCGTGACAAAGGGGCTCTCCGGGTAATCGACTTCGCCGCCGTCGCGAACCAGGTCGCCCTCCTGCCGGCTCGACAGAACGACGAGTCCCCAGCGAACGCCGCGCCGCCCCCCGCGAACTCCGACCCGACCGTCAATCCCGCATTGCCCGCGCCTGCCGCCGGCCCCGACGAACTACCACCGTTTGTCGCCGATGGGCGGGGTACCGATCTGTACCAGGCCTTGAACCTGGCGTTGGGGGAAGCCAGTCGTCTGGCCGCCATCGTGTTGGTCAGCGACGGCCAGCACAACGGCAGCAGCGACCCGTTGGAGTTAGCGGACAAAGCCAAGTCGTTGGGGATCCCCATCTATCCGGTGGCGGTCGGCGATCCAGCGCGGCCGACGAACCTGGCCGTTACCGACGTGTATGCGCGCAGCAGCGCCCGCCCGGGTGAACCGTTCGAAATCGAAGCGCTCTTGTACGCCGAGGACCTGGGGCAATCGGCGGTGACGGTGGAGCTGGTGCAGCGCGAAATCAAGCCCGGAGCCGTCGCGGCGGAAGGGGAATCGGTTGTCAGCTCGCAGGAAGTATCGATTCCGCCCGGCGGCGGCCGCGTCCGCGTCGACTTCCAAACGACGATCGCCCAGCCCGGTCGGTTCATCTACCAGGTCCGCGTCCCGGAGCTGGAAGGTGAAATGGAGACTGCGGATAACCGCCGCGACAGCAATCAAGTCGACGTGATCGATGAACAAGTTCGCGTGCTGTTGATCGCCGGTGGACCCTTGTGGGACTACCAGCTGCTGCAGCGGCTGTTGCAACGCGACCCGAATATCAGCTTGACGTGTTGGCTGCAATCCGTCGATGAGGGAGGGACGCAGGCGGGGGACGAACGGATCTCCAACTTGCCGCGAACGATCGAAGAACTGGGTCGGTACAACGTGATCATCTTGATGGACCCGAATCCCGACGAGTTCGATAAGGCTTGGATCGACAATCTGCAGTTGTTTTGCAAGCGGAAGGCGGGGGGACTGCTGTTCGTCGCCGGCCCCCATTACACCGCCGACTTCCTCACGCTCAACGACCTGGCCGGGATCCGCGAGATCTTGCCGGTTCGCTTCGGCGGCGACGAATTCATCGAATCGTCCCAGATCTTGAACGAGCTGGCGAACCGCCCGGGGAAGATGCTGGTCCGCGATCAGTACCTCGATCACCCGATCATGGCGTTTTTCGCCGATCCGGCGGAGACCAAGAAGGTCTGGGATGCGATGCCGAATATCTATTGGAATTTCCCAACGACGGCGGCCAAGCCGATCGCCCAGACCCTGGTCGAACGGGGGGACCTGGCCAACGCCGAAGGGAACCAGCCGCTGCTGGTCACCGGGCGGTACGGCGCCGGGACGGTGGTCTATCTCGGATTCCACGGCACGTATTTGTGGCGGCAAATCGGTCTGCAGGCCCAGTACTTCGACCGCTTCTGGATTCAGCTCACGCGATTCCTCACAGAGACCCGCTCGCTCTCCGGGAGCCGCCGCGGCGTGGTCGATGTCGATCGGAACGAATACGAATTGGGCGATAAGGTCACGCTGTTGGTGCGGGCGCTCAACGAACGCTTCGAACCGTTGACCGAATCGAAACTGACGGCGGTGATCCGCGGCGAAGACAATGTGAGCTTGCCCGCCGAATTGCGGTTGATCCCGGGCCAAGAGGGCTCGTACGAGGGCGCCTTTGTCGCCCAGCGGATCGGCGTGTTTCGCGTCGAAGTGCAGTTGCCGGGAACCAGCGAGTCGGACTTGATCGAGCCGGTCAGTTTTCGAGTGATCCCCCCCAGCGCGGAGACGAACCTCCCCTGGCGCAACGACCCCCTGCTGCAGCAGATCGCCGCCAACTCGGGGGGCAAAGTCTTCCAGCTGTATGAACTGCAACAACTGGCGACCGAGATACCGCGCATGACGACCAAAACGGAGCTGCGCAGTCCGCCGGTGCCGCTATGGGATCTGAACCAGCGATTGCGACTGCTGGTGTTTGCACTGCCCGTCGTCTTGTTGACGGTGGAATGGGCCCTCCGTAAAAAATTCAAACTGTTGTAAGGCGAACGCCGCATGGCCACGGCTGCGACTCGACATCCCAAGGTTTCCGCGATCAAGCACCAGTTGGGGCGGTTGCGCCGCGGCCTGCTGCAATGGATCCTGGTCGAGGGGAGTGGGCGAATCCTGATCGCGGCGCTGCTGATCGCCGGGGCCGACCTGCTGATGGACCGAGTCTTCCGGATGGATTTTTCGCAGCGGGCGATCATGCTGGGGTTGATGACCGCCGGAGTCCTGGCCGTTGCCTACCGCTCGCTGTTCCGACCGTTGGAGCGTAAGCCGAACGATGACGCCTTGCTGCTGCACGTCGAACGACGACATCGCCAATTCGAACAGAGCGTGATCAGCGGCTGGCAGTTTGCCCACGATCAAGGTTGGCGGCAGGAAGGGGTCTCCCCCGATCTGGTCGCTGCGACCATCGCAGAGGGGGAACACCACGCCCAGGCCAGCGACTTCACCGATATCCTCGATCGCCCCAGGTTCGCGCGCAACGCCGCGATCCTGGCGGCCGGGCTGATCGGCTGGGGACTGGTCGCCTGGGGAGTCTCTCGCACCGATCTGCTTCGCACCTGGTTCGATCGGAATGTGCTGCTGGGGGATTCGCAGTGGCCGCAAGCGACCTATTTGGAAATCGAGGGCGTGGTCAACGGCGAACTGCTGGTCGACCGCGGCGCCAATCTGGAACTGAATGTCCTGGTCGCCGAACGGAGCCGCGTGCGGGATGTCGAAGTCGAGGTCGAATTCGAAAGCGACGGGAAACGAACGCGACAGGAAACCAGGCCCACCGGCCGGATGGACGGCCGGCAGCGGCAGTTGGTCCTGCACAATGTGGCCGGCGAGTTTCAATTGCGGGCCGTCGGCGGCGATGCCATCACCGAATGGGTCCAAGTGCGGCTGGTCGAACCGCTGGATCTGAGCGAATTGGTGCTGACCGCACAGCTGCCGGAATATGTGGGAGGAACGCGGCCGTTGACCGGCGGCGGGCCCCACACCTTGCTCGCCGGCAGTACGGTGGAAGTGCAGGCGACGGCGAATTTGCCGATCGAACGAATGCAGTTGCGGTACGGGCCGACCACCGTGCCCGCCGCCCCCGCCGCACCCACCACCGCACCGGCAATTCCCCCTCCGGCCGACGGCGAAGCTTCCGTCCCGCCGCCGCCTGCGGGTCCGCAACTTGCCGCCGGCGATCTGATCCCGTTTCGCCAGGTGGACCCCACACATTATGCGATGGTTCTGGGAGATTCGGGCCAGGGTGCGGCGCTGTGTAGCGGCAAGTACACGATCGAATTGTTGGACGCCACGGGCCGGCGAAATCTGCGCCCCTTGGCGTTTGAACTGATGGTGGTTCCGGACAAGCCTCCGCAGATCGCCGCGACGCTGTCCGGAATCAGCGGATTGGTGGTGCCCCGGGCCCTCTTGCCGCTCTCGTTCAAGGCTCGAGATCAATTCGGATTGACGCAAGCCGCGGTCGCCTACCAATGGCGCACCAACGACGAAGCCAACGAACTCAAGTCGGGGGAGCTGGCGGCCTGGCAGCTATCGCCGGCCGACCTTCAATTCGCCGAAGCGGATCAGGAGTTCAACTTCGCCGCCGAGTCGCGGTTGGATCTTCAACCGTTGGGACTGCCGACCGGGATTGTGCTTCGCTTTCACGTGACGGCTCGCGACAACCAGCCTGGGGAACACGCGGGCCAGGGTCAATCGCGCGAATTCCTGTTGCGAGTGGTCACCGAGGAGGAGTTGCGCGCCGATTTGCTCCGCCGCGAAGTGGAACAGCGGGCGCTGTTTCAGACGAATCGCGACAACCAACTGCAACTGATGACCGAATTGCGAGCGCTGGCCGCTGCGGTCGCCGCCGAACCGACTGCCGACCTGGTCGATCGACAACGCGTCCTACTGGAAATGCGAAACCGCCAGAAGAACATCGGCACCAACCTCTTCCAGATCGCCGGGCGTTTTGACGATTTCCTGGCGGAGGCGACCAACAACCGGCTGGACGAGAGCGAGACCGAATTGCAACAAGAAATCCAGAATCAGACCCCGTCGCTGGTCTCGTTCAAAGTCCGCTACGCCGAACGGATCATCGGCCCGCTCCGCGCGTTGGATGAGACCGAAGTCTACGTCGCGACCCAAGGATTGGACGAGTCGCGAAACCTGCTGGAAACCCCGGCCGAATTCGCCACAACCGCCCAGCAGACCGCCGACTTGCAAGAGCTGATCGTCCGCAAAATGGACGAAATCCTGGCGGCGATGGAGGAGTCGCAGACCTACCAGGAAATCGTCAACCGGGTGATCGCCCTCAAACGTCTGGAGCAAAGTTTGTTGGATGCCATCAAGAACAAACAGCAATCGGGCGATCGACCCTCGATTTTCGACAAGTAGTCCGTCGGAAAATCAGCCGCCTGGCGCTGGCTTGCGGTTTCGTCTTGCCCGGCGCGTCCAGAAACCGCAGGCTAGCGCCAGGCGGCTGATTGCAAGTGTCACCGGCGCATTTTTTCAACGGATTGTAAGCCCAGAAACCGCAGGCTAGCGCCAGGTGGCTGATGGCAAGTGTCACCGGCGCACTTTTTCAACGGATTGTAAGCCCCCCCGTTTGATTCGTCGCCCTTCGACCGGTTACATTGAGTGGACGTGCGGAGTCGTTCAAGTTACCGCGGCCGTCGATCGGCGTCTCCCGTCGCTGGCAGTACAGCACACTTTCTGGAAAGGGTTCCGATGAATCAGCAGCCTTTAACGCATTTACTTTCCGGGTATTGGTGGCTGCTCCTGCTGCGAGGGATTGCCGCGATCGTGTTCGGCGTCCTGGCGATCGCCTGGCCAGCGGCGACGGTCACCGCCTTGGTGATCTGGTTCGCAGTGTTCGCCTTGATCGACGGCTTGGCCGCGCTGTACCATGCAATCACCAATCGCAACGAAATGGAGTATTGGTGGTGGCTGCTGCTGGAGGGGATCTTTGGAGTATTGTTCGGCGTGCTGGTGTTGGCGCGGCCAGGGATCTCGACGGTGGTGCTGGGCGTCGTCTTGGTCATGTGGTTCGCCGCCTGGGCGATCATCAGCGGCGCCATGCGCGTGGTCATGGCGTTCCGCCTGCGGAAAGAGATCGAGGGAGAATTCTGGCTGGGGTTGAGCGGCGTGCTCTCGATTCTGTTCGGGGTGATCTTGATGACCCGTCCGGAGGCAGGCGTCCTGTTCTTGCTCTACCTGTTGGCGTTTTGGGCGATCGCCGTCGGTGTGGTCATGGTGATTTTTGCATTCCGGGTGAAGTCGTTCGCCGGCCGCGCGCGGCAAAAAATCCAGGAATTCGCCGATCGGTAAGCGGAAACACCTAGGCTTCCGCAGGGCGTCCCCGAAGCCGCTTGGCTTGGCGAGAATTGCAAGACTGATCGCGATGCGCCTATCGTTAGGACGACGTAAGGCATGAGGGATTTTCTTTCAACTCCATTCAGATAGCGTTACTATGAAGGTATTCCAACCAGATTCCGATTTGTGCCGTGAGGTGGTTATGTTCGCGCTGCGAGTCGTATTGGCTAGTGTCGTCATATGGGGACTCCCGGTAATGGCTCTGGCGCAGGATGCGGCTCCGCCCAAAGCGGCGCCGGCGGCGCCGGCGGCCGACCTGCGTGAGGAATTGCGGCCCGCCTTGGAAGGTTTCGTGAAATCGTTCAACGAGGGGAAGGCGACGGAACTCGCAGCGCATTTCTTGGACGACGGCGAATTCGTCACAGAAACGGGCGAGGTCCACAGCGGTCGCGCGGGCATCGAAGCCCTGATGCAACAATACTTCACCAGTTTCCCCCAGGCCCAGCTCACCGTGGAAGTCGAGACCATTCGTCGGTTGGGTCCCGAGTTGTTGATCGAAGAGGGGACGCGCGAGGTTTCGGTCCCCGCGTCGGATATACCTCCGGTCCAACTTCGATATATCGCGGTTCGCGCCAAGCGCGATAACCAATGGAAGATCGCGACCATTCGCGAGTTCAATGACGATCCGGAACCGACCCCGGCCGATCATTTGCAGGGACTCGCCTGGTTGGAAGGGGAGTGGATCAATGAAGGGACCGATGCCACGATCCAATTGAGTTTTCGCTGGAGCGAGGATGGCAATTTTATGATCGGCGAATACGAGACGATTATCGGCGGCGTATCGCAAGGCAAGTCGACCCAACGCTTCGGCTGGGATCCGCTCAATCAACAAATCCGCTCCTGGCTGTTCGAGCCGGATGGAGCGTACAGTGAAGCGACTTGGTTCCCCAATGAGCAGGGATGGATCTGCAAGTCGACGACGGTTATGCCCGATGGGTTGACAGGTTCAGCTACCATGCGAATCGTTGTCAAGGATGAGGACGAGTTCGTCTTGCGAGGGAGCGACCGTGAAATCGGCGGGGTGCCGAGTGAAGACTACGAAGTCCAGGTCGTCCGCAAGCCATCGGTCGTGCCGACGAGCCAATCGAAATAACGGCCCCTGACGCGCGATAACGGGAGGGGCCGGACAAACGCAGACACAATCCCTTTTTTTGGGCGGGCCGAAACATGTTTCAACGTCGACGGACAACAGGTTTGATCTGTGCACTCGGCGCCTGGGCGCTGGTCGTTTTCTGTGCGGACGCTAGTTGGGCACAAGGCAAACGATCGGCCGGCCGAGCCGGCGGGATGGGCGGCGCCCGTCCCGGGGGTGGCCGCCCTAATGTCTCCCGGCCCAGCCCTTCGCGGCCCAACATGTCGCGACCTTCCCCGTCTCGACCGAACATGTCACGGCCCTCCGTCGGCTCACGCCCTAGTTCGCCGAATATGTCGCGTCCCAACGTGGGGGCTTCGCCGCGGCCTTCAATGCCCAACGGAATTTCTCGCCCCAACCCGGGTGGAATGCGACCGCCCGCCGCCAACCGCCCCAGCACCAGGCCAGCAACCCGTCCAGCGACCCCTCCGTCTGTTCGTCCGGGCGGCGCCGGTCGACCGGATTTGGGGGCCGGCGCCTCCCGCCCTTCGACGCGCCCCTCCACTCGTCCTGATTTTTCCAATCGACCGTCCGTGGGGAATCGACCAGGCACGTCGCGACCCTCGACCCGGCCTTCATTACCTGATGTCGGTGCCAATCGGCCCGCGACCCGACCTGGGCAACCCGGCGCCGGCAGACCTGGGCAACCGGGCGCCGGTGGTTCCGGTCGACCTTCCACTCGGCCAACCCAGCCCGATTTCGGTTCAATTTTTCCCGATCGACCAGGCGCCGGCGGCAGTGTTCGGCCGACGCGACCAGGTGGCGGAGACCGCCCATCGACGTTGCCGGGACAAGTCGGAGGAGGAGATCGGCCCAATCGACCCGGCGGCGGTGCGATCCGACCGACCTTTCCTTCCGAACGCCCTTCCACTCGCCCCACGCCGGGTGACCGCCCAGGTACGGGCAATCGACCAGGTCGGCCCGGCGGTGACGATGGTGGACGACCGGGACGTCCCGGCGCGGGTGGCAATTTTCCCAACCGACCAGGTGCCGGGACCGGCGATCGACCGGTCACTTTGCCTGGCCAAATTGGGGGCAATCGTCCGGGAACCCGCCCCAACCGACCCGGCGATATTGGCGGGAACCGACCCGATCGCCCCGGAAGTCGCCCCGGAAGTCGCCCCGGAAATCGACCGGGTGACATCGGCGGGAATCGACCTGGCAGGCCCGATCGCCCGGTCACTCTCCCCGGCCAAATCGGCAACGGCAATAACGTCTGGAATAACAATAACAACAACAATATATGGAATAGCGATAAGTGGGTTAACAACAACAACAGTTGGAACAATTGGACCAACAACCAGAACAACTGGAATGTCAATATCAACAACAACTGGGGGGTCCAAGGTGGTTGGGGCGGCGGTTGGAACAATGGTTGGAACGGCGGACATTTCGGCGACTATTGGTACGGCAACTGCGTGCGGCCTTGGCACCAAAACTGGTATCACGGCTGCTGGAACGGTCATTGGGGAAATAACTGGTACGTGCCGCTGGCAGCGGGTTTGACCGGCTGGGCGGTCGGCGCTTCGACGGCCAGTTGGGGGTACGGCTATACGTACGCGTACTCCAATCCTTATTACGTGGCGGCCGCGGAGCCAGTCTACGATTACTCGCAACCGATCGTGATTTACAACCAGCCGGCGGCGACGTCCGAAGCAGTCGCCGACCCAAATGTCCAAAGCGAACCACCCGCCGCGCCGCCGGAGCCCACGCCGGCGGAGGAGATCGCCCGTCAGGAGTTCGAGCTGGCGATGACTCGGTTTAAGTCCGGCGACTACGTGCAATCCTTGTCCGCGGTCGACGCCGCGATTCGCCAAGTCGCCGACGACCCGGTGATGCACGAGTTCCGCGCGTTATGCCTGTTCGCCGTCGGCCAGTACCAACCCGCCGCGGCGACCTTGAATTCTTTGCTGGCGGTCGCCCCCGGGATGGACTGGACCTCGATGAGCAGCCTGTACGGCAATACCGATGACTACCAAGCCCAGCTCCGGCGGCTCCAAGATTTCGTCCGGAAAAACGGCGATGACGCGGCCGCCCGGTTTGTGCTGGCCTACCATTACCTGGTCGTCGGTGAACAGGATTTGGCGTTGGAGCAATTGGAGAAAGTCGTCGAACTGCAGCCGCAAGACATGACGGCTACGCGAATCGTCCAGGCGCTCAAGCCGCCGGTCGATGACGCGGAAGCATTGCCCGAACCGGAAAATCCGCAGCCCCAGGATGCAGCGGAAGAACAGCCGGCGGAGGACGCCGGGCCGACCACCAGCTTGATCGGCAACTGGGTGACCAGCGCCGGCAAGACCAAGATCGAATTGTCGGTCGACGAGGAATTGAATTTCGTTTGGAAGGCCACCACCGATGGCAAGACGAACGAAATGACAGGTCAACTGGCCACCCAGGACGATGCGATTGCTTTCGAAACGAAGGATCAGGGGACGTTGGCCGGCAAAGCCACGTCGTTAGGCCCCGATCAGTTCAACTTCCTGGTTTTCGGCGCCCCGGCGTCCGACAAGGGCTTGACGTTCGACCGAGTCAAGTAAGCGTTGATAGTGTACATTTGTACACCCACCTTGGCGCGGCCGCCGCGTGTCGACCCTTCCGGCATCAGCCGATAGGCGCTCGCTTCGGTTTCTTGTTTCGCAAAACGATGTCGACTGCGGTTGCCATTTCTAGTTTCCCGGTTTCAAGACGCGATCGAAGAATTCGTTTTGCGTCGTCTCCGCGCCAGGGCCCAGTCCATGCCCCCCCTCCGGCCAGAACCGACTTTCGTACGGCTTTCCAGCCTTGTCGAGAGCCGCGATCAATTGGAACGCGTTGTTGGGATGGACGTTGTCGTCGACCATTCCGTGCATGATCAGCAGTTTTCCGCGAAAGTCCGGGACGTAGGTCATGGCGGCGCCGGTGGTGTAGCCCTGCGAGTTGAGTTGCGGGGTACTCATGTACCGCTCGGTATAGATCGTGTCGTAGTTGCGCCAATCGGTGGGACCGGCTCGATCGACGGCGGCGGCGTAGACGTCGGGGTGTTTGAAGATCCCCATCGCGGCCATGAATCCGCCGTAAGAATGGCCGACGATTCCGACGCGAGTTTTGTCGAAGTAGGGTCGCTGGCTGAGGTGGCGAATCGCGTCGGCGTGGTCTTGAATATCGACATCGCCCAAGCGGAGATAGGCGGCACCCAAGAAGTCCTTGCTTCGGCCCCCGGTCCCCCGGTTGTTGACTTTGACCACCAGGTAGCCGCGTTCGCATTCGGGACGCGGGCTGGAGACGTAGTTCGGTCGATACTCGATCGAGCCCGGACCGCCGTACACCGAGTTGATCACCGGATACGACTTGGCGGGATCAAAGTCGCGCGGCTTGTAAAGGATCCCGTAAATATCGAAGCGATCGTCGCTCGAGCGAAAATGAAATTCCTCCGCCAGATTCGCGGCGGTGGCGGGGTCGCTGGTCGCGAGTTGCGCCGCCAGCGTGCCGTCGGTGCGGTACAGCACAGTGCACGGCGGCGTATTGACCGCTTCGCACTGGGCGATCAACCATTGCCTGTCGGGCGACAGGCTGAAGTTGGAATGATGCAACTCTTGCGTGGTGACGCGGCGGTGCTCCGTTCCGTCCAGCTTCCCCAGATGAAACTGCGTGTAATACGGATTCTGCGGCGAGCTATTGGCCTGATAGTCGATCCATTGATCATCTTCGTAGAGGGTGAGCCCACTGCACTGGAAATCGCCTTGAGTCAACGTGCAATGCAGTTTGCCATCCAGATCGCGCAGCTCGTAATGCGTGTACCCGGTCTTATCGGTGGGCCAGATAAACCGGTGGTTGTCCTTCAAGAAGACCATGGGGGGCGAATTCGACTGCCAGGTCGGCTGGCGTTCTTCCACCACGGTGCGGCAGCTCCCCGTTTCCAAGTCGACCGCCAGGACGCGCAGATGCTGCTGCAGGCGATCGGTCCAGTTCAGCAGGATGACCTGACCATCCGGCGAGCTGCGAATCCCGTAGATGTACTCATCTCCGCCGCCGCCGATATCGACGCGGGTGGGCTGGCGCGTCTCCAGATCGAACACATACAGCTCCGCGATCGGATTGGGCGCGCCCGCCTTGGCATAGTATTCGGGGTAAAGCGAGGTATTGACCTCCGACCAGCCCCGGATGAGATAGAACGGCTGCACTTTCGAGTCGTCGAACTTGTAGTAGAGAACTTTGCTCGAATCCGGTTTCCACCACATCGCTTGTGTCTGTCCCAGCTCTTCGCCGTAGACCCAACTGGCGGTGCCGTAGTGAACGTGTTCGTTGCCGTCGGTCGTCACCTGGATGACTTCGTCGGAGTCCTTGGATTTCAGCACCACGTTCCAATTCTCGAAGTGGGCTTCCCAGCGGCCATCGGGCGAATCGACTTGGGTGTATTGACGACCACGACTGGGGCGACCGACAAACGTCCCCAGCAAACTGGACGGATTGCCTCGCCGCGGCCGGCCTGCCGCACGCGCCCCATCCGATGGGTCGGCCGATCCATCGGGCGCACCGCCTTGGTCGGGCGATTCCAGTTCCCGCCGCTCCATCGTCTTCAAGTCGAACTCGAACCGCTGGCCTTCGCTCGTGAACCGCACACTGCCGCCGTCGTCGCTCCAGCGAACATTGGAAATGATTCCTGGCCCGGACTGCGTCGGACGTCCGGCCCGTTGCGCACAAGCTTCGCGCGCACCCAGCAAAACCAACAACAGCCCGCCGACGATCATCCTCATCTGTTTTCGTTTCATGGCAATCTCTGGGAAAAGCAAACCGTTCAGGATCTTGGCGTTATATCAAATCGAATCGTCGCTGGGGGCACCCGAACCCGGGATCCAGGCGATCGAGCCCGGGACAAGTCTTCGTAGTTCCGGGATGACTCCATGACCCGATACTCCGGACGTCGCTATGACCTCGTCGTTTGTGCCCAGGCGGTGAAGCCGGCGGTGGGGCGGAAACGGCCCCGATGGGACTTGTCGCTTTCCAACACCTGGAGCTCGCGGAACAGTTCCGTAGGACCCTGCCGCCGCGCCCAATGGAGCACGCCGCCCAAGCGGTCCGGCACACCACCTCCCTGGACCATCGCCAAATCGACATCGCGTTCGGATGCCACGGTCTTGGCCATCCATATATCTGCCGCCTGATTGGCCATCACCAACATCAGTCGGTGCACGATCTCCTGTGGCGACAGCAACATTTCGCCGCGCAAGTATTGTTGGATCAGCGGGGCGATGGGGCTGGGCTGATTGGTCCGGGCGCCCTGCGAGTCGTACTGGTAATATCCCGCGCCCGACTTCTTCCCGCGGAATCCCGCGCGGTGGATCGCGTGCAGCAACAGAGCGGGTTCCAGGGGGGTTGGCAAGCGCGGGAACAACCAGAGCGCGGCGGCGTAGCTCACGTCGATGCCGATCAAATCGATGAACTCGCATGGGCCGTATTCAAAACCTGCCTCGCGCATCGCCTGATCGATCGCTGCCGGAGCGTTGCCCTGGCTTACCAGGTGATTGGCTTCGTTGAACATCGGACAGAGGACTCGATTGACGACGAAACCTGGCTGATCGACGACGCGCAAAGGGACGCGGCGGCGGGACGCCAGCCAGGCGGCGGCCCGGTCGATCGTCTCAGGCGCAGTCGCCGGACCGGCGATCACTTCGACCACCGGGCGGCGGGCGACCGGGTAGCAGAAGTGCAATCCGCAGAAGCGCTGCGGATGAGCTAGTCCGACCGCCAACTCCGTCAGCGCGAGGACCGACGTGTTGCTGGCGATGATCGCATCCGGGGTGAGATTTTGCTCCAATTCCCGCAGTAACTGGCGCTTGGCGTCGATCTGTTCCGGAATCGCTTCGAAGATCAAATCGCACGACCCCAAGTCATGCAGCGTTGCCGCGACTTGCACCGCAGCGGCTTGCCCGCGGCGCTCGAATTCTGCCGCCAACTGGTGGGCTCGCTCCGGCTGCGCATCGAACAGTACCAAATCGGACGGGGCGCCGGCCAGTGCGGCGATTTCGGCCCCCATCAAACCGATCCCCACAACGCCCACCCGTTGGACTTTGCTGTCGACCGCCACGGCCGCCCGCATCAGTTTCTTGGAATGCTCCCCCAGGAAGAAGGCGTTGAGCAGCGCCGCGTTGGACTCGCTGCCGTACACCTGCGTCATGGCGACCGCCTCTTTCCGCAAGGCGCTCGCGCGATCGTCGCCACACGAATCGAGCAAATGCGCCAGCACCACCCGGGGAGCAAACGGGTCGAGCCGCGTCCCCTCGATTCGCTCGGATTCCCCAGCCGCGAAGGCGCTCAGATCGGCCGGCATCGTGGTGACCGCACCGGCCAACTGAGCCCGCCGTGCGCGATACTGGTCACACCGCTGGGACAACCAGGCCTGCGCCGTCTGCTGGAGCGTCTCGCGTGAAACCAACTGGTCCAGAACCCCTGCTTGCAGTCCGTTTTCCGCCGAATGCAGTTCGCCGTGGCAAGCCCACTCGGCAGCGGTCGCCAGCCCGGCCAATCGCGGCAGACGGACGGTACCGCCCCAGCCTGGGATGAGACCGAGTTTCACCTCGGGCAATCCCAACACCGTTTTCCGCTCGGCAGTGCCCAGCCGATAGTCGCAGGCCAACGCAAACTCCAAGCCGCCCCCGACGCAGACTCCGTGGATCGCCGCCACGACCGGGCCCGGGAGGCCTCCCAGGCGACCAAACAACTCTTGACCGCGCCGGCAAAACTGTTCGATCTCTGGCGGACGCCAATCGAGCGTCTGCTGGATCGCGACCAAGTCCGCCCCGGCGACGAATATGTCGGGCTTGGCCGACGTCACGATCAACCCCGCAAAGTCGGCGAGCGCTTCCAATCGATCGATCGCCCGCTCCAGATCCCCCAGCATTTCGGCCGTGAAAACGTTGGCCGACTTGCCCGGCATGTCCAGCTCCATTTGCCAGCACCGGCCTCCCAACTCGACAAGTCGCACACTGGATTCGCTGGCTGCCGACATCGATCGTCCCGTGATATACTTTCTCTCTTTCGCACGCTGTTTTCACTCGCGAGTTCGATTGTAGCCGATGGCGTATTCTGATGTGATCCGTCTCGGGATGTTGCTGTTGCTGGTCTGGTTCAGCGGATGCCGCGGGGAGAATACGACCGAGACCCACTCCACGCAAACGCTTCCGGCTATCGATGTCAAACTGACGATCGATTATGGGAGCCTCGCTGCTGCGAAGTCCCTCGCCGCTTCGGTGCCGGGACAATCGACCGTCCTGGAACTGATGGAGATGCTGCAGCGCCGGGGCGATCTGGCCTTTGCCTATCGAGGCTCCGGCGCTCAAGCCTTCCTGCTGTCGATCGACGGCGTCGACAACGGTGGAGCCGGGGCGGACAACTGGATTTTCCGCATCGACGAAAAGCTAGGAAATGCCAGTTTCGGAGCAGTCCGTTTGCATGACGGCGCCCGAGTCGCTTGGACGCTGGGGGAGTACCAGCCCGAATGAGCAATTGACGACAATTGCTCTACCATGGGTTCGTTTATACCGACCGCGGAATCCTTGCGCTCTATGCCGATTTTCTCTGTAGAAATCCTCGTGGGGAAGTTGCCGAGTGTTTCGCCCGATAGATTCAGGAAGACAAACCGGACTTTCCCCCGTTTTTTCCGAGTCGCACGATGGCGCGTTTCATTTGGTTCGCTGGATGGATTTTCCCGACGGTCCTGATCGTCAGTGGATGGGTGGGCTCGGCCGCCGGCCAGGTGAATCTTCAGGACCAGCCGCTGGGCGAGACTCCCCGTCAGGAGACGAAATGGCCCCCCAAAGCGATCAACGCGATCGATGTCAATCCAGCCCCGGGCAGCGACAAGGTCCCCCCGGACTCGGCCAACGAGCTGATCGGGGCCGCTTCGCCGCAGCACTGGTTTAACTCGGCGTACGCCTATCAGTGCAAGGCATGGTATCCTCCGCGGATCGTTTATAACCCGCTCTACTTCGAGGATCCTATTCTGGAACGCGATGGCGATGCGATGTTCCGCCGACCGTTGTTCGAATCGAGTCGCGGCGCTGCTCGATTGGGGCTGCAGCTGCTTGTGTGGCCCTACAATCTGGTGGCGGCGCCTCCCCATGCTTGCGAAGCCCCGCCGGCGGTCAACCAATGCGGCAGCACCGAAATCAGCCGGCCTGCGATCCTCTACGGTCAGTAGGTGAAACGTGAAACTCCACCGGGATAAACCCGGTGGCATCTGGCGGGGCCGCAGTGGGACGCGCGGGTAGGTAAAGCGTAAATCTCCACCGGGATAAACCCGGTGGCATCTGGCGGAACGGCGGTGGCACTCGGTGGCTACACCTCCCTCCCCTGCGATCCGGTACACTCTACGGGAACTCGCAGCGGGAAGGAAAAACGTGTGTAACTGGCCAATACGATTCGCAGTCGCGGCGACGTTCGTCTGCGGCCTTTGGACAAGCGCCGTTGTGGCCCAATATTCCGTGCTGGCGCCGACGCCGCTGCTGCAGCAACAGTCGTTTTGGGACAACCGGGACTGGGATTGGTACGCCGCCAACATTCCGTTGTTCGAATGCCCGGATGGCGACCTGCAAACGACGTACTACTACCGCTGGGAGCTGGTGACCAAGCATCGGACGTACGGTTCGCCTGTTTCGGGTTATTCGTTCACCGAGTTTATCGACCGTCCATATTGGTCGGGGGCGTACGGGGCCATCTCTTGCCCCGCGGGCCATCAGCTTTATGAAATTCGCTGGCTGCGCGATCCGCAGTACGCGGCCGACTTTGCGCGGTATTGGTTTCGGACTCCGGGGGCACAGCCTCGCAACTACAGCACGTGGTTGGCGGATGCGGTCTGGGCGGTCCATCAGGTACACCCCGACCGGGAGTTGGTCATCGATCTCTTGCCCGATCTGATTCGCAACTATGCCGGTTGGGAGGATCGCCATTTTGTGCCCGAAGTCGGCTTGTTCTGGCAGACGGGGCACGACGACGGGATGGAGTACAACATCAACAGTCGGCAGACGCAGGACATCGTCCGCGGCGCGCCGGGGTATCGACCCACGTTGAACAGTTACCTGTGGGCGGATGCCTTAGCTATCGCTCGAGTCGCCGAGGTCGCCGGTCAACCGGGGACGGCGGCGGAATTCCAGGCGAAGGCGGAGGCTCTCAAGCAAAACCTGCAGGCGAAACTGTGGGATCCACAGCGGCAGTTCTTTTTCCACTTGTCGCAGCGGGACGAAGAAGCGGATGGCTTTCGCGTCCAGGCACTCACGTGGACCCATCAAAGCGGCCGCCACGCCGGCAGCCAATACGGTCGCGAGTTGATCGGATTTGTCCCGTGGCAGTTCTCGCTGCCGGATGCCGGTCAGGGCTACGAACGTGCCTGGCGGAAACTGGTCGAAGCCGACGGATTCGCTGCACCCTTCGGACCGACGACTGTCGAGCGGAACGATCCGATGTTTTTGCTCAAACCAACCTGCTGCTGGTGGAGCGGTCAATCCTGGCCCTACGCCACCAGCCAAACGCTCAAGGCGCTGGCGAATCTACTGCAACGGTATGATCAAGATGCGGTGCGGCCGGGCGATTACTTCGCCTTGCTGCAGACGTACGCGCGCACCCACCGGAAGGACGGCAAACCTTATCTGGCGGAGGCATGCCATCCGGATACGGGCTCGTTTGCGGGGCACGACAGCTACAACCACAGTGAACATTACTTCCATTCGTCGTTCAACGACCTGGTCATCACGGGGTTGGTCGGTCTGATCCCGCGGGATGACGATCTGCTGGAGCTGAAGCCGTTGGCGCCCGCCGATTGGAATTATTTTGCGCTGGACGGCGTGCCGTATCGCGGGCGCCTCTTGACCGTATTGTGGGACCGTGACGGCAGTCGCTATCAGCGCGGGCCGGGATTCCGGCTCTTGGTAGACGGCGGTGAAGTGGCGTTCGCGGAACAACTTGGCCCGCTGCAAGTTCGCTTGCCGGCGGATGTCCGGTCCACGAGCCGTGGCGACGTTGCGGTTCGCGAAAAAGCGGCGCCGCGAGTCAACTTTGCGGTCAATAACGACGGGACGTACTACCCGCGTTTGGCCGCCAGCTTTTCGCACTCGCATGCTTCTCTTGCAAAGCTGAACGATGGCAACTTCTGGTACCACCGCGATCCTCCCAATCGCTGTACGTGCGAAGGATCTCCGCAAGCCTGCGACTGGTTGTCGATCGACTTGGGGCAGGCCCGGCGGATCGACGAACTGCGACTCTATTTCTTGGACGACGGGGAGCGCGTCGTCCCACCCCGCCGCTACGATGTCCAGTATTGGAACGGATCCGCATGGCTGGCGATCCCCTGCCAGACTCGAATACCAGATAATCCGCTGGGGCATCGGGCCAACAACATTCGGTTCGCCCCACTGCAGGCTGAGCAGGTGCGAGTGGTCTTTGACCATGGAGCGGGGGGAAAGACTGGGTTAAGCGAATTCGAGGTATGGGGTCCTGCCGAGTCTCCCTGGTTGGAGCTGCCCCCGCCAGCCGGCAATCTTGCGTACCGCGCGGCGGACGCCGAATTCCCGCGCGCGCGCGCATCCTTCGCCGATCGGTTCGGAGGCGCAGCGGACAAGGCGATCGATGGCAAAACCATTTTCGCACCGCATCCCAACAATCGCTGGACCAGTTACGAATCGCCGAACGAATCGGATTGGTTGGAGTTGGACTGGGGAGCCCCGCAGGAGTTTTCCCGCGTCGAACTGGCGATTTACGACGACCGTGGGGGAGTCCAGCCGCCGCGCGCGATCCGCATCGAATACTGGAACGGGACAGGCTGGCAGGAGGTCCAGGACGCGGAGTATTCCCCCGCGCAACCGACCGGTGGTCAGTGGAATGAAATCCGCTTCCGCCGCGCGCGGGCCGGCAAACTCCGCGCCGTTTTTAGTCACGCCTCGCCCGCGCGCAGTGGCGTCAGCGAAATCCTGGTTTGGAATGATTGAGGAGGAACGAACGATGCGGCGGCGAAGCCTGGTGGCGCCGGACTGGTGGGATTACACCACGCTCGATCGCGAGCTGTTGGACGATGCGGCTCGGTTGACGGCCGCCGATCTGGTGGGCCTGTCTCGTCCCGGCTTCCAAGTGCGGATCTACGAGACGCTGGGCGAGTTCTACCTGGCGGAGGCGCTCGAGTACATCGAAGCCTGGCGGCAGGCGACTCCGGAACAGCCGGCTGGTATCTGCGGCCCGATCGGACCGACCGAGCAACTTCCGTTGGTCGCCCAATTGGTCAACGCGCTGGAGCTCGACCTGCGTCACGCGCATTTTTGGGGGATGGACGAGTGGGTGTTGGATGGACGCGAAGTTCCCGAATCGTTCCCGTTGAGCTTCGCGCGCACGGATCGAGAGCTGCTGTTCTCCCGAATTCGGCCCGATTTGCGGATGCCGGAACAGAACATTCACTTTCCCGCAGCGGACTGCCGCGCCTATATCGCGTCGTGGAGCGCCGCGCGATGCGTCGTGATGCAAGGGGGACAGGGTGAAGTCAAACATTGGGCGTTCAACGACCCGCCGCGACGCGAGCCTCCGCATGACGCGTCGCCGCCGCCCGCCGCCGAGTATCGGCGGCTCACGACCCGCGTGGTCGACTTGCATCCGATGACCCTGATCCAAAACGCGCGGACCTCGGGGGGCGGTGTGGTCTCCAACGTTCCCACCCAAGCGGTCACCGTCGGCCCCGTGGAAACCTGGCGCGCCGAACGCGTCTCGATCTGGCAGGCCGGACAGCACGACAACCCGTTTGGACAGCGCCTCACCGCACTCATGATCAGCCAACGCATCGTCGATACCTCGGTTCCGATGTCGTTGCTGGCCGACCACCCCAACGTCCGCTTCAGTTATTTCCGCGGCGGGATCGGAACCTGCGATGTCGAAATGCACTGAGGTCCGATCGTCCGCGGATCCATCGAACTCGTATTCGGACGCTGTGTTTTCCCTGTGAGTTTGCTCGCGTGACCTGTGCCTTGGCCATCGTCGCTCATCCGGACGACATCGAATTCTTGATGGCGGGTACGCTGTTGCACCTGGCCGCCGCCGGAGTGGAACTGCATTATTGGACGTTGGCCGACGGATGTTGCGGTTCGGACGAACTGGATCGTACGGAGATAGCGCGGGTGCGACGGATGGAAGCCGAGGCCGCCGCCGCGATGTTGGGCGCTACGTACCACCCCCCCATCTGCCACGACTTGGAGATCTTTTATCGAACGCCCACATTGAACCAGGTCGCGGCGGTGATCCGCCAAATCGCCCCCGACATCATCTTGACGCACTCCCCACAGGATTACATGGAAGATCACATGAATACCTCGCGGTTGGCGGTGACGGCGGCCTTTGCACGCGGGATGCCGAATTTTCCAGTCGATCCCCCGACTCCTCCACGGAGCCGACCGGTGGCACTGTACCACGCGCAGCCGTATTTTCACCGCGATCCATTGGGCCACGCGATTTACCCCAACCTCTTCGTCGACGTCACCCACGTGCTGGATCGCAAGATCTCGCTGTTGGAATGCCACCACAGCCAGCGCGCCTGGCTCGATCGCAGCCAAGGTCAGGATGCCTACACCCAGACGCTCCGGCGACTGGACGCCGAGTGCGGCGCGATGTCTGGGAAATTTACCTACGCGGAAGGATGGCGAAAGCACTGGCACATCGGCTTCGCGACAGCCGATTTCGATCCGCTGCGCACGGCCCTACCCGCTGGTCTGATTCTGGCGAAGGAAAGCCACGGATAGCCAAACGGTGTCGTCAATGGATTCCTTTTACGCGGTGCGAGCAATTGAGGACAATTGCTCTACGCTCAACGTAGAACAGTTGTCCTGAACTGTTCTCCCCCTGTGAACACACACGTCCACAGCACACTCCGCTAATCGTTGCGGGTGGGGGGGAGCCGAAGAATGACGAAGATCCCCACCAGCGCCAGGGCGACCACCGCCAGCGACACGCTCCAACTGCGGCCGGCGAGCCAAATCGTCAGCGCGACGGCGGCGACCACAAACCCGACCGCCTTGACTTTGACGGCGGCCCGGACCCCTCCATGCACTTGCCAGTCGACAAGGATCGGGCCGAACCAGCGGGAGCGAAGCAGACGTTGATTGAGTCGCGGGGAGGTGCGAACCAGAAAGTAGCTGGTCAGCAGCAGGAACGGCGTCGCCGGCAGTCCGGGCAAGAACGCACCCAGCGCGCCCAGCACAAAAAAGAACCCCGCACAACCGAGGAACAAACCGCGGCGCCAACCCGAGTTCGAAGGAGGCATGTCGTTTGCGGCCGCATCCGAAACGGAGACCGGCGGGGTCATGGAACGCTCCGGAGGGAATCGGATTCCACTAGAATCATCCTCATGAACCCGCAGAAATTGTTGGAGGAAAACACATGGACCCGATTTGGCTTTCGGCTTTCCTTTCGAGCATTTGCTTTTGGCATAGTACGGTACCACCGTCCGAAACGGAAGGTCCGCGAGTCCGAATGGCAGCCGCGCTCGCCGCGCCCATTCAGGAATTGCTGGTTAACGGCAATTTCGCCGATTGGAACGATGGGATCCCACGCGGCTGGCAAGTCGGGATCGGCGCCCAGCAGGGGGCCGATGCTCCCGGTTCCGATATTTCGCGGGGCGACGGGCCGACCTTGAAATTGACCGGCGACGTTCAAACGCGCGTTTGGCGTTTCGTTCAACAAAACGTGACACTGCAACCGGGCGAGTGCTATCGACTGCGATTTTCTGCTCGAGCCGTCGACGTTCGCCGGGAAGGAAATCAGTTCGATAACTGCTACGTCGGCATCTTCGGCGCCGATGCCCAGGGAAAGCGAATAGTGCAATCGATTGCGACCGTCTCGCAAGAGACGTGGCTCCCCTCCACACTCTCGGTGCGAATTCCGCGCGGAGTGGCTCAGGCCAGCGTGATGATTTTCCTTTCCAAGAGCGGAACGCTGGAAGTACGCGATGTCGAGCTGGCGAGGCTGGAGCCGCAACAGAGTTTCGACATTCTGGTCGAGGAGATGGACCGCAACTATAGCCATTTCGCCACCAAAAAAATCGATTGGCCGAAGCTGGTCGAGCGGTACCGGGCGGCGGGAGAAAAGGCGAAGAGCGCCGACGAATTCGTGCCGGTCGTCACCAAGATGTTGTCAGAGCTCCAGGATATTCATGTCTGGATTCAGGTGGGCGATCGTCAGATTCCGACCTACCGTTCGGGGGCGACGACGCGGATCGATTTTGGAAAGATCGATCGCGCGCTGCAAGATCGGCAGTCGTTGGGTTCGTGGGCCGTGTGGGGGAAATCTCCCGACGGCTTGGGATATGTGCGCATCACGTCGTTGATCGATATTCCTTCGGGCGAGCTCCAGCAGCTCGTGGACGGGATCCAAAAATTATTTGATGCTCCGGGGATCGTGATCGACTTGCGTGAGAACATAGGGGGGGCCGAAGGACTGGGTCAACAGATTGCAGCCCTGTTCGCGGACGAAGAACGGGTTTATGCGCGGCAGCGCGTGCGAAACGGTCCCGCCCACACCGACCTGGTCGAGACGTCGCCTCGGACGATTGCCCCTCGCCAAGGTGGCGCCACCTATCGAGGGCCCGTCGCCGCTCTGATCGGACCGGGCGCGGTGAGCAGCGCGGAAGGATTCGCCCTGATGCTGAAGGCGCTTCCACAGTGCCAGCTCTTCGGCAGTCCGACGCGGGGGGCCAGCGGCAATCCGGCGGCGGTGATGCTTCCCAACGGGGTGGATGTCTATTTTTCGCGGTGGGAGTCTTTGGAGCCCGATGGAACGCCGATCGAAGGGCGTGGCGTCACGCCGGATGTCGAAATCGAGTCGACCGGAAAAGAAGATCGCGTGTTGGCGCAGGCCTGCGAATGGCTCCGTCGCCAACGTCTGGAACGCTGAATCAGTGCGCCGCGAGGAAAAAGCGCGCCGCGAAGATACAGCGCGCCGCGTGTCAAGCCCGCTCACTGGCGGCGGATCCTTTTGCCCGCGGAATGCCGCGACGAAAACTGCATCGCAACGCGGAACAGTTGAGGACAACTGTTTTACATTGCACGAGTCGGGGCCAAGTGTAGAACAATTGTCCTCAATTGTTCGACGCAGCGCAGACGGTCACCCACTGGAGGAACAGTTGAGGACAACTGTTCTACATTGAACTGTTCTCAAAAAGTTGCGGCGATGGTCATGGCGGTTTGCGGAAATGGTAAGATGGTGGGAACGAAAAAATGTTCATTGCCGAAAGGAAGACCGTGGTAGATCAGGTCAAGCTCAAGCAGAAACTTCAAGGGAAGCTGGACGAGTTGCTGGCGCGGGCGGCAGAAATCGAAGAGAAGTTGAGCGATCCGGGCGAGCCGGATTGGGAGGAAAACGCGCTGGAGATGGAGGACGACGAGGTGCGTGCCGGGATTGGCGACCTGACCAAGCAAGAGATTCAGGACATCCAACGCACGCTGAAACTGCTCGAATCCGGCCAATACGGGACGTGCACGAAATGCGGAAAGGCGATCGATCGCGTCCGTTTGGAGTTGTTGCCTTACACGCTAACGTGCGTGGCGTGTGCTTAGAGGCGTAGAGGCGTAGCAGCTTAGATTTTACCCTTTAATGACGCCCAGGGGCCGCATGCGAGCGACTTTTTTGGCGAGTCCCGCTTGAGCGACCACGTCGACCACGACATCGACGTCTTTGTAGGCGTCGGGGTGTTCTTCGGCCAGCCCTTTCCAGCTGCGAGCTCGTGCGACGATCCCTTTTTGGGCTAGTTCTTCGTCGATCCGCCGGCCGGCGGCGGCGCGAACCGCCGAGTGCCGACTGAGGAGCCGCCCGGCCCCATGGCAACAGCTGCCGAACGTCTGCTGCATACTGCCCGGTTGACCGGCCAGCACCCAGCTGGCGCGCCCCATATCTCCGGGGATCAGAACGGGCTGGCCGATCTCCGCGTAACAATCGGGAAGTTCGGGGTGATGCGGCGGGAAAGCCCTCGTCGCCCCTTTGCGGTGCACCCAGACTTTCTTGAGCCGGCCTCCCACCTCGTGCTCTTCCAATTTGGCGATGTTGTGGGCCACGTCGTATACGAGTTCCATATCCAGATCGGTCCAGTCCCTGGCGAAGACACGCGAGAAGACCTCGCGGGCCTGCCACATCAATAGTTGCCGATTGCACCAGGCGAAATTCGCGGCGGCCCGCATCCCGCCCAGATAATGGGCTCCTTCGGGACTCTGGACCGGGGCACACACCAGTTGCCGATCGGGCAACGCAATCCCGTACTTGGCCGGAGCGTCCCGAAGATCCCGCAGTGCGTCGTCGCAGACTTGATACCCCAACCCGCGCGATCCGGAGTGGATCATCACGCAGACTTGATCCTGTTGCAAACCGATGGTCGCCGCCGCCTGGGCGTCGAAGATCGAATCGACGACTTGGACTTCCAGGAAATGGTTCCCCGCCCCCAGGCTGCCGCATTGATCCAGCCCGCGCTCGATCGCCCGCTGGCTGACGCACGCGGGGTCGGCTCCCTCCAGACAGCCGTGGGCCTCCGTGAATTCGATATCGCGCGGCGTGGCCAACTGGCGGGCGATCAAGGCCCGCGGCCCCTCCAGCATCAGGCCGCGGATTTCTTCCGGCGAGAAGCGATACTTCCCGCCGCGGCCGACCCCCGTCGGAACGTCCTGGAAGAGCTCCGCCACCAACGTCGACAGTCGTGGTTCTACCTCGCGCCGCCGCAGATTGGTTCGGATTAGCCGCACCCCGCAGTTGATGTCGTACCCGACGCCTCCCGGAGAGATCACGCCTCCTTCGTTTGGATCGGTGGCACAAACTCCGCCGATGCAAAAGCCGTACCCCCAGTGGATATCGGGCATCGCGAGGCTGGCGGTTTGAATCCCGGGAAGGAACGCCACATTGGCGACCTGTTCGGGGGCCAGGTCGTCGCGGATCCGTTCGATCAGGGCGTCGTTGGCAAAGATCAAACCGTCGACCCGCATCCCCGGCTTGTACGACTTGGGAATCCGCCAGCAGTTGGCTTGAACGCGTTCTAACGGGCCCTCGAAACGCTGCTTGCTCACGCCTGGGTCTCTCGGCAGGTCGATCGGTGTACCATGTCGGACGGGAGATATCGATCCCCGCCCGATTCTATCGCGCTGGCCGCGGAAAAGATGTACACCTTATTCGAACACACCGCCGATATGGGGATCCACGTCGAGTCCCCGACGCTGGAAGGCTTGTACGCCGACGCGGCCTGTGGTCTGTTCGCGATTATCTGCGACGCGGTCGATTCGATTCGGGAGCAGGAAGAGCACGTCATCCGCGTCACCGGCGCGGACCGCGAGTACCTTTTGGTCGACTGGCTCAGTGAATTGTTGGCGGCCTTCGATCTGAGACGCCTGTTGTTTCGGCGCTTCCAGGTTGCACATTCGGCCAGCGGACTGGTGGGGACTGCATTCGGCGAGCTCTGGGATCCGACGCGGCATCCGCTGGGACACGAAGTCAAAGCCATCACCTACAGCGGCTTGCGCGTGGCGCTCGGTCCTGCCGGCTGGGAGGCCGATGTGATCGTCGACCTCTGACACCCTTGCGCCACAATCGGTGCCGGGCCGCTTGGCGTGGGTTTCGGGGCGCCCAGGATTCGAGTATAAGGGCAGTGCGCCGAATTCTGCCCTGTCGATAAGGATGCCCCATGGAACCGCGGAGACTTGGAATCTGGTCGGCGGTGCGTGGGGATCTTACGGCAGGTTTGGTTGTATTCCTCGTGGCGTTGCCCTTGTGTTTGGGGATCGCCTTGGCCTCCGGGGCGCCTCTCTTTTCCGGGGTTCTGGCGGGAATCATCGGCGGGATCGTCGTGGGACTGATCAGCGGATCGCACACCAGCGTCAGTGGCCCGGCGGCTGGATTGACGGCGATCGTCGCGGCCCAAATCGTTTCCTTGGGGTCGTTTCAAACGTTTCTGCTGGCCGTCGTACTGGCCGGAATCATCCAGATCGGGCTCGGATTGGCCCGCGCCGGCTTCATCGCCGCCTTCTTTCCCAGCAGCGTGATCAAGGGGCTTTTGGCGGCGATTGGGGTTATTTTGATTCTGAAACAGCTCCCGCATGTCTTGGGTCACGACCGTGATCCCGAAGGGGAGATGGCATTTCAACAGCCGGACCACGAAAACACGTTCAGCGAATTGCTCGATGTTTTCGGGGACATCCACTTGGGCGCCGCGGTGATCGGCCTCCTTTCGATCGTGTTTCTGGTGCTGTCGGACCGCTGGAAATTCCTGAAAAAATCACCATTGCCAGCGCCATTGGTGGTCGTGATCTTGGGCGTCAGCCTGAGTCTGCTTTTTCGACAATTCGGCAGTCGTTGGACGATTGAAGCCAGCCATTTGGTACAAGTTCCAGTCGCGGAGAGCCTGACGGCTTTCGCCTCGTTTCTTCAATTGCCCGATTTTTCTCAATGGTCGAATTCGGCAGTCTTGATCGCCGCCGGCACATTGGCGGGCGTCGCCTCGCTGGAGACCTTGTTGAACTTGGAGGCAGTCGACAAGATCGATCCGGAGCAACGCGTCTCGCCCCCCAGTCGAGAGCTCCTGGCGCAAGGGCTGGGTAATGTCGTTTCGGGTTTGGTGGGCGGATTGCCAGTGACGTCGGTCATCGTGCGCAGCAGCGTCAATCTCAATGCGGGCGCCAAGTCCAAGCTCTCGGCGGTCTTCCACGGGATACTGCTCTTGGTGAGCGTGTTGGCGCTGCCAACCTGGTTGAACATGATTCCGCTGTCGTGCCTGGCGGCCATCCTCTTGGTGACCGGAATCAAATTGGCGAGCCCCGCCCTGTTTTGGCAAATGTACAAGGAGGGACGATATCAGTTCGTGCCGTTTGTCTTAACGGTCGTGGCCATTGTGTTGACCGACCTGTTGGTCGGGATCATGATCGGGTTGGCGATCAGCCTGGTCTTCATACTCAATAGCAATATGCGCCGCCCGATCCGCCGCTACATGGAAAAACACCTGGGGGGGGACGTACTGCATATCGAGCTGGCGAATCAAGTCAGTTTTCTGAACCGCGCGGCCTTATTGCGGGTGTTGGACGAAATTCCCCGCGGTGGTCAAGTGTTGCTGAACGCCTCCAACACCGATTACATCGATCCGGATGTGCTGGATCTGATTCGCGATTTCAAAGAGCATTCGGCGCCGGCCCGCGGGGTCGAAGTCAGCCTGGTCGGGTTTCGCGAAAAGTACAAATTACAGGACCAGATCCAGTACGTGGACTATTCGACTCGCGAATTGCAGGAGGCGGTCACTCCATCCCAAGTCCTGCAGATCCTCAAGGATGGCCACGAGCGCTTTCGAACCGGACGGCAGTTGACCCGAGATTTTAGTCGCCAGGTCCACGCCACCGCCGCCGCCCAGCACCCGCTGGCGGTGATTCTCAGTTGTATTGACTCGCGTACCCCCGCGGAGTTCATCTTCGATTTGGGGATGGGGGACATTTTCAGCATCCGGATTGCGGGCAACGTGATCAGCCGCGAAGTCTTGGCAAGTGCCGAGTATGGATGTGCCGTGGCGGGCGCCAAATTGGTGTTGGTGATGGGGCACACGCGGTGCGGCGCGGTGACGGCCGCGGTCAACTTGATCTGCGCCCAACGTCCCGCCGAGACCAGCGGCTGCCAACATCTGGAGCATATTGTCCACGAACTACAGTTCGCGACCGAGTCCACCGATTGCCAGCGCTTC
>JBGSLW010000008.1:0-13496 GCA_041740495.1 Pirellulaceae bacterium
GACGCGGAGCGTCGCGCCACGCTCAGATTCGGCGAAACACCTGCGGCTCATTGGCCGGAGCCGTCGGGGTATCGGCACTTGGCACTCGCGACCCGGGGCACTCGCGACCCAGACCGAGTTTCCGAAGGGGGGTCGCCGAACAGCTGCCGGTAGTCGGCGGCGAAGTTCCCGAGATGATGAAAGCCGAGCTCGCGGGCTGCCGCGGCGACCGCGACGCCGCTGGCACCCTTCAACCGCGCCCGGACTGCGTTCAAACGAAGCGATTTGTAATAGGCCATCGGCCCCAGTCCGTACCGTTCGCAAAACGCGAGCCGCAGGGTCCGGTCGCTGACGCCGAGTTCCCCGCAGAGGTCGATGGCGCCGAATCGAGCGCCGAGTCGGGACCGCATGATGTCTTCGGCGCGGCGGAGCAGCATGGATCTTGCCGGCAGAGGCAAATCCGTTTGCGGGGACGCGGTCGAATAGAGCGAGGCGACCAGCGCTCGAACGCACTCCTGTTCCAACCGGTCTCCCTCGGGTGTCCCCAACAGCGACGGGTCCGCGATTCCTCGGCTCAAGAGGTTCGCGAGTTGGCAATTGAGGTTAGCGAACGTCTCGGGAGGGGGCGAAAGGATCGCCCAGGCCCGCGGCAAGGCTTGGACGTCCGCTCCGACGAGAGCCCGCGCCGCACTCTCGAGCTCCGCTGGAGACAGTGACAGACCCAATGCGTCAGTCGAGCGTGCCGAGTAATGATCTGTTTCGGCCTGGCCGCCATCGATGATGAGCTGACCGGGGGTGAATTGCCGGCACTGCCACAGGCTTCCCGCATTCCCGGCGGTCACTGGGAAGACGGAGAACAAGCCCGCCGCGTCGTTCCCACGGAGCCGGGCCCGCTGGTTCGCCTGGATCCGGATGATTCGAACGAGTCCGCTGCGTACGATTTGAAGCGTGCCCGCGAATCGGCCGCGCGAAATTTGTTCGAATCGCCCTTGCCAGTTGCCGAACAACGCGCTGGCCGCGTCAACGTCAGTCAGTCGAAAAACCCGCGCAACAGGCGGGCCAAACAAGGAAGCGGCGTTTGGTTCGGACATCTAAATCTTGCGGCTGCAGGTGATACGTACCCTCATCCCATTCTCCCTCGACCGTTTTCTTTTCGCAATCGAGCAGCCAGAGTGGCGTGACGCTCCGCGTCGCGACGGTTCCTCATGCCGACCCTATTCCATCCAAATTCTTCTGAATCTTAATGCCTCCACGGCATGAATCGCTGCGATTTCGCCGTGGAATCCAACCGGGGAATCACGACGCGGAGCGTCGTGCCACTCTCATCGCCAACCAAGCAATTGCAGCCCTGGTCTTGCCGTTTTTGGATAGTGCGACGTTTCTTGATTGAGGCTTGTCGAGAGGGTGATATACTCAGCGCGTGGCTTGAATCGATACGACAAGGGCGCACAGGGGTGCATTGTCTTTCGCCGGCCGGGTCCTGCGGCCGGCCCGTCCGCGGACTCGATGCAATCCCAACTCTCGGCGGGAGTGTGAACCTGGGTTTACAAAAAACATTCACAGCCGAAGCGGCAATCATCTTGAATGAGAGGTCCCAAATGCGAATTGCGATTTCGCTGTGTTTCTGGATCGGTTTAGGGATCAGTCAATTCGTTCCGGCTCAGGACATTCCGCCGCCGCCGGATCGGGACTTGAAGTCGATCAAGTATTCGCCGTTTCCTGGGCAGGAGTTTCCCAACCAGGTGTTCTATGGCGACACGCACTTGCACACGAGTTATTCCACCGACGCAGGGATGGTCGGCTGCACCTTGAGTCCGGAAGATGCCTACCGGTTTGCGCTCGGCGCTACGGTGACCTCCAGCACGGGGGTTCCGGCGCGGCTGAGTCGACCGCTGGATTTCTTGGTGATCGCCGACCACGCGGAGAATCTGGGCCTGGCCCCCGCGATTGCGATCTCCGATCCGGACTTGCTCAAAAATCCCTGGGGGAAGGCGGTGCACGACCTGGCCCACTCCGGGTTGGATGGCCAGCGCGAGGCCTTCGACCGCTGGATCGAGAAACTGAGCACGCGTGACGATCCGCTGAAGGAGGCGGTCGGGATGCAGAGCTTGTACTGGAACAAGCTGGTCGATGCGGCCGACAAATACAACCAGCCTGGCCGTTTCACTGCGTTCATTGGTTACGAATGGACGTCGGCTCCCAATGGAAACAACTTGCACCGCAACATTGTCTTTCGCGACGGCGGCGATAAGGCCAAACAAGTCGTCCCGTTTTCCCAGTACGACAGCGACAATCCAGAAGACTTATGGCAATGGATGGCCGACTACGAACAGAAAACGGGGGGCCAGATGCTGGCCATCCCGCATAACGGCAATCTTTCGAACGGGATGATGTTCGACGTCGAGACATTTCACGGCGGACCGCTCACCAAGGAATACGCGGAACTGCGGATGAAGTGGGAGCCGGTCTATGAAATCACGCAAATGAAAGGAACGGGAGAGACGCATCCACGCTTATCGCCGGACGACGAATTCTCCGACTTTGAAATCTGGGATAAGGGGAGTTTCGGCCCGGTTCCCAAGACGGTCGACATGCTCCCCCGCGAATACGCTCGCGAGGCGTTTAAACGGGGCTTGGCGTACGAGCAGGCGTTGGGAGCGAATCCATTCAAGTTTGGCGTGATCGGCTCGACCGATGCCCATACCGGTCTGGCCTCGACCGAAGAGAACAACTATTTCGGCAAGGTGACGCCGCTGGAGCCGAGTGCGGATCCGATCCGGTTTGAAGAGGCGATCATTGGCCGGGCAGCCCCCGCCGGGAATCAGATTCACGCTCGCGAAGTTTCTTCGGGCGCCCTCGCCGCGGTGTGGGCGCGGGAGAATACTCGAGAAGCGATTTGGGATGCCTTTGCCCGCAAGGAGGTCTTCGCCACCACGGGGACGCGGATTCGAGTCCGAATCTTTGGCGGCTTTGAGTTCGCCGCCAACGATCTGCAGCGCAGCGATTTTGCGGCCTATGCGTACGACCACGGAGTCCCGATGGGAGGTGACTTGTCCGCCGCGCCGACCGGCAAGTCGCCAGCCTTCCTGATTCGCGCCCTCCGCGATCCAGATGGCGCCAACCTCGATCGCGTGCAAATCGTCAAAGGGTGGCTCGACGACCAGGGGAAAACCCACGAGCGGATCTGGGATGTAGCCGTTTCCGACCAACGCGTCATCGACCAGGATGGCCGCTGTCCTACGGCGGTGGGGGACACGGTCAACGTCCAGGACGCGACCTATGCCAACTCGATCGGCGCGCCGGCGATGGAAGCGTTTTGGCACGATCCGCAATTCGATCCTCGCCAGCGCGCGTTTTATTATGTCCGCGTAATCGAGATTCCGACCCCGCGCTGGACAACGTACGACGCGAAAGTTTTCGGCGTCGATCTCCCCGAAGACGTGCCGACGAAGATCCAGGAACGGGCGTTTACCAGCCCAATCTGGTATTCGCCACGGTAGTCGGTTAGCACACTTCCAGACCTTATCCGCAGGCTGGTCGGCCCTCTCCCCACTGCGGGGGATAGCGTAATTAGAGTAGGCTTTGAGTACGGTTCGGTTTTTCCCCATTTCAACAAACTTGATGTTCCGCTGAGCTGAAAGGATCCGTATGCGTCTCCGATTCGGGTGCACCCTTGGAGTTTTATTACTGGCCGTGTTCGCGTCGCGCTTGGTCGCGCAGCAACGCGTTACCACGGATGCTGGGACGATCGACGCGGAGAAGATGAAGCAATACGTCGAGCCTCGGCCCTATTCACCGTACGCTGGTCGGAATTTTCCGGACCGGCCGTTGTGGGGGGAACAGCACCTGCATACCTCGTGGTCGCCGGACGCCGTCGGTGGGGGAGCGCGATTGGGTCCGGAAGAAGCCTATCGTTTTGCCCGCGGCCAAGAAGTCGTGTCCTCCACCGGTCAGCCGGTGCGCTTGTCGCGCCCGCTCGATTGGATCGCCATTGCCGACCACTCGGACGCGATGGGCGTCATCGCCGACGTGATCGCCGGCAAGCCGGAACTCATGCAAGATCCGCAACTGCGCAAATGGAACAAGATGTTTAACGCGGGGCCGGACGAGGCCATGGCGGCGGTGATGGAAATGATCACGGCCCAAGGCCGCGGCGAAGTCCCTGCTCCTTTGACCGACCCCAACGTCTTCAAGGACATTTGGCGCCGCTACACCGCGATCGCCGACCAGTACAACGATCCGGGACGATTCACTACGCTGATCGCCTACGAGTGGACCTCGAACTACGGCGGCGGCAACAACTTGCACCGCAATGTGATCTATCGCGACGGCGCGGACGTCGCCAGTCAAGTGCTGCCGCTCACGACCTTTCAGACCGAGAACCCGGAAGAGTTGTGGAAATGGATGGAAGCCTACGAAGCGAAAACCGGCGGGGATGTGCTGGCGATTCCGCATAACGGCAACCTCTCCAACGGTCGGATGTTCGCCGTGGAGACGTTTGACGGGAAACCGATTTCCAAAGCCTGGGCCGAGACGCGGATGAAATGGGAGCGGCTCTACGAAGTCACCCAGGGGAAAGGGACGAGCGAGCAGCATCCGTCGCTGGCGGCCAACGACGAGTTCGCCAGTTTCGAGATCTGGGACAAGGGGAACCTCAATGTCGTTCCCAAGAAACCGGGGATGCTCAATTTTGAATACGCCCGCGAAGCCTTCAAGCATGGCCTGGAGATCCAACACCAGTTGGGAGCGAATCCCTTCAAGTTTGGTTTGGTCGGCAGCACCGACGCGCATAACGGACTGACGGCGGCGGAAGAGAACAATTTCTTCGGCAAGTTCCCCTCGTCCGAACCCAGCCCCGAGCGCTGGGACGAAGACGCTTTCAATTTCGACGGCCGAATCATCAAAGGTTGGGAGTTGGGCGCATCGGGGTATACCGGGGTATGGGCGACCGAAAACACGCGCGAGTCGATTTGGGATGCGATGCATCGGCGTGAGACCTACGCGACGACGGGACCGCGGATCGTGGTCCGCTTTTTCGGCGGATTTGACTTCACCGCCGAGGACGCGGAAAGCCGTCAGCCCGCAGTGACCGGCTATGCCAAGGGCGTGCCGATGGGGGCCGATCTGCCGGCAGCGCCGCAGGGGAAATCTCCCACGTTTCTGGTCGCGGCTCTCAAGGATGGACTCAGCGGCAACCTCGATCGCATCCAAATCGTCAAAGGCTGGCTGGACCCAAGCGGGAAAGCTCAGGAAAAAATCTACAACGTGGCCTGGGGGGACGCCGAACAACGCAAGTTGGATGCTCAGGGCAACCTCCCCCCGGTCGGCAACACGGTCAATGTGAAAAAAGCGACCTGGTCGAACACGATCGGAGCTCCCGAGTTGATCACGGTCTGGACCGACCCTGACTTTGATCCTCAGACGCCGGCGTTTTATTACGTACGCGTACTCGAGATTCCCACACCGCGCTGGACGCTGTACGACGCGGTCCGCTTTGGTGTTGAACTGGGACCGGAAGTGCCGGTGACGATTCAGGAACGGGCCTACACCAGCCCGATTTGGTTCACTCCGCAGGGTAAATGATGATGCGCGTGGGGCTACGGCGACGCGCCGTCGCGTTGGGGCTGGCGGTGCTGCTGGGATTGGGGGGGGCCGTCGAATCGGTGGCCTGCCCGATTTGTTTCGCCTTCCCGAAGAAAACCGACGCCGATTTTTTGCTGGAGGGGCGGTGCGTCGTCCTGGCGCGGCCCGATCCGCAAGACCCCTTTAAGTACGTACCAACGGCGGTGCTCAAGGGAGCGTATGACGATTCCGACTTCGACTTGCTGGTCGATAGTGCCACGCGCCGGCTGATGCAGGTCCACGCCGATCGCCACGTGCTGTTGGTTCAGGACGCGCGCGGCGGAGCGTGGCAGAACTTGGGTCCCATCAGCCCTGAGTTCGCCAAGTTTGCGGAACGGTTGATGGCTGTCGGCGCTACTTGGCATGGTGCCGATGCTGCGACTCTGCGCTGGCAGTTTTTCCAACCCTGGTTTGGACATGCCGACGAGCGAATTCGAACTTTGGCTTATCTGGAAATGGGGCGCGCTCCGTACGCGGTGGTCCGTCGCCTGGGTCGTTTCGTCCCGCGCGAAACGTACGCTGCAATCCTGGAAGAACGGCAGTACATCGAATGGCGGGGGTTGGCCATCCTGCTGCTGGCGCAGAGCGAAGTCGCTGCGGACCGACAGCGGATTCTCGATTCGTTTCAAGCGGCGAAAGAGTTCGGTTTGGTGACGAACCTGGCGGCCTGGACCGCCGCTGCGCTGGAAATCGATCTGCAGGGGACGCTGGACCAGATCGAGCAAGGTTATTTCGGCAGTGCAGAGCGTACGCCAAACGAACTGGAAGCGATCTGGCGGGCCCTCTCGATGCATGGTTCGCAAGGGAAACCGGAATTGCGCGATCGAATCGTTGATTGCTACCGCAAGTTGTTGGCTCGCGCCCCCCAATTGGCGCCGCAAGTCGCCGAGGACTTGCGAGTCTGGAAACGGTCGGAGCTGACAGAGACGCTTGCGGTGATCTTGCAGCGCCCGCACGATTTTGAATTCGCTGAGGTGCAAGTCATCCAGCGCTACGTCCGGGAGACTGCCGCAGCGAAATCGGCGGGGCTGGCCCATGACTGATCCGGCGACCGAGACGGAACGGTGCGAGATTGAACGGGGGGAATTGTGCAACTCCCCTGCCCTGGCGGAGGCTGGCCGCAGGACCTGGTTCGCGTTGCTGCTCCGCGAGCCGCTATTGCATTTTCTGGTGTTGGGAGGCGCACTCTTTGGTCTGCACGCGTATCTGCAGCAGGATGCGGCGCCGAGCGACCAGCAGATTGTGGTTTCGGCGGGTAAAGTTGAACATTTGGCCGCCATTTTCTCGAAGACCTGGCAGCGGCCGCCAACCCGACAGGAACTTGAGGGGCTCGTCGACGACTACGTCCGCGAGGAAGTCGCCTACCGCGAAGGGCTGAAATTCGGCCTGGATCAAGACGACACAATCATCCGTCGCCGCATTCGGCAGAAACTGGATTTTTTCGCTGAGGATTTGGCAAGCCTGAACGAGCCGACGGAGGCGCAGTTGGTCGACTTCCTGGCAGCCCATCCAGACGCGTATCGATCCGACACGCAGCTCTCGTTTCGCCAGATTTTTTTTGATCCAGCGCGCCGCGGAGGGGACTCAGAAAAGGCGGACCTGGAAAAGGAAATCTCCGCCCTGATCGCCACGTTGACCCCGGAACCTTCGCAGACAACAGCGCAGCTAGGTGATCAGACGCTGTTGGAATTTCAATACCAAGACATCTCGCTGCGCGAGGCGGCCAGTGTGTTCGGCGAAACCTTCGCGGCGGAGATCGCGCAGCTCCCCTTGCAACGTTGGGCGGGGCCGACTCGCTCCGCCTACGGCTGGCATGCGGTGATCGTCGACGCTCGAACGCCCGGGCGGCTGCCGCCCCTGGAAGAAGTCCGCGACAGCGTGCGGAGGGATTGGGAGCGTCAACAGCGCGCCGACTTGGCCGAGAAATTCTATCAGGGACTGCTCGACAAATACCAAATCTCGATCGACTGGCCCACCGCGGCCGACGCGAGGGAATGATGCCTCAATATCCTCGGCTTCATCCCGAAAACTCGTTTTCGCCCAATACCAGCACGAAGCGCGAGCGAGTGGACGGCATTGCTCAGCCGCAACCCCCATCCATCCACTCGCCTGCGCGTTTTGAAGTTGCGCTAATCGTCCCAAACTCGTGCTCGTACTCGTACTCAATGAAATGGTACTCGTACTCGAACGGTACTCGACTTGTACGGCCCGAGTACAAGCACGAGTACGAGTACCGCCGATCGCTGAGTACGAGGACGAGAGTGGACACGAAAGGCGGCTTCTTCCCTGTAACGACCGGTAGCGCAACTTCCAGACTCGCGCTTCGTGCCCGTATCTGTATTGCGACCATGCGTCGCCTTGGGCGACGAGACTTAGCACACCTGTTGAGATGGTTCGTCCTCACCGCGCTATGCCTGGCCTGCGCCGCTCTCGGGTCGACGGCGTCCGCCCACGAGTCCCGGCCAGCCTATTTGGAACTGAAGCAAACCGCCGCCGATGAATTCGATCTGCTCTGGAAAGTCCCCGCCCTGGGTGACAACCTGCGGTTGGGGCTGTACGTGCGGCTGCCCGATAGCGCGGAGCGCCTGAGCGAACCGCACGGGATGTTTGTGGGGGGGGCGTACGTCGAACGCTGGAAGTTTCGTGAATCGAACGGCTTAATCGGCAAGACGATTCAGATCGACGGGCTCCGCAATACGCTCACCGATGTGCTGGTCCGCATCGAACGCTTGGATGGGACGACGCAGATCGCTCGACTGATGCCGGAGTCCCCTACTCTGCTGGTGACCGCGGCGCCGAGCGGTTGGCAAGTGGCCAATACCTATTTTTGGATCGGCGTGGAACACATTCTGCTGGGGGTGGACCATCTTCTATTTGTGTTGGGGCTGTTGTTGCTGGTCGGTGATTGGCGGATGCTGATCAAGACCATTACTGCGTTTACGGTGGCCCACAGCTTGACGTTGGCGCTGGCGGTGTTTGCCGTGGTGCAAGTGCCCGAGGTTCCTCTGAATGGGGCGATCGCGCTCAGTATTTTATTTCTAGGGCCGGAGATCGTACGCTCCTGGCGAGGACAATCGAGTTTTACGATCCGGCATCCCTGGGTCGTGGCTTTCGCCTTCGGGTTATTGCATGGGATCGGTTTTGCTAGTGGGCTCTCGCTGGCGGGGTTGCCGACGCGTGAGATTCCGTCGGCGCTGTTGTTTTTCAATATCGGAGTGGAGGCCGGGCAACTGGCTTTCGTTGCGATCGCCTTGCTGGTCGCCCGCGCGTGCCGCGTCCTGGAACTGGATCGGCCAAGCTGGGTGCCGCGGCTTCCCGCTTACGTCGTCGGAAGCTTGGGCGCCTATTGGACGATCCAACGCGTGGCGATCTTGTGGTATGGATGACGCGATCAACCGGAGTAAATGTAATCTCAAGCGGAAAACAATGATCCTGATGACGGGACAACATTGGCGGTGGCTGGGATTGGCTTGTCTGGCCGTGTTTTCAAGTCCATCCACGCTGCTGGCCCACGATGATGGGTCGGTGCTGGGGGGTTTTCCGTCTGGATTTTGGCATCCGATCAGCGGGCTGGATCACGTCTTGGCGATGATCGCGGTCGGTCTGTGGGGGGCCCAGCTAGGGTCGCCTCAGGTTTGGCTGCTGCCGTTGACGTTCCCGTTGATGATGGCCGTCGGAGCCGCGATGGGACTGATCGGATATCCGTTGCCAGCGGTCGAACAGGGAATCGCCAGCTCGGCGTTGGTCCTGGGGCTGATGGTCATCTTCTCTGCGCGTCCTCCGGTCGCGGTTTCCCTATTGCTGGTTGGCGTGTTCGCGTTGTTTCACGGCCATGCCCATGGAACGGAACTGCCGGTCGGCGCCAGTAGCTTGTGGTATAGCGTCGGGTTTGTGATCGGAACCGGGTTGTTGCATGCCACCGGAATCGGGTTCGGGACGCTCCAGCGTTGGCCTTGGGGAAAATCGTGTTTGCGGGGGGCCGGGCTCGTGGTGGTGGCCGGGGGAATCTACTTTTTATTGAACAGTTTGGGATGGTTCGCATGATCCCTGGCCACTTCGTCTGTTCAAAAGGGCTTGCACTTCTGGCCGCTATTTGGCTGTGTCTGGCCTTTCCGAGCACCGCGTCTGCGCATCTGGTCAGTTCGGGGGTTGGGCCCTTCTTCGATGGCATCGCGCATTTTTTTGTTTCGGTCTACGACCTCCTGGCCGTCGTTGCCTTGTCGCTGTTGAGCGGACTCTCCGGCAAACCCGCGACTCGGCGGTTTGTCTTCGTACTCCCGGGGGCTTGGCTGGTAGGAACCCTCCTGGGCTACCTGGTGCCATGGCGGTTTGAGGAAGCCGAGTGGCTCGGCGCGAATTCCTTGTTGCTTGGCGGATTGTTGTTGGCGATCCACCCGCAATTGTCTCCTTGGATTCCGGTGGGTTTGGGGATCGCCATCGGCCTGATGCACGGGGTCCTCAACGGCGCGGCGATTTCTGCCACGGACTCGACGATTTTAACGTCGCTGGGGATTGTGGCTGCGGCCGGCGTGCTGGGCTTGTTGTTGGGCGCAGCAACTGTCTCGCGGACGGCTGCCTGGCAGCGGATTGCCCTCCGCGTGGTCGGCAGTTGGGTGGCGGCGATAGGGTTGTTGTCGTTGGCCTGGCAGTTTCGGCCGACAGGATGAAGCATTGGTATCGAAAGCGAGTGATCATGGCTGCTGAAAATCTCGACGATCGTCTTCCGCATCATCGGTTATGGCAGCCGACCACCGTCAAATGGCTGGTGGCAGTGTTGGGCACGGCGCTCGCGTACGCCATCCTCCGATATCACCTGGCTGGCGACGTCCCCTGGCAGCATTTTCCCTTGTTCATTTTCAACAAAGCGACGGCGTTGGCCGCTACGATGTTCGTGGCCTGTTCCTATCTTGTCGGCAAGTTGTTTCGCTGGCACGATCACGATCCGCGTAGCAAATTGGTGGTGATCAAATTTTGCGGATTGATGGGTTTCTCGCTGGCGGCGATCCACGGGCTGGCCTCCTTCGTCTTGCTGACACCCGCGTACTTTGCCAAGTATTTCGCGATCGACGGTCGCCTGAATCTCGAGGGTGAAATCGCGGTGGTGGCAGGGGTGATCGGATTGTGGGCTCTGGCGTTTCCCGCCATTACCACGCTCCCCATGATGGCCAAGGCACTGGGGGGCATGCGCTGGAAACGGAGTCAGCGGATGGGGTATGTTGCTTTACTGCTGGTGGTCGTGCACCTGGTCGCCTTGGGTTTGCACGGCTGGCTCGCCCCCCGAGATTGGCAATGGAGGTTGCCGCCGATCAGCCTGCTGGCGGTGGTGATCGCTGCCGTTCCGCTGTTGCTGAAATACAACTGGCTCCAGAAAAAACGCCGATCGTGAGTTCATTCTTCAAGTGCCGTGCCAAGAACCGAGCCGAAGACTTGCCGCGAATATCCACCTGACAGCAGGGCTTGGCCCCAACGGCAAAATTGCACCATGCGATTGTTCGTCGCCGCGCCTTGACATTCGGGCAATTCATTGCCGCGCCGGCAGATCCATAAATCGGGCGCACTTCGAAGTACGACTGCCAACGTTTCTTCCTCATCGGGAGGCCTTGCCGTACAATGGAGGCATGAACCGACAATCTCAACAGGAACATCTTGACACAGTTTTCGACCGCGAAGACCCATGGGTCGAGTGGTTCCGGCTCTCGCCCCTGCAGCGCTGGGAAGAGTCGACTAAATGTTGGCAATTTTATCTCCAAGTCGGAGGATCGCTTGATCCCGAACCCGATAGTCAGAGTCCTTTCGACGCTGTCATGCCACGCGGTCAGGCACCTGCTTATGGGGGGACAAGCGTGCGTATTCTACGGCGCGGCCGAGTTTAGTCGGGATTGCGATATTGTGATCGTCGCTGACGAGGCGAATCTGAATCGTCTGACGTCTGCACTTGCTGAACTGAAGGCGGAATGCATTGCCCTTCCGCCGGCCGATTGGAGATTTCTGGATTCTGGACACGCGATTCACTTCCGTTGTCACCATCCTGACGCACACGGCATACGACTCGACATCATGACGAAAATGCGAGGCTGTGACGATTTCGAAAGCCTCTGGGAACGTCGAACCACGATTCAGGACGCCGTAGGGGGCATCTACGAGTTGCTCGGGATCGAGGATTTGGTGAAGGCGAAGAAGACCCAGCGAGATAAGGACTGGCCTATGATCCGGCGGCTCGTCGATGCACACTACTTCCAGAACCGTAACGAACCGACGGAGGCTCGCGTCCGTTTTTGGCTTCGCGAATCCCGCACTCCAGAAATACTCATTCGCGTCGCGGCGGAGAATCCGGAGATCACACAACAGATGATCCAGGTTCGACCTCTGTTGAGCGAAACGCTCTCGGCCAGCCACCAGGCTCTCGCCGCGGAACTTGAAACAGAACGCGTTGCGGAAATGGAAGCCGATCAGGCCTACTGGCGTCCGTTGGTCAGGGAGCTGGAATCGCTGCGGCGAGCACGACGTAACCGGAGCGACGACGCCACCCGCACCGGCGATTGATCGCTTGCACGGCAAATGACACTAGGTCAATACCGGTAGCGCCCTTCGCGCAAAGACGTAGAAATTTCAAGCACCGCGAAGGACTTTCTGGCGGCTTGTCCTCGCCTGGGCGATACGATTGGCGAGCAGGTTCGAGACAAAATCCGCGCAGCTTACAGTTTGACGTTGATCCGGATTCCGTAGACGAACGCGTCATCGGCGATCGCACCGGCTTCGGGGCGAATGTACTGGAAGTCAGGCGTGATATTCATCCAAGGGTTGACCTGGTAGTTGTAGAAGCATTCCAACCCCGTCCCGTCGCGCGGTCCGAAGATCGCTTGTGGCTGCGGACCGAACTCGTCGCTGGCGCCGACATAGTACCAACCCAAGCCCCAACGGTCTTGTTTGTCACAACGCAACATGCTGTCGCCGCCGATCCCAGCACTCAAGAAATAACGGACCGGCGTGGGGTTGCCGTCGCTGAGCGAGGCCCGGCCAAACAGGCCCCAGCCGCGCTGGGTTTCCCCGCCGTACAGCGATAGATACTGATCGAAACCGGCGTAGATCGTCCACGAATCGGACAACGTCGCAAATCCAGGCACGGTCGGTTCGGGATAGACCCCGGGCGGCGGCTCGGCGAATTGAAGATCGGTCAAGTCGACATGTTTCCACATCGCGCCGATATGGCGGTCGCCGGGCAACCCGCGGAGGTTGGAATTGACTTTGATTTCACCGCCGACGATGACGCCATTCGCATAAAGGTCGTCGAGATCAAAGAAGTCGGACGTCCGGTCTTTCGGGTCGTACACGAACGTGCTGATCATTCCCCACTGTTGCGGCATCGCGGCGCCGACGACGAAGCCGGTGTACGGCAATCCCAGCAAGAACGCCGGGTTGGCGACAAACGCTTGGTTCACAAATTGATCGGTGCCGTCGCCGCCCGCGAAGACGTCTTGATCCGCCGCTCCCAGCACGTCTTTCTTACCCGCAAACACGACCAACTTCTCTGACAACGGCTGCGTGATCACGAAGTTCGTCAGGAAAAGATCGCCGGGATCGTTGGGGACAGGAGGTACCGCCGCCGGAAACACCGCGGGGGGAAACGCCCCAGTCCGCAAGGAGACGTTGCCGTACTCGCCGTACCAATGTTCCAACCGAATCAACAACGAACCGTGCGGGAGCCCGCCGAACTTCTCGAGATTGACGTTGAAGTCGTACTCGCCGCGGCCCGTGTACAAAAAAGTATCACCCGGGCCGAGCGCCGGTGGGATGAAGGGCGAGTTGATCCCGCCGTCGACCCCGAAGGCGAAATGGGTCGAGCGACCGGCGAACCCGATTCCGCGTTCCTGCAAAACCGATCTCCAGCCACACCA
>JBGSLW010000009.1:0-1925 GCA_041740495.1 Pirellulaceae bacterium
CGCCGGCAAGCACCGATTGTGAATTGGGAATCAACATCACGCCGCCGGCGCCGAGATCCTGGTCGCGGTGATTGGGATCGCGCGACGCATCGGTAAAGGGCGCAAACCAGTCGACGGCATTGAGTGTTTTGGCATTCGGGTCATAGCGCAGGCGGACGACGCTCTCGCCGAGATCGTCGGCGCCAAACTGCTGGTTGTAGGGGCCGTTGCCGGTGGCGAAATAGATGTCGCGATTGGGATCGCTTTCGTCGATCGCCAGGCCCTGCGAAGCCATCCAGATACCGCCGGCGCCTCCGTTCGGCGTGCTCGTCCAAACCGTCGGCGTAACGGCGCCGCCACCCTGCAACTGGGCAACATCATAGGCGACGATCCAGCCATTGGCGCTGGTGTCCGATTCTCCTCCCGCTGCTCCAAAGATTATCGCCTTCTGTCCGGCAGGGTTCTTCCATAACGACAGCCCTGTGCGGATGTACTGATCGCCATTCCTGAAGAATTTACCTTGCCGATTCACCGTCGAGCCATCGATCAATTGAGGTTGGATCGCGTCGCTGCCATCGGAGAGATTGAGGCCGTGCATACGATATATTTTGTGGTCTACGCCGTTGTGTTCCTCCAGAGCCAAGCGGATGACATAGAGGGTGTTGGTATCCGGATCGACGACCGGCGTCGATGTGATCCCCCACCGCTCGTATACTGCTTGCTTCAGGCTTGGGACTCGATCGGCGAGGGATTTGGACCAGATGCTCGCGTTGGAGTTCGCATCGAAGGCGTACACGGTCGCATTCGTCGTCGCGACGACGAGAAGGTCGCGCGGACCGGCGCTGGTGGGAACATTTTCGATGTACAGCGGCGACGCTTCGATCTTGTCGTCGACCAGCAACTCGCCAATCTTGTGGAAAGTGCTGGCATTCACGTTCGATGGCGTCAGAACGGTTTCGTGCTGGTTCCAGCCGCTGCGTAGGTTGTCGTAACTGCGGGTCGTCACCGACTCGCTCTGCGCATTGGCCGCCCAACACACGCAAATGGCGGCAAGCACCGGAAAACCGAGTGCCGACCGCATTGCCTGCGCGCCGTGCCGCAGTCTCTTCGGGTCACGTTCTCTTGCCGAAAAGCACCTAGTAGTCGTTGATAACATTGCGATGTCTCCTCTTTGATAACGGGGTCCGCTCCGGCGGGGGTCTTTGGTGCTCCGCCTAGCCTGCCCCGCATTGATCCTCGGAATAAGAACCTGCGCCACGCGCGACGCCGCGAGTGTCGCGGGTTTTGTCAGCCGTTTGGCGGAGATTTCCGCATGTCGATGACCCGGCGTAGTCGGTCCTGAACACCATCGGCGAGGTATAGAGCGCCTGGCTGGTTTGCGGCCTCGGTCCCACCGCCGACGCCTCGAAATGGACCAGGTCGTCGTCGAGAACCTCCACGACCGGATAGCCGCTGGGTGCGGTGAACTTGCGCCGTTCCACCGCCGCCGAGGCCAGGCCCGGCACCAGCAAAGCGACGACGACGAACGAAAGGAACCTGCCCGAGATTGACCGCATCATGACCCCCTTGCCGGCGCGACCGTTGGTCGGATCGTTACCCGCTCCGGACCCGCATTATCGTCCATCGGGGGTACCGACACACAGGATTTTTCGCGTCGATCCGCATTTTTCCGACCGGTTCCACAACCGACCATAGAAACGACAAATTCGCATCGTATCGGTGCGTTGGGTGCTGACATCCGCGAGGCCGACCGGCAATCCCTTCGGTCGATTTATACTTCTATCGTTACCTCTGAGGTTGAAAAAACACACCCGTTTGGGTATTATTTTTTGGGTGCAAGCGGAATCGGCAACCCGGCCGAGGATTCCCGGGACCAGGGAGAGGGCGATGCGTCAGTTCGTGCGCGACAGATGGGCGTATCTCCTCGTCGCCCTTGTCGGCGTCGC
>JBGSLW010000010.1:0-29135 GCA_041740495.1 Pirellulaceae bacterium
TCGCCTCCGGCTCGGCGTTAAACGAGGTTGGGGTGTCGCGAATAGTGTGGCAAAGCCGTCGCCTCCGGCTCGGCGATAAACGAGGTTGGGGTGTCGCGAATAGTGTGGCAAAGCCGTCGCCTCCGGCTCGGCGTTAAACGAGTGAGCTGGGACAAACCGGGCGTGCTAGCAGCTGAAAACTTTGCTTAAGCCGCAAAGTTTATCTGACCGATCTAGTCAAAGAGAGTTCTTACCACAAGTATTTCGCGCTGCGCGAGCAGCGCCAGCCGCAGGCGAACCCCAAGCCGAACGACGCCCATGTCGACCGCGATCGAGCATCCCGAATCGTTGGGCCCGCTGGGAGATTTCCTAGTCCGGGTCGGGAAGCGTTGCGTCGATGGGTGGCGGGACTGGCAGAGCGCGCTGATCGAAAGCGCCACGGCGTTGGGTCGATTTGCGTTGTTCGTCTGGCGAACGTTGGTGTGGATGTTTACGCGATTGCCCGCGGGCGAGACGCTCGCTCCGAACTTTTATCAGGTCGGGGTGAGTAGCCTGCCGGTCGTCGCCTTGACCGGGACGTTCATCGGGATGGTGTTGGCGGTCCAGAGTTTTGCCCAATTCAAGGAAATGGGATTGGAGACGCGTTTGGGGGCCGTGATCAACATGAGCCTGGTCCGCGAGCTCGGGCCCGTCTTGGCCGCCACGATGCTGGCAGGCCGGGTGGGGAGCGCGATGGCCGCAGAGTTGGGGACGATGCGCGTGACGGAGCAGATCGATGCGCTGACCAGCATGGGCGCCAACCCCATCCGCTATTTGGTCGTGCCCAGATTCCTGGCCTGTTTCTTCATGATCCCGACCCTGACGATCATGGCGGACTTCATGGGAATCGCCGGCGGGCATTTCTACAGCGTCTGGATCCTGGGGATCGACATTCACCATTACTGGTCGAACAGTGCGGCGTTCGTCGACAACTTTGATTTGTTCGCCGGGGTGTTCAAAAGTGTCTTTTTTGGCGCCGCGATCGCGATGGTTTCCTGCTATCAAGGATTCCACTGTGATGCGGGGGCAGAAGGGGTGGGACGCGCTGCGACGTCGTCGTTCGTTTACTCCTTTGTGATGATCTTGATTTTGGATTTGTTCTTGGGAATCTTTTTGGAGTCGATGTACATGACCTTGGGTTGGGATGTGAGTAGCCTGGTGTGAACGCCCCCTTTGACGATGCTCGCGATGTTCTGGTCCGTGTGGACAACGTCTCGGTCTGTTTCGGGACCCATGAGGTGTTGCGGCGGATCGACCTCTCGATCCCCACCGGAGAAACCCTGGTGTTGTTGGGGGAGAGTGGCTGCGGAAAAACCGTGCTGATGAAGACGATCATCGGTTTGATTCGGCCGACCGAGGGGCAGGTGCTGTTCGACAATCAGGACTGGTCGGAGTTGTCGGAGCAGGAGGTGAGCCGACTGCGGTTGCGGTTCGGCTACGTCTTCCAGAATGCGGCGCTGTTCGACAGCCTGACGGTCGGGCAGAACGTGGCGTTTCCCTTGCGGCAGCAGGGGAATTGCTCGCCCGCCGAAATCCGGGAGTTGGTGTTGGAGGGGTTGTCGGCGGTGGGGCTCCCCGCCGACGTGGTCTACAAGAAGCCGGCCGAGCTGTCGGGGGGGATGCGAAAGCGCGTGGGCCTGGCCCGGGCCCTGATCCTCAACCCCGAGATCGTGTTGTACGACGAACCCACCACCGGATTGGACCCGATCATGAGCGATGTGATCAACGAGTTGATCTTGCAGACGCGGGCTCGGCGACGGGTGACCAGTGTCGTGGTGACGCACGATATGACGACGGCCCGCAAGGTGGCCGATCGGATTGTGATGCTCTACCCGTTGGGACGACTAGGCCCGGACGAGCCGCAGGTCATTTTTGACGGGACTCCCGCACAGTTGGCTGCAGTTCGCGATCGCCGGGTCCAGCAATTTGTCCATGGAGACTCGGGACAACGGTTGATGGAAATGCGAGCTGAGGCGAGCGGAACCGTGTAGCCAATGCAAAAAGGGTCCCACCCCACTTTGTTCCGGAGACTCGACACGATGGCGGCAGACCCTGGGGACTATTGAGGCGATGGAAGAGCGAATCCTGCAATTGCGAGTCGGCATCGTGGTGATCCTGGCGGCGATCATCACGGGGACACTGATTTTTCTGTTCAGCGATGGCTGGACCGCGCAATATGCACTCAGTATGCACCCTCCCACCGCCCCGGGAGTGACGCGGAACACGCCGGTGCGCAAGAACGGGATCTTGATCGGCCGGGTCTCGCAGGTCGAAACCACCGATGAGGGGGTGCTGGTTCAATTGAAAGTCAACCGCGGGCAAAAACTGTACGCCGGCGACGTGGCCCAGATTGGGACCGAGTCGTTTTTGGGGGACGCGGTGATCGAGTTCGTTCCGGGTTCGGCGGAAGACCGCGGTCGCCTGCTGCAAGGAGGAGAAGCGATCGAGAATATTCGCGTCAAGCCGAACCCGATCGAAGTCGTCGACGTCGTCATCGACTTGAAAGAACGCGTCGGGGATGCCGTCGATTCGGTGCGTCGAGCTGCGGATACCGTCGACGCGGCGGGGCAGGGGATCACACGCGTCGCCGACCAGGTGCAGGAGGCGTTGGGGAATGAAAACAGCGATGTCAAAGTCATTCTCGCCAATATCCGTCAGATCACCGAAAGCGCCGACAAGGCTCTATCGAGCTTCAACAGCGTGATGGGTCGTTTCGACGAATTCATGAACGACCCCGAATTCCAAGGGGACCTTAAGGAGGCGATCCGCGGATTGCCCGAATTCTTTACCGACGCTCGTCAAACGCTGACCGATGCCCGTACGGCGATCGAACAATTCAAGGCGGTCGGAGCGCGGGCGGACGGCAATCTGAAGAACATCGAAGAGTTCACCGCGGCACTCGGGGAAAACGGCCCGGAAATTCTGGAGACGCTCAAATCGAGTCTGGGGGGGGTCGATCGCCTGGTGCAAAATGTCGACGAGTTCTCGCAGATGCTCAAAGACTCTGAGGGGACGTTGGGGCGAATCCTCAAAGACCCCAGCTTGTATGAGAACCTGAACGCCACGCTGGCCAACTTGCGTGAGATGAGCGTGCGGGTCAAACCGATCATCTCGGACTTGCGAGTCTTCGCCGATAGTTTGGCCCGCGATCCGGGCCAGTTGGGGGTCCGCGGCGCGCTGCAAAAACGACCCGCTGGATCGGGGTACAAAGGAACCGGGGCCGTGGATGCGTCCCGGATGTGGTGACAGAAATGCCGGAACTGCGACGACTGGTTCCGGCCTACCGCGGTTGGTTCCGGCCTACCGCGAAAGCAACGCCCTTCGAACGAAGCGAATCTACAGATCGATTTGCGAATCGCGCGGGCTGCGTCGGGCGCGAAGCTGTTCCATCAGGAAGCTGATGGAGCGGGCGAATTGGCGGATTGCATCGGTCTCCTGCCGGTCCGCGGCAGCGGTCCGTGCCGCCCCGATCAGTGTGTCCAACCGATTCCGATCGATCGGCCAATTCTCTTCGATCGCCGCCTCGCGAAGTCGGCTGGTGATCAAATCGAGCTGCTCAAGTAGTTTTTGTCCGGAGGCGCAATCGGTGCGCGTATAGGGTGCTCGACCAAACCGCTTGCCCGGGGCCACAACCGTGCCGCGGCTAAGCACCCCGGACACCTGGATGATAATCCAGGCCAGCGCGGTCAATCCGGCCAGTACGGGAACCAGGGCCGCGGCCGCCAACCCCGTCGTCCAATACAAGATCCCCGCAGACGCCAGGCAACAGACGAAGATCGCCCACCACATGGCGAGCGGGCCGAACGAGCGTCGCCGCACCCCGATCGTCAGGGGCTTGGCGGGGGCGCCCCCCGGCGATTGGCCCTGAACCCGGGCGATGACGACCGAGATATTGTCCGGGCCGCCGCGGAGGTTCGCCAGGTCGATGAGAACTTGGGCGGCGTCCTGGGGGGGAAGACTGGCGAGAATCGGTCCGAGCTCATCATCCGCCACCTGCCCGGTCAATCCATCCGAACAAATGAGAAAGGTGTCGCCGGGCTCGATGGGAAAGGGGCCTTCCAGGTCGATGCGGACGTCGGGATAGGGTCCCAGCGACCGGGTGATAACATTCTTGGGAATATTGAGAGCGACATCGTTGTGGCGATTCAACTGTCCACTCGCCCGCATCTCCCACACCAGACTGTGGTCGAAGGTGAGTTGCTCCAACCGATTCTGTCGCAGCCGGTAGACTCGACTATCGCCGATATGGCCGATGATGGCGCCCTGCGGCAGGATCACCAGGACGCTGCACGTCGTCCCCATGTTGTGAAACTCTTCGTTCGCCTGTCCCCGGCGATTGATTTCGGCGTTCGCCTCGATCATCGCCCGCCGCAGCGCTTCGGGCGCGGATTGCTCGGGGAATTTGTAATAAAGATGTGCGATGTGGTCGACCGCCAGACGGCTGGCCAATTCCCCGGCGGCGTGCGCCCCCATCCCATCCGCCACCACCAATAAATGCCCGCGCTGCTCCCATTGCTTGGGGTTGTTGGCCATCGTGACGACCATACTGTCTTGGTTGATCGAGCGGCACATGCCGATGTCGCTGCGACTCGCCACCTCCAAGGAGCGGCTCCAAGTTCCGTTGTCAGTCGTCATACCTGCTTCACGTCAAAGGGCATCGAAGTTCCGCTAGCACCCGGCATCCAGGGAACTGTGGGCCGCGAAAGAGCTACGGTAATTTATCACGAAATCGCGCGGCTGCGGCAGTGCAGGCGGCTCCCGGGGGGGAAAAGCGATATTGCCCCATTCGACGTTGTTTTCGCCGGTCGATTCGGCTACGATCCCAGCCCGATCCACTCCGTCCCTGCATGTTTCGGCGTTCCCCACGTGGTTCTTCTCTCGAATTCGCGGCGCCACGGAATACTCCCGCTGGCGGTGATCTTGGCCACCCTTTTCCTGGGAGGCTGCGTCCGCCGCGTGATGCAAATCCAAAGCGAGCCCGAAGGGGCTCTGGTCAGCGTCGATCGAACAGTCGTGGGGCATACGCCGGTGGCGGTCCCGTTCACCTATTATGGCACGCGGGAGATCCGACTGGAGAAAGACGGCTACGAACCGTTGACGTCCAAACAGCGAGTCGTCCCCCCCTGGTACGAGCTTCCCCCGCTCGGTTTTTTCTCGAACCACTTCGCGTTCCACGAAATCCGCGACACGCGTTCGTTCAACTTCCAAATGCGGCCGAAGACCATCACCGACGAACGCCAATTGTTGGATCGAGCCAACCAGATGCGAACCGATGTGGCTCGTGGCACGGTGGCGTTTCCTATCCAAACCGCGGAAAGCGGCACGGCCCCCGTGCAACGCTAGTCGTTTGACGCACCTGGCAATTTAGCGAAGCCTGGCAAACTAATCCCCCGCACGGCGCGATTCTATAACTCATTGGCAAACTCTGCCGATGATTCCGAATAATCGCGTCGATCCAAGTCGGTCGATCGCGTGGACATTTCGGTCCGTGAGTCGACTCCAAGGGGGATCCACCGTGCGACGCTGCTTAGGAATCAGTCTGTTGGCCGCCATGAGTTGGCTGGCGACCGCGGTTGCACAACAGGTCCCGATCGTGCAAGGGCCGAGTTACACCGCACCGATGTACGAGGGAGTCAACGCGGGCGGTCCGTATGCCCAATCGGCCGCGATGAACTCGATGCCGCCGACGACCGACACGGGAGCCGCACCGGGATCGTCGGAGCAATGGTACCACGGTCCCTACGAGGTCGCGTCGGGATGCGGCAACTGCAACAACGGGTGTTGCGGCCAATGTGCGGGCGCCCGCGGCCACGGCAATCGCCCCTGGTTTTCCGACACGATCTGCGACGACGGCTCGATGTGTTGGCCGCAGAGTTTTCCGCTATATTTCAGCTTGTTTGGCGGCTGGTCCGATGTCGACAACTTCGAGCGGAAGCTGCGCGACCCGGTTTTCGACTCGATCACTGAGATCTCCGGCGCGGGCTTGAGCGACGATGTCGCTGGCGGCGGTGCGATCGGCTGGATGGTGCATCCACTCGCTCGCACCGAACTGGAGTTCACCTACCGGCAGAATGCCGCCGAAGAGTACCACGTCTTGGACTACGACAACGACATTCTGATCAGCTCCACGTCGACCCCGGCGACCGGTCAAATCCAAGGCTACTCGGGGATGTGGAACTTTGTCGTCCATACGGAACCGCGACGGCTGGGGTGTGCCTCGTTGTACGGCGGCGGCGGGATCGGCGCGCTGTTCGTCGACGGTGCGTTTTCGACCGCGACAGAGGACTTTGCCATCAACGATTCGTCGTTCGCGTACCAGTTCATTGCCGGCCTCAATTACGTGGTTAGCTATCGTTTGGACACGTTCGTCGAGTACCGCTACCTGGGAGCGGACTACCTGCAGGTCCAGAATTTGACCAGCGGCGTGTCGATGGGCGACTACACGTACGACTCGCACGGCGTCTTCTTCGGGCTGCGGTTCGGTCGGTAGTCCGGACGCGGCCGGCACAGCGCGGGTTGGTCACGTCGACGGCCTACAAGGCCGGGGTACATCCACACGCAGCGTCCACCAAAACCGTACCGCGGCTTTGTAAGCCGTGCGAGTAACCCACTATCCAGCGCGAACTAGAGTGTCGCGTGCTCGGTGGCGCGCAGTGGCCCCGGCCTACAAGGCCGGCGTACATCCACACGCAGCGTCCACCTAAACCGTACCGCGGCTTTGTAAGCCGTGCGAGTAACCCACTTTCCAGCGCGAACTAGAGTGTCGCGTGCTCGGTGGCGCGCAGTGGCCCCGACCTACAAGGCCGGGGTACGGCGACACGTGCCGCTAGCAAGCAGCGGGGCGAGGTCTGCTCTTTGCGGAAATCGGCAGGGTTGATATACCTGGCGCGGACACGCTGCCGCGCAGTGCGGCACGGAAACTCGGCCGACCCTTCCCCCGATGAACCTGCTCTCCCGTTACGTCTTATTCGAACTGACGAAAGTCTTCGTCGTGACCGTCTTCGGCATGACGACGACGATGATGTTAGCAGGAGTGGTCCAGGAAGCCGTCCAGCAGAATTTGACGCCGGATACGATCCTGCAACTGATCCCCTATCTAGTTCCCAAGGCTTTGATTTTTGCGATTCCTGCCACGACGCTGTTCGCCGTCTGCAATATCTACGCGCGCATGTCGGCGACGAACGAGTTGGTCGCGATTAAGTCGATGGGGCAATCGCCATTGGTCGTCGTCTGGCCCGCGATCATTCTGGCGTTTCTGCTGAGTCTGGTAACGGTGGTGCTCAACGACTTGGCGCTTCCGTGGGGGCGACAAGGGGTCTATCGTGTGATTCTGAACTCCGTGGAGAAGACGATTTACGCGGTCCTGGCGGCGGATCAGAAGTTCAGCAATGGGCGGCTCTCGTTTGCGGTGCGCGAGATCGACGGCCGCAACTTGTACGGCTTGCAGGTACGCAAGTTCGATCCGGATCCGCAAAAAGGATTTCGGCTGGCGGCCGAACAAGCTCGTCTTTCGAACGATCCGGTCTCCCACAAGTTGCTGATTTGGATAAAAAACGGGACGTTTCAGATCGGCGACGCGACCACGGTCACGATCGACGAAGACACGATCCCTTTGGAGCTGAGCGACGCCACGCGGAAGCCCAAGAGCATGGACGACAATCCGTCCCTGGTTCCGCTCAGCGAAATGGCGCAACAGTATCGCAATTGCAGCCAGCATCTGATCCAACAGCGCCGCAATCTGGCGATGTCGGCGGCGTTCCAGATGCTGGGGGGGAATCTGGTCGGGCTGACCGACCCAATTTGGGCGCCCGAGTTTCACGAGCTGCGGGAGGTGGAGATTCGCAAGCACAAGATCGCATGCGAGCCGTGGCGGAGATGGGCCAACGGCTTCAGTTGTCTCTGTTTTGTGATGGTCGGCGCCCCGCTGGCCTTGCGACTGCAGAAAGCCGACTTCTGGATCGTGTTCTTTCTCTGCTTCTTTCCAATCATCTTGGTCTATTATCCGCTGTTGATGTTCGGGGTGAGTCAGACCAAGAACGGGACGCTTCCCCCCATGTTTGTCTGGTTCGGCAACGCGGTGCTGTTGGTGGCGGGATCGTACATGCTGGCGCAATTGGCCCGCAAATAGATGGGTTTTCTCCCTGCTTTTGGCGTTGTCCGCGGGAGGCTGCCTCTTCTAGACTTCGCCACCCGATAAGCGGCGCCCGCTTCGGGACTTGCCGCATCCCTTACCCGAGTTTCAAGCGATGTTTGCGCGATCGAAAATTCGAACGCAAATGTACCTGGGGCTGGCCCTCCTGGTCGTCGCCGCGGTCGTCTTATCGGGCTCGGGGATCCACGGGGCGGCTAAGTTCCGCGAACTGACGAAGAACATCCGCACGCGGATGTGGGAGCTGCCACGGACGGCCGAGTTGAACCGGTCGATCGCCGATCTCCGCGTCGCCTTCTCCCAACTCACGCGGCCCGCCGAATTCGGCAGCGTCACGGCCCGCGAACCGACCTCGCGCAGTTGGGCTCTGGCGGAATTCGTCGAACGGATGCGCTTCGTACGGATTGCTCTCAAAGACTACCACGAGCAACTGCTCACCCAGCAGCTCAGCGACCCGCGGATCGCCGACATTACGTCCGAACTCTCGACGGTGGGAGAAATCGTGGTCCACCTGGATCAAATCGACGGTCTGATCCTGAATCCCGATCTGGTTTTCAACGACTACACGATCCGTTGCCAGCTGGATGACGAGATCGAGTGCCTCCAGCCGCTGGTCGGGTTACTGCCTGGCTTTCTCAAAGCTCGGATTGACGGGTTCTCCGACCAGGTCCGCGGCGAGTATTACTCGTGGATGTTGATCAGTTGCCTCTTCCTGGTGGTTGCGATCATCCTGTTGGTTCGCCTGGTGACGACGTTTCGCAAGTTGATCTTCAAGCCGTTGGAGGGACTGATCGCCGGCTCGCGGAGGGTGGCCCAGGGGGAATACGAGTTCCGCATCCGCACGCAAGGCGTCGGTGAACTGCAAGAGCTGGCGACGGCGTTCAACGAAATGACGCATCGCTTTTACGAAATCAAAACCGACTTGGACGAACAGGTCCGCCAGCGGACGCAGGAGATCGTGCGCAAAGAGCAGTTGGCCAGCGTCGGCTTCCTGGCGGCGGGGGTGGCGCACGAGATCAACAACCCGCTGGCGGCGATCGCCTGGTCGGCCGAGTCGCTGGAAATGCGATTGGACGAGATCCTGGCTTCCCTCGGACCGGTGTCCGCTCCACCCGAGTCGATCGAGCAAATGCGGAAGTATTTGCAGCGCATCCAGGGCGAAGCCTTCCGCTGCAAGGACATCACCGCCGGATTGCTGGACTTTTCCCGTTTGGGGGACGCCCGCAAAACCGAAACCGACTTGCGCAGTCTGGTCGAGGGGATTGTGGAAATGGTCCGGCCGCTGGACAAATACCGCGACCGGACGATCGAGCTGTCCGGCCCCTCCCTGGTGCTGGCCGAGGTCAACCCGCAGGAGATGAAACAAGTCGTCTTGAACCTGGTCGCCAATGCACTCGACAGCCTGTCCCCGGGAGGCTGCGTCCGCATCCGCCTGACCGAGTCGACTGCCGATTGCCAGTTGATCGTGGAAGATAACGGCTGCGGGATGGACGCTGAGGTCCAACAGCATTTGTTCGAGCCCTTTTTCACCCGCCGCGCCGACGGCTCCGGAACAGGACTGGGACTCTCCATCACCTACCGTATCATCGAAGAACACGGCGGTTCGATCCGGGCGTTCAGCCCGGGGGTCGGTCGCGGTTCGCGATTCACGGTGACCTTACCCCGAAAGCAACATGCGCAAAAGCAAAAACAACTCGCCGCTTGACCGGCTGAACGTCTTGTTCGCCGATGACGAAGTGCAACTCCAGGAATTGATCCGCGAGGAGATCCCGCGGATGGGGCATCGGGTCACCGTCTGTCCGGACGGGTTGACGGCGATTGCCGCCGCAGAGCGCAATCAGTTCGATTGTCTCCTGGTCGACTTGGATATGCCGGGGATGCACGGGATCGAGGTGATTGCGCGGGTGCGCGAGCTTTCCCCGGCCTGCGAAACGATCGTGCTGACCGGCAAGGGATCGACCGAAACGGCGATCGCGGCACTCCGGCATGGCGCGATGGACTACTTGCTCAAACCGTGCAAACTGGCCGAACTCCGCAGCCTGTTGGCCCGTGTGGAGGAGAAGCGGCAATGGACCCAAAAGTGCCGAGCCCTGGAGTTGCGATTGGAGCGCTGCGAAGGGCCGTCGCACATGATCGGCCGCCACGCGACGATGGCCGAGATCAAACTGCTGATCGCCCGCGTCGCGCCCACCCCGTCGACCGTGCTGGTCGTCGGCGAAACCGGCACCGGCAAAGAACTGGTCGCCCGTTCCTTGCACGCACAGAGCGACCGCGCCGATCATCCGTTCGTGGCGATCAACTGCGCAGCGCTCCCGGAAAACCTGATCGAAAGCGAACTGTTTGGACATCGCAAGGGCGCGTTCACCGGCGCCGACCAGAGCCGAACCGGACTCTTCGAAGTCGCCAACGGCGGTACGTTGTTCCTGGACGAGATCGGCGAGCTTCCCAAGACGATGCAATCGAAACTGCTCCGCGTTTTGGAGAGCGGCGAAGTCCGGCGGATCGGCGACAACGAACCATTCGAAGTCGATGTGCGGATCGTGGCCGCCACGAACCGCGACCTTGTGCAAATGGTCCGCGACGACCTATTCCGCGAGGATTTGATGTACCGGATCAACACGTTCGAGATTCGCCTCCCCCCGCTGCGCGAACGGCCCAGCGATATCCCCGAGCTCGCCGCGCATCTGGTGAAGCGATTCCGTGCCGACGCCGCCGCTCGCACCTCGCTCTTCACGCCGGCAGCGCTCGACCACCTGCGGCAACACCGCTGGCCCGGGAATATCCGCGAATTGGCGAACGCCTTGGAGCGCGCCGCCATCCTCTGCGACCAATTGCCGATCGACGTCGGGCACCTCCCCACCTGGCTGGCTGGAAATGCCGCGCTGGCGCAGCCCAAAGACTGGCTGGCTGGCAAGACGTTGCGCGAAATCGAATACGCGGCGATCGACGCCGCACTCGAACGCCACCGTGGGAACAAGATCGCCGCCACCGAAGAACTCGGCATCAGCGTCAAAACGCTCTACAACCGGCTGAACGAATTGGACGCACTCCGCCGGGCCGCGTGATGAATGTTACTTGCCTCAGTGCATATACGCAATTTGAATTGCAACCTCCCGCAGAAATTCCGAACGCATTCGCAAATTCGGTTTCACCCTCCCGCGGGAGGGTCGGCCGCAGGACGCGGCCGGGGAGGGCCAATGTGCCGGTCGCGAACCTCACGGATCGACCTTTCCGCATCGAGAAGGGATCGTGCACGCAACTCCTAACAACCCAAACTTGCAGTTGACCGAGCTCCTTCTACTTTCGAAATCGCACAATCAAGTCGTCACCAATCCCCAGTTTCCCCTCGTCCACCCCTCCGTTGTCCACGAAGTCGCCGCCTATGCTATACAGCAAAAAACCGCGATCTTCACGACGGTAGGTAAGCGGCCGCATGCCAAAAAGATCTTGCGGAATTTGTTCCATGAATTGCGGCACGAGTTCGCTAAGGTCGTCAGGATAGTTTCCTTCGTGCTCATCTCGGTATGCTGACAAAGCAGCGGTCGTGCGAAGATTGATGTCCTGCTGCTCGACGCGGGCATCGGCAAAATGGACGTGCAACATCGATGGAAACCAGAGCTGGTGGATCACTCGAGCCATTGCGATCGAATAGTACTGATTGAGAATCAGCGGCACCAACCGCAACAACGAACCATCGAATTCGGACTGCAGTTTCCGAACTGCAATCAGCCTTTCAACGACTCCCGAGTCGTGGGTACGTTCGTGAAAGCGGTCAAATTCGAGATTGGTAAGTCGCATGACGGTTGACCAATCAATCTCCTGCTGAGCGAGCCATTGGACCATGGCTGGCGGATCTCCGGAGTATCGAAACAACATTTCATTACCTAGCGAATGCTGTTGGATCGCGTCCAGCAAAGTTAGCCGTTCAGCAAACTCCATTCCATCTGCCAATGTTTGGCGCCGTGGCAATGCACCCAACTGTTTGACGCATTCTTCGTGCATTGACTTGGATAAGGGACTATATTCAAAGAACGCTAACTCGCCTTGAACGGCAACCTTTTCGATCGCAAGCCCTGTGAGTTTTTGTACCAGTGAGTACCCTTGGGTCAGTAGCCGTCCGAGCCGATGCGCGGCGTGCAAATTTGCCCAAGCGCGGTGCAGTTCACCACTTCCCAGCGACAACATCGCACGGCACACAAGAGCCCGTCCAACATCTCGGCAGCGACTTGTCCACGGCTGCTCAGCACCTAATAATCCCGCGGTATGGCGACCGTCGGCACTTTCGATGTGAATGGCCGGTACGAAGTATTGTTCGCGAAGTACTGCCGTCTGTACCTTAGCTAAGGCCGCGTCGTTTCGATCCAACCATTTCTTGACGTTAGGGAATTCTACGTCGCTCCACGGTCGCACAAGGATGTCGTGACTCCCAGAGCGAAATGTCTCGCTGTCATTCGGTGCCCAATCACCGACAAACTCGCCGATGTCAACGAAATAATCTCCCCCCTCATGAGGTGCCTCGACTCCCAAGATTTGATAACACTTGGCGTCAACACGACCGTTCGCATCGCATGGACCAAATGCGTCGATCAGTAATACCGCCGCGTTTGACTCCTTCGGCACGATTGCAAGGAACTTCTGGTTCACCGCCGCGACAAAGTCAACGCGACCGTGTCGATCCAGTGGACCAGTGACGAACGTTGTATCGACAGAGATTTGGATTGAGCGCGGCTTCTTTCCGAGCTGTTCTTGATCGTTTGGCTCTTGAATCGCAAAACCCGCATGCGCGACACATGCAACCAAGATTAGACATCTCCACGAATCGCTTAAGCGTCTATCCCGGTACCGTTCACTCCCCTGAACCGGGGGAGAACGGAATGCGATACGCATTAAGCAGCTCTCCTTACGCATGATGTCACGAAGTGAACGCATTTGTGGACAACCGACACTCTTATCCTTGTGCCGAAAAGACCGAGCCCTGATACGGGGAAAACGAGGGTGGAATCAGCCGGAAACGACGTGAAAACACGTCACTGCTCAAAAAAAGTTATCACATGTTCGCCAATCGTGGGATTGCCTCTACCAAACATAAACTAGTACGAAAACCACCAGCCACACCGCATCCACGAAATGCCAATAGGTCCCGAGGTTGTGGGCGAAATTGAACTGCTGGATCGTCAAACGCCGCAGGGCTAGGATCCCCATCACCAGCAGACCGCCTAGCAAGTGCAACGCGTGAAATCCGGTCAGCAGCCAGTAGCCGGCGATCCAACGATTGGCCCCCGGCAAGACGTACGGCAAACGGACGCCCAACCGTTGATTCAGTCCCTCGTCCAACTTCGTCGGTTCCGGGGCAGGTCGATCGAGGTCCAAGCCGACTTGATGCAAGACCCACATCCGGTCGTCGATCGCACCCAATCGAGTATTCACGGCGGTTAGTCGCTCGCGCGCAGCGGTGACCGCGGCCTGCACCTCGCTGCCGTTCTGCTGAGCCGCCGGTGAATCTGCCGCCTGGCCGCCGACCGTGGTCAGCGATCCCAACAGCTGGTCGAGCTGCACCTGCAATCGGGCTTTCTCCTCCTGCAACTCCTGCCGTTCCGGCAGGATCGTGTTGATTTCGGTCTGGAGGTAAGCCATGGTCCCCGGAGCCGTCGCCCGGGTCGGCTCGATCACGTACGCCAGCGACTGCAAGGCCAACGCCTGCCGGAACGGATTGTTCGATTGCAACAGGACTCGCCCTGTCCAATCGACCAGGCCGAGCTTGATGCGATCCAGCCGCTCGATCTGAGTCGCGGCGGCGGGATCGGCCGTTGTCCGCAGCACCAGGGCAGTTCGCTGTCGAGACAACTGCCGGTTGAGCGACCCGAGGTATTCCAGGTCGGGCGCTGAGAACACCGCCAACTCGGGTTGCTGCGGGTACAGGCCGTGCCGCACCTTCACCGCGTATTCTCCCCCTTTGATCGCCAAAAAGATGGAGCCCAAAGCGATCGTCGCCCAAAGATACGACTTCGCCCGACCCGGCTGACTGCGCCCGACCGCCGAGACCGTTTGCGTCATCGTCCAACTGGAGGCCAACAAGATCAGCGTGTTGACCAGCCCGACCCAAAGGTGCACGTGCACGTCGGCCGGCGTGGGCCACAGCGGTCCGCTGGAGATGCGCAGGATCAAATACACGGCGATGAGGCCCGCAAAGAACATGACCTCGGTCGACAAGAACAACAGCACGAACAGCCGACTGGGAGGGATCGCCAGTCGGGGAGCAACCGCGGAACGGGACATCGGCAGCGAACTCATCAATTACCTTGCGTCGTTAGCGAGCCCAAGCCTGCGCCGCAACCAGCGCCACCATGTAGAGCGGGAGATACAACAACGAAACGAACATCAAGCGCCGCGCCGTCCGATCGTCGACTGCTCGGAAGAATCGAAGCGAAGCGAGCAAATACCAGAGGTTCAATCCGCCGGCAACGAGCGCGAAAGCCAACGCCACACCCCTTTGCGGCAGCCAGAGCAAAGCCAGGGCGCTGACCGGGAACAACGCCAGCGACGTGAGCACCGCGTGCCAACCGGCCAATCGCCCGCTGGGATCGACGACCGTCGCCATCTGCAAGCCTCCCAAGGCGTAGTCGCGGCGGTACAGCCAGGCGATCGCCATGAAATGAGGAAACTGCCACAGGAATAACACCGCGAAAAATACCCACGCCAACGGGGCCACCTTTCCGCAGGCGACAGCACCGATCAAGATGGGCATTGCCCCCGGGACCGCTCCGACCAATGTGTTCCACCACGTGCGAACTTTGAGCGGCGTGTAGATCCAGACATACAGGATCCAGGTCGCCAGACCCAACAATCCCGCCAACCAGTTGACCAGCATCAGCAGGCAAACCAACCCGATTCCCAGCGTCACGGCGCCGAAAATCGCGACTTGGGTCGCTGTCAGACTTTGTCGCGGGAGGGGCCGATTCGCCGTGCGCGGCATCAAGAAATCGGTGTACCGCTCCAGATATTGGTTCCAGGCTGTGCCGCTGGCGGCCACCAAAGCGACCCCCACGGCGGAAAAGATGAGCGCCGCAAAACTGCTGCCGGGTCCAAACGACAACACGCCACCGACCACCACAGTCATCACGACCATGATCGAGATCCGCGGCTTGATGAGCTCGACAAATTCGCGCGCGACCGACACAACCGACCCCGCTGCGTTCTTGGTTAATATGGTTTCCACGACATGATGCATCTTAAAGGACGTCGATTCGGAAGTAGCCGCTTACGACTCGGAGAGTCGTACGACCTTGGAAGCGAAGTCCGCCGGTTCGGCCGCGACGTTGCTCGCGGCCCCCGGCGCAAAGCGAGCCCACCGTTCGGCGCGGCAGACCGCCACCGTGGCCGCCGCCAAGATCAAGGAACCGACCGCCACGTGGGCGGTGATCAAATTCATCTGCCAAAACGACTTTTCTGCAATCACGTAACGCTCGGCAAAGCCCCAGCCATGAAACCAGGCGGGCCAGCCGAATTTGACCACGTACGTCGTCACGCCCAGCACGATCTGCACAACGACCAGAGCGGATAAAACGCGCGCCGGTCCGCGAAGTCCCGTCGGGCGATAACGCGCCGCCCAGCTCCAGGCCCCCGCGACGGCGGCCAGCCCCAGGATCAATAGCGCCACCGCCACATGCCACAAAATCAAGGTCTGAAATGCCGTCGTGTCGGCGTCCACGGGGATATGCCGCAGAAACGCCCCTAAGACCAGTTGCAGGTAAGCGGCAGGCCAAAACGCCCAAAACAGCGGGCGCCAGCCTCCGGCCCGTACGACCGCAGCGGCGTCCGAAGAATTCGCCGCCGCGTGCCACCAGCGGGAGGTGAAGACTATCATGGCCACGACGGTCGCAAAAAACAACGGGCCGAAACTCCCGTGCACCATCGCCAACAGGCGTTCATCCCGCACGACGCGTTGCCCGCCCAAAACCCCTTGGGCGATCACCATCGCCAGGATCAGCAGCGACCAGCCGCGGACCCACTTGCGGCGATTCTCCAGCCAGGTTGCCACAACCAGGGCGATGCAGACCAGACCCACGATCGACCCAAGAATCCGATGCCCGTGTTCGACGAACAAGTCCCACGGTCCGAAAAACCAATCGCGGACCGGGTAGGCGAACATGTTGTAGTTGTACGTGTTCGGCCAATCGGGAACCGCCATCCCGGCGTCGTAGGTCGTCACCAGCCCACCCACCCAGATCAGAGGAAACACCAAGACCGCATCCAACATCGCGATGCGATGGGTCCAACGGGCGGGAGCCTGGGCAGATAGTGTACACATTTACACCACCTCGTGCTGCGGCCAGTAATCGGCCGCGTGCTGGGGATGACTGTATTCGTAGGGACCGCGGTACACGACCGGGGTCGACGCAAAATTTTCGTGCGGTGGGGGACTGCTGGTCGCCCATTCCAAGGTGTTCGCCTCCCACGGGTTGGGACTCGCCCGCCGCCCAAAACACAAACTCCACACGATGTTGATCAGGAACGGGAGCTGAGCAACGGCCAAGCCGATGGCGCATACGGTGATGAATCGATTCAGCGGCAACAGGTCGGCGAACGCCTGGATGTGGTAGGGATCGGCGTAACGGCGCGGGAAGCCGCGGGCCCCCAACAAATGCATCGGAAAAAACGTGCCGTTGAGAAACAGGAACGTCAGCAGAAAATGCAGCTTTCCCAGGGGTTCGTTCAACATCCGTCCGAACATCTTGGGAAACCAATAGGAGACCGCTCCGAACACCGCCAACAACGTGCCGGCGAACAACACATAGTGGAAATGGGCCACGATCATGTACGTGTCGTGGATGTAGATGTCGACCGGAGTCGCCGCCATCAGGATCCCGGACAGCCCGCCGATCACGAACATCACCACAAATCCGGCGGCAAACAGCAGCGGCGTTTGCAGTCGCAAACACCCTCCCCACATCGTCGCCAGCCAGTTGAAGACCTTCACACCGCTGGGCAGGGCGATGAGCATCGTCGAGACCATGAACGCCATCGAGATCAGCGGGTTCATTCCCGAAACAAACATGTGGTGTCCCCACACGATCACACCCAGTCCGGCGATCGCAGAGACCGCGTAGACCATGGGCCGGTAGCCGAACAACGGCTTGCGTGCGAAACAGCTGAGGATATCGGAGACCATCCCCATCGCGGGCAGAATCATGACGTACACCGCCGGATGCGAATAGAACCAAAACAGATGTTGCCAGAGCAGCGGCTGCCCGCCGGTATTGGCCGGCGTGGCGTTGTTGACTTCAACCGCCGCGGGCAAATAAAACCCAGTCCCAAACTGCCGATCCGCGAGCTGCAGCAACAAGGCAACCGTCAGCACGGGGAGCGTGATCGATTGGAGGATCGCCGTGATAAAGAGCCCCCAGATCGTCATCGGCAGGCGGAACCAGCCGAGCCCGGGAGCTCGCAATGCAATGATCGTCGTCAGATAATTGATCGACCCCAGCAGCGAGGAGACTCCCACGAACAGGAGTGACAACAGCCAATAGGTCTGGGCGTCTCCGGCGTTGGGCATCGCCGCTCGCAAGATCGAAAGAGGCGGATACGCCGTCCACCCGGCGCCCGGTCCGTACCCCGGCGTCAAGAAACTGATCACCACCAGGATGAACGCCGGCCACATCAGCCAGTAACTCAACATATTGAGCCGGGGAAACGCCATGTCCCGGGCTCCGATCATCAGCGGGATCAAATAGTTGCCGAAGGCGCCGGTCAGTAGCGGGATGATCACGAAAAAGACCATCACGGTTCCGTGCATCGTGAACAACATCGTGTAGAACTCCGGCGAGATCTGCCCCCCCTGCTCGGCGAACAGCCAAGAACCGAAGATCGGCATGTCGCTCCAGGGCCAGGCCAATTGCCAGCGGATCGCCAAGGCCAACAAGCCGCCCACGCCCAGCCAAATAAAACTGGAAAGCAAAAATTGCAAACCGATGATCTTGTGGTCGGTGGAGAAGATGTACCGCCGCACAAAGCCAGTCGGCGCCGAATGGGCCGGCGCGGCGGGCTTTGCGAATTCGCGCGAGTCGAATGATTCGTTCACGGCAGTTGTCATCGATTGTTAAAGGTCATTCCCAAACCGACTCGGCCCCTCACCCTGCCCACGCCCCCGCGGCAGGGAGGCGGGCAGCAGGCATTCTTTGTTCAGCATGTATTGCGAATTCTTCGTTTAACGCCAAGCCGGAGGCGCCGGCTGCGCCCTAACCGGCAATCCCAACGTGCCGGCGCCTCCGGCTTGGCGTTAAACACAATACCGTTCAACGTAGGCTCATATGCTGCCATGCGTTTCCAAGAAGCGGTGCGTAAACCGGATTGCTTGTACAACCTGTCGAAATCCATCACGAAGTGATGCGCTCTATTGAACGGTAGTGGCGTTAAACGAAATGTCAGAAACATGGTGCCATAAAACGACGCGGCTTCCAGCGGAGAGGATGATGGGCAAGAGCTGATTGGAAGTATTTCACTCCGTCACTCGCATTCTCGCCGCGGCGTACTCCGCCAATTTCGCGTCAAACGCCTGGCGCGAAACCGGGAAGAGCAGGGCGTTCATCTTGTAATGCCCCCAGCCGCACAGCTCCGCACAAACCAGATCCAATCGTCTCCCGATCGCGGAGGGCTCGATCCGAAACCACAACGCCTGCGTCAGGCCGGGGACGACATCTTGTTTGACCCGCAGCTCCGGAACAAAAAAGCTGTGGATCACATCGCGACTTCGCAGTTCCAAAACGACATTTTCACCAACCGGCAGGTAAAGTTCGTTCTCGACGTACAGATCGTCGCGCGAATCGAGTTTTCCGTCTGGGCCGGCGTAGAGGACTTCCCAGCCAAACTGTTTGGCGGTGATCCGAGCCAACGGGGGCTGGTCGACCCGAGCGCCGTTCACGACGACTTGCGGTCGGTTCAGCTTGTTCTCAGCCCAGGCTTCCATTTGGTAAAGCGCCAGCCAGATCAGGATCGCTGCGGGGATCAAAGTCCAAATCACCTCCAGCGCCAGATTCCCATGGACATGCCGGGCCGGTGCGCGGTTCGAGCCCGAGAATCGAAAAATCGACCACGCCAACAAGCAGCCGGTGCCCAGCAGAATCGCGGCGCTGAGATAGTGAATCAGCCAGTACAGGTGATCGATCGTCTGACCGGCTTCGCTGTAGACCGCCGGCAAAGTCGCGGTCTGCAGCGGAGGCAGTCGCCCGCACGCCGCGTATACGGCGACGGCGCCCAACGGCACGCAGAGAAAAACCAGACTCCAGAACCACCGTCCCATCGCCACCTCGGCTATTGCTGTGGACCTGCCGGCAGGGCATGGAGCGCGGCGCCCCCCACCGGCTCGTAGGGGAGATTCAACACAAACGCGACCAGCGCCCAGACTTCGTCCTCGCTCAAGGCCGAGGCGTCCGGCATCCCGGACCCTTCGATTCCGTTGGCGATCCGGCGATACAAGTCGGCAATTTGGTCTCCACCCCGGTAGATCCGAAATCGGAGATTGCGCGGGCGGATAGCGCGAGGCGGCAGGGCCCCGACGGCGACGAACGGCGCATAGGCCTGGACATCCAGAGGATCGATGTTGGCCCCTTTGACCCATTGGCTCGTCCAGTCGTCGTAGTTTTCGGTTTGGCCATCCCCCAACCCGGTCTGGCCATGGCACTGGGCGCAGTTTGCTTTGCCGCCGAACAAAGTGCGGCCGCGTTCCACCAGCGACGCAAACTCCGGCCCCTCTTGCCACAGTCCCGTCGGCGGTTCCGGGACGGGGGAGGGCGAACGATTTTCCCAGCGTTCGACGACGTCGAACAGAATGTCCTCCACCACAAAACTCAGCTGGTCTTCGTATTCGCTTTTCTGCGGGTCGTCCGCAATTTCCCCCAAGGCCCCGGGATGCTGTTGTCGCCACGTCAAGTCGACGAGAGGTTCGCCCGTCTCCAGGCCGGGCAACTCCGCCAGCAAACGCATCTCCACTTGCCCTCGAATCGCCAAGTACTTGACGTAATCGACCAAAGCCGTCAACTCGTGATCGTCGAGCGTTCGGAAGGCCGGCATCGCCGTTCCAGGAATGCCTTGGCGAATCACGCGTGCCAGGTCGTCGTCGGTGGGAGGTTTGCCCAACTTGGTCGACTTGAATTTGAACTTGCCCAACCGAAAGTCGCGTGGGTACGGGTTGAGAAAACCGGCGGTCGGGCCCGCCCCGTCCCCCGTTATCCCGTGGCAGTGGGCACAATGCTCGCGATACAAACCGACTTGTTCGCCGCGGCGATCGCTGCGGACCGCGCCGGCCGCCCGCTGAAGATTCACCTGATCGATCAAGTCTCGCAGCGGATCCTCGTCTCCCAACAAGTAGGGGACATGCGGGTCATTGGGAGTGCCGAACAGTCCCCCCAGGATGTCGACGACATTCTGGCGTTGTGCGTCGGCCAGCGGAGTCGACTTGGCCGCCTGCTGATATTGGATCTTGAGGAATTCGACTTGATTCAAACGAAACTGCGGCTCGCGCGAGCAACCGGCCAACGCGAACCCCGCGATCGCGGCGCCGAGAAACGTCACGGAGTTTCGCAACAGCCCGCGGCGGAAGCGGCCTCCGACGGATCGAACGACCGGACGGGTTCGGTCGTATCGGAAGCTATCTCGCCGCACAAACATCACCTCAAAATTCACGCTATTCCCAATCCAGACTTTCGATATCGGAGCGAATTTGCAGCGCGTTGCTGAGATCGGGATGCAATTCCGCAGCCGCGGGGGCTCGATGACAACCGCAGATCGAGGCGCCGATCAACCCCGCAACCCCCCAGGCAACGCGACTCCACGCCGCGGCGAATCGTCGCAGGGGCATGTTCCCTGCTGCGAGACTCGGCGATGTCTTCCCCGCAAACTCTTTCGCGCTCGATCGGAACGGCATCGACTCGGACCTTAGTTTACCTAACTACACTCGCTTGCGGCCGATGGAAAACAGCCGCAAGGCGCTAGCCTCGGTTTCTTCACGCGTCGGAAACCGCGGCTAGCGCCGTTCGGCTTAATTCGTCAACGCTACCTAGTCGGCCGCGTTCAGCGGTTGGGCGGGGAACTTCAGCGAGCCCAGGTCCAACGCCTCGCCCGCGACAATTTCGAACTCGGCTTCGCCCCGGCGGCCAAGAAACTCCTTGTCATCCCGCTGCAACGCCTTCAAGTATCCGACCTTCTTATGCCAGAATTGAAACTTCCACTTGCCGGCTGGCAGGTTTTCTATCCGGAACTCGCCCGCGGCATTGGTGATCGCTACGTACGGATGATCCTTCACCAGCAACAGCCCTTTCATGAAGGGGTGGATATTGCATTCGACATCGGCCGGCAATCGATCGGGCTCTTCGTAGCTGACTTCGACCATCCCTCCGGCCGGGATGTTCTTATTTTTTTCTGAGACGTTGAGCGTGTGGACGTTGTGTCCCACCGAGTCGCTGTTCTTCATCTGCAACGTCTGGCCGACTCGGGCGAACGAGGCGCGCGGGACGAATCGGCAGCGAACGTTGTCCAGCACGATCGGTTGCTTGGCCGCTTCTTCGTAACTGGGATGGACCGCCGGAGCATCGTCCCCGCGATCCAAGTACAACATCACGTAGACGTCGCGCAGGCCTCCATCCTTAGCGACCACGACTGTCTCATCCGGGATTTCGCCGTCGGCCAGGCAGACTTCGCGATCCTTTTCGACGGTGAGCATCCGCGGATCGTTGACCGGCCCGTCCACCACAATCCTCCCTTGCAAATGCCCCCAATCGTTGGACGATTGCGGGGCGACCCGATCGCCGGCGACCGACGTGGAGACGGCGTAGGTGCCCGAGCCCGTATCGCCGGGTTGCTGCTGCGCGGCGCTTGCCGGGAGGCACTGCCCCATGGTCAGGCCCGCAATCAGCGCCGCACCCAAGTGAAATTGCCGACGAAGTTTCGTCCAAGGTTTCATGGCACCCCAACAGGTTGAAGTCGAAGTCGATTCGCACCAAACAAGTCGACTCGGGACCGAGTCGTCTGGAACACGTTATTATGCGTCGAAGCGGTGCCGGTCGACAAGCGTCGCAGAAATTGCCATGATACTTGGATAGCGCGAGGACCCCCTCCCCGGCCGCCTCCTGCGGCCGACCCTCCCCCAGGGAGGGTGAAGTTGCAAACCACTCGACCTCCAAATTGATATAAAAGCGTGCGACCTGAGGCGGGTCGGTTCAAGCCGAATTGAGTTTGGCCTGCGACGTTTCATCGCAGGCGATCGACCGCGACGAGCGAAAGCGAAATCTTCCCATGAACGTACTGGTTGTTGGAGGCGGCGGGCGCGAGCACGCGTTGGCTTGGAAAATTGCCCAAAGTCCCCTGGCCAGTACCGTCTTCGTAGCGCCCGGCAACGCGGGGACGGCCGCCGATGCGGTCAACGTGCCGATCGCCGCCAGCCAGACGGCCGAACTCATCCAATTCGCCAAACGCAACGCCGTCGACCTGACGGTGGTGGGACCGGAAGGCCCGTTGTGCGCCGGAATCGTGGACGCATTTCGCACTGAAAAATTAAAAATATTCGGACCGTCCAAGGCCGCGGCCCAGTTGGAGGGGAGCAAAGTCTTCTGCAAAAAAATCCTGCGCTCCGCCGCTGTTCCTGTCGCGGACGATCACGTCTTTTCCACCGCGGAATCGGCCGAACGGTTCGTCCAGGAACGGTTTGCCGAGGAGGGTGAACATCTCTCGCTGGTCGTCAAGGCGGACGGATTGGCCTCGGGTAAAGGCGCGATCGTTTGTCGCTCCCGCCGAGAAGTCTTCGAGGCAATCGATCGAATCGCCCGACGCCGCGAATTCGGCGCCGCCGGCGACAAGTTCATGCTGGAGGAGTTTCTGGCCGGCGAAGAATGCAGCGTCCTGGCGATCACCGACGGCCGCACGATCCTCACGCTCCCTCCCGCCCAAGACCACAAACGCGCGCTCGACGGCGATCGCGGCCCAAACACCGGTGGAATGGGCGCCTATTCCCCCGCGCCAATTTTGAGTAGCGAACAGCTCGCCGAAATCGAGGAAAAAATCTTGGTCCCCACCGTCCACTCGATGAACCGAGCCAAATGCAGGTTCACCGGGATCTTATACGCCGGCTTGATGTTGACCGTCGGTGGACCGCGCGTCCTGGAGTACAACGTGCGGTTCGGCGATCCCGAATGTCAGCCGCTCCTGATGCGGCTGGACAGCGACTTGCTGCCGATCCTGTGGGCGGTGGTCGAGGGCCGTTTGCACGAAGTCGAACCGCCGGTCTGGAGTCCCCAAGCTGCCGTCTGCGTGGTGATGGCCAGCGAAGGCTATCCCAACGACGTGAAGTCTGGACTCGAAATCCGCGGACTCGACGAAGCCGACGCGTTGGAGCACGTCAAAGTCTTCCACGCCGGGACGAAATTGGACGGCGGGAAAGTGCGGACCGCCGGTGGTCGAGTCCTGGGGATCACGGCCCGCGGCGATTCGATCGCAGCGGCGAAGCTCCAGGCGTACCGCGCGGTGAAATGCATCCGCTGGCCCGGCGCGTGGTGCCGCAAAGATATCTCCGACAAGGCGTTCCGCATCGAACAGGCCCGCCTGGCGCAGGCCGCCCAACCGACCTGATCCGCGGTGATCATATCAGCCGCATGGCGCTAGCCTGCGGTTTCCGGATGCGCTGCACCTTATGAAACCGCAGGCCATCGCCGTGCGGCTGATACCAGGAGATTCCCTCATGTCGACTGCCGCACCGGACTCGAATGTCCCGGCGATCCGAATCCGCCCCCTCAATGATCATCCAGTCGATGGCGCAGGGAAATTCGTACTCTATTGGATGATCGCCAACCGCCGCGTTCGTTGGAACTTTAGCCTGCAGCGGGCTCTGGATTGGTCGGAGCATCTCGGCAAGCCGTTGGTAATATTCGAGCCGCTGCGAGTCGACTATCGCTGGGCCAGCGACCGGTTTCACACCTTCGTGGCGGAAGGAATGCGGTGCAACCAAGCGGCCCTCGCGTGCCAGCCGGCGGTGTATTATCCGTACCTCGAACCAGCCAAGGGTGCGGATCAGGGACTGCTGGCGGCGTTGACTGCCCAAAGTGCCCTGGTGATCACCGATGACTTTCCCTGCTTTTTCTTGCCGGCGTTGTTGCGTACTGCGCGGCCGAACGTTGCGGTGCGAATCGAGGCGATCGACGGCAATGGCCTGCTGCCGATGCGGGCGACCGAACAAGTCTTTTCCCGCGCCTACGACTTTCGCCGCTTTCTGCAGAAGAATCTGCTGGAGCACTTGTTGGAACTGCCTCAAGCCGATCCGTTCGACGGGCGAAATATTTCGCGATCGCCGGTGGACCTGAGTGCGATCCAACGACGCTGGCCCGCCGCGGCCGTCGGACCTGCGGATTCGATCGCCGCGACGATCCAGGCGTTGCCGATCGAACATGCGGTCGACCGGCTCGCTTGCGAGGGAGGCATGTCCGCCGCCGATCTGCAGCTGGCCCAGTTTCTCGAGTCCCGCCTGCCGCGGTACGCCGACGAGCGGAATCGGCCGGAGACCGCCGTGACCAGCGAACTCTCGGGCTACCTGCACTTTGGACATCTCGCGGCCCATCAGATCTTTGCCGCCGTCGCCGAACGAGAAGCGTGGAACCCGACGCGGGTGATCGCCAAACCAACGGGAAGCTCCAGCGGCTGGTGGTCGATGACGCCGCCGGCCGAGTCGTTCCTGGACGAATTGATTACGTGGCGCGAGTTGGGGTTCAACTTCTGTGCGCACCGCCGCGATTACAACCGCTACGAGTCCCTTCCCGACTGGGCCCAGGCGACGCTCCGCAAACACGCGGGCGACCCGCGACTCGTCTGTTACGGGCAGCCCGAATTCGAATCGGCCCAGACCCACGATCCACTGTGGAATGCGGCGCAAAGGCAGTTGGTCCGCGAAGGACGCATCCACAACTACTTGCGGATGCTGTGGGGGAAGAAAATTCTGGAGTGGTCGCAGTCGCCGCAAGCCGCATTGGACGTCATGATCGAACTCAATAACAAGTATGCGATCGACGGCCGCAACCCCAATTCGTACAGCGGGATCTTTTGGGTGCTGGGCCGCTACGATCGCCCCTGGGGCCCCGAGCGGCCGATCTTCGGCACGATTCGTTACATGAGCAGCGACAACACCGCGCGGAAATTCCCAGTCAAAGAGTACATCCGCAAGTACTCGAGTGAACCGAGGCTCTTCCACGGTTAGTCGGGTATCTGCGCCCCCCCGGCAATCGACCTCCCCCTCTCCGCCCGCCTGTTGCGGGCGACTCTCCCCCGAAGACGGGGGAGAGTGAAGATAGTTCGGTCAAGGAAAATACACGACACGCAGGGAACAATTTCAGCGTGCGGCAGCGGTCCGGCGAGATCGGCTAGATACCGCTGTCGAGTTCGCTCAATTCGATCGCGGCCGCCAGTGACCACAGTCCGGGCGTTGCGACTGCCGAGCTGAACTGTCGATCCAACGCGATGACGGTGCCATGGTCGATCGGCACGAGTTGGCCAAATTCGGTTTCGTCCCCAGCCGGCAACGCGGAGGCCAACAGACCAGGTAACGTTGGGGTCGGCGATCCCGGCGAGCTGGAGGCGAATCCACCAAAACCGAGTGCGGAATTCGAACTGGTGTTGCCGCCGTTCCAGGAGTTTCCAGCGTAATACGCGCTCGGCACCAACGGATTCACCCCTTGACCGGCCAGGCTGAACTGGAAGGGGTTCTCGTTGGAGTCGTTGCTGGCGATCGCCAGTCGCGCCGAACGCAGGCCGGCCGCCGTTGGGTTGAATCGTACGGTGAAGGTAACTGAAGTTCCGCCGGCGACCTCCGCGGGGGGCTGGACGCTCACACTGAAGTCGGCGGCATGGGCGCCGCTGATCGCTACCCGCGGCGCACCGTTCAACAGCAACGCAGCGTTCCCCAAATTGCGGATGGTAAACGTGCGTTCCACGAACGAGCCGACATCGCCGTTGCCAAAGTGCGTCCCGTCTTCGGCTCGCGGCGTCGAGTCGAGATGGATGATCGCGTAGCCAGCGCCGCTGAGCGCGATTTCGGGAGCTTGGCGAATCCGCCCGTTGACGAAATCGAACTTGCGATTCTTCGTCCCCATCAGCACGACCGGCATGAACTGGGAGCTACTCAATCCTGGCCCCTCGACCAGAAAACTGTACCGCCCCTTGGGCAACGGCAGACTGAACCCGCCCGACCCCCACGTCGTGGTAGTGTACGTCTGTCCACCTCCATCGCGGACCGCGGTCACGGTGATGCCACCCAGCCCTTCGCCCGGAGTGTAGAACTGATCGGAAACCACCCCATCGCTGTAGACCACTCCGGTGAAAATCGCCGGGGACGCGGTCCGCGCAAAATCCTGTGTCGCCATCAGCGCGTTGAACCCGTTGTAGCGGCCGGTGCGAATCCCGATCCCCACTTCCATGAAGTTGTCGTTCAGCAGGTTGATCCGATGCCCGCGGCCAGAGACGCCGGCGTCGACGAACAGGGCTTCTTGGGCGACTCGAGTGTACGAGCCCGGATCGAGCGTCCCGGAGGTGCCGCGATACGCGATGTTTTCACCCCACGTGGAGTTGCCGCTAAACTGGTAGCCGGCGGCGGTCATCCGCTGACCTGGGGAAATCCCCCCCGGCCCGTAGTGGGAGAACTGACCTTGATCCAGCATCCATTGGCTGTGGTTGGCTGCCGCTTGGATCAGGGCCGGGTTGAACGCCAACGGCTGCCGCATCTCGCTGGAGAGCGTACCTGCTGGAAGACCCTCGTTCAAGTTGATCCCCAGGCTCGCCGCGTACGCCGCGGGATCGCGCCGCGCGGCGTTGACCAACTCCAGCATGTACTGTTCGTACGCGGTCGGCGCGGCCAGCAGAATCCGATCTTCCAGGGATTCCAGCGCCAGCGAATCCGCCGCGGCGGTCCGCGGAGACGCCTGCGACGTGCGTCCGCGCTGCCGCCAGAAGGACTCCCAACGTTGGCGGAGTTTCATCAATCGACCGGAGGAATGCATCTCGATCGGCTCCCATCGACGGGGTAGACGGAGTGCCGCCCCACCACGGACACGGCTCATTTCAAACCTATGTCCGGATTCCACCCCGTGCGACCTCCTGGCAGGATTTTTCGGAATGTTCCCAGTTTTCTCGCCGCCTCGCCGATCGAAGTTGCGTTTTGGCAACATCTCCTGCTAGCTGGTCGCGCAATCCGCCGATACCACGCGGCCGCGGCATTCGCCGAATCCGATGGAACGGAACGCGTCCGCTCGACTGACGCCCCGTAAGATAACCTCGTCTCCGTCCTCCAAGAAAGTCCGCTTTTCCCCGCCGGGCAGCGCCAGCGGAGTTCGCTGCGACCCCGGAACCGGCTTGCCGTATTCCCCATCCCAAGTCAATTCCAACAGGCACCCGCGCGAGGAACGATCCGGTCCGCTGACCGTCCCGCTGGCCAAGAGATCGCCCGGCTGGAGATTGCACCCATTGCACGTGTGGTGCGCAATCATTTGCGCGAAGCTCCAGTACATTGCCGCAAACGAACCAGCGGTTATTCGCTGCGGCGGCAAGTCCTGTCGCCGCATCGATTCGGTTTGCAACCAGACCTCCAGTTCGATTGCGAACCCGCCGGCCGCTTGATCTGCCGGATCGCTCAAATACGGAAGGGGAGCAGGGTCTCCGGCCGGGCGTTGAAATGCTGCGATACGGAATGGAGTCAGCGCCTCAGCCGTGACGATCCACGGCGAAACCGTCGTCGCAAAGTTCTTGGCCAGAAAGGGCCCCAGCGGCTGATACTCCCACCGTTGCATATCGCGGGCGGACCAATCGTTCACCAGGCACAACCCAAAGATCGCATTCTCCGCCGACGCCATCGAGACCGGCCGTCCCAATGCATTCCCTTGCCCGATGAAACAACCAATCTCCAGTTCGTAGTCCAATTGGCGACACGGGCCGAACGTCGGACTGGTTCCTTCCTGGGCCGGCGGCAATTGCCCGCACGGCCGGCGCACCCTACTCCCACTCGGGAGAATGCTCGACGCGCGGCCGTGATACCCGATCGGAACATACTTGTAGTTCGGCAACAGCGGATTGTCTGGCCGGAACATGCTCCCCACATTCGTCGCGTGATAAACGGAGGCATAGAAGTCGGTGTAATCGCCGATATGGCACGGCACATGCAACTGAACCCCGGCCTGGGGCGCCAGAAAACGGTCGCGATCCGGCCGCTGGTGCAGCTCCCCACGGTCCGCCGCCAATAATCGACTGATGGCACGCCGCAAGTCGACGCGGGCCGCTACCCCCAACCCCATCAGCGAATTCAGACTCCCGGTCTGCACCGCCTCGGCCGCCCAACCCGGCAGCAGACCTTCGGCGGCGCACCTCCCCAAGTCCAAGACTTGATCCCCAATCCCCACGCCGATCGTCGCATGCTCGCGCGCATCCCGGACAAACTGGCAGTACGGCAAATTCTGAATGGGGAAATCGCTGGCGGGGTCGTTCGCGCTCTCCACCCAACTTCGCAAGTCGGCACGATGCGTTTCGTCGATGGCACGCCGCATGATCGTTTTCACTCCCGGTTCCAGGTCAATGTTTGTAAGTCCGCGATCGGTTCGGTGAACGAACACGATCCAAAGGCGATCGCGAATTCCCGCCGAGCCGCTTGGACGGCGGCTCGCGAGACCGAACGCTGTCGCCAAGCCACTTGTGCGTCGTCGAACCGAAACGCCGCCGGATCTTCTTCGCGGATCACTTGTTCCAACACCGCGCGGTCGCGCTCGCCATCGGCCGCCAGCATCGCCGCCACGAACACATTCAGAAACCCGTGCATCGTCGCCGACGGCGCGTCGGCCCGGTAGGTCAATCGCTGGAGACCCCGGAGCGGATGATGCAGTCCCGCCGTGGCCTTGAACGCGACCCCTGCTTCGACGCACACGTCGATGAACGTGGCCAACTGCAAGGCATCGGG
>JBGSLW010000011.1:0-5251 GCA_041740495.1 Pirellulaceae bacterium
AGGTTGGCCAGCGCCATTTCGCCGAGCTGGGCCAGGCCCGCACAAAACGCCGCCGCGTCGCGCTCGATCGGCCGTTCGCTCCCCCGTGTATCCAAATACAACGCGGCCGCCACCCGCTGTTGGTCGCGGATCGGAACGCACAACGCCGAGTGAATATCTAGACTGACGATCGATTGGGTCACGCTCCGGGGTGGACTTTCGTCCGGCTGCAACTGCGCGACTTGTCCTTTTCGAGCCAAATTCACCAGGGAGCGACTGATTTCAATATCAGGTCCCAGATTGATTTCAGGTGGGAAGCACCCCAAGACCCGCCAATCCTCGGCGCCACCCACTCCGATGACCACGGCGCGTGGGCTGCCGGTTCCCGCGGCGGCGGACTCCGCGATCGCATTGCAAAGCGTCGCAATGTCGGAGGCATCGTTCAGCCGACCCGCCGATCGCAGAAGGAGGTTGAGTCGTTGCTGAGCCAGTCCGCTCAAATCATGTTCGGGAATCGCCGAGACATGTCCGCTCAACTCCTTGGCCACGATTGACGACCGATCGTCCGATCCCTCGCCGGCCAGCAGCCGCCGCGAATCCCCGCCGAGCGGATCAGTCCCTTCCACCGCGAGGCGAATCGGCCCCAACTGAATTGCATCTCCCGGGCAGAGCGGATGCCACGCATCGCGAGGCAGGACCACTTGATTGACGCGGGTTCCGGCTTTGCTGCCGATGTCGCGGATGCGCCAGACTCCGTCCACGTACTCGATCTGCGCATGCTGGCGACTGACGTTGTCGGATTGGATGGAGACGGTCGCGTGCGGCAACCGACCGACCAGCGCCGGCGTCTGCGCGATCGTAACGACGAAGTGAGTCGCCGAACCAGGGTGCAAGAAGCGTTCCGTCCCATCGCACACCCCCAATCGAAGTTCGTTGTCCGCCACGGCCATTGGAACGGCTCCGAGGGTAGTTCCGTACGGGGCACGACGCCGTACCTCGATTTCAATTGCCGACCGTGAACACCGCGGATGCCGGCGTGGCGTCGTAATTCCCCGCGGAATCGAACGCTCGAACCCACACGCCGTACCGACCGGGGGGCAACACAGGAAAGTAATGCCAACGCCCGGTATCGGCAACTCGGTTCTCGATCACCGCCCGCTCCTCTTGCCAGCCGGCGCCATTCCAATAACGGTTGTCCGCCAGGTCGCGAATCGTGATCTGCACGCGTTGCGGCTGGATATTGTCTGCGGTCGTACCGTGGATTCGGGCTGGGGCGCCTAAGACTTCGTTTCGAAGCGGGCGCACGAGTGTTGTTTCCGGAGGGGCCGCGTCGATCGTCAGAGCGGTGGCCGGAACTCCGGGAGAGACCTGGCCGTCAACGTCGACGCTGCGGGCCGCCACCAGGATGTTGGCAGTCGGCACATGCAGTTGATTCTGTAGGTTCAAGGGAAATTCCCAACGGGTCACCAGTCCGTTTTCGCGCGCCAGCGTCGGCACGAGTTGCGTATATTGCGGTTGCCAGCCTTGCCCATTCCAAAAGGTTCCGGTGGCCGAATCCAGCACGACCACGCGCACCCGTTGGACGCCGGTGTCGTCGTCGGCATAGCCAAACAATCGGGCGTTGGCGGGTAAGTAAACTTGGTCACCCCCGGTTCCGCCCACGACCGTGGCTTGGGGCGCACGGTTCGCCTGGCGGTGGACGCGGAGCATCCCGCTGAGGAATTCGCGCACGCTGCCCGGCAACGCCCCCAGCCGATTCTGCAATTGTCCGGGATCCTGGTCCAAGTCGTAGTATTCTGTTTCTCCCTGGGCCCATTCGATGTAGCTCTCGCGGTAGGTCCGCAGCGCCACAAATACCGTATCGACCAGGCCATTGGGAAAATTCGAGGCCTCCCAATGTTCCAACATCACGCTATGCCGCCACTGGTCGGGCGGGAATTCGGTCGGTTCGGCCAACAGCGGGGCGAACGATTTGGCATCCAGGAACTCGGGCCGCGGGGTGCCAGCTAGTTCCAACAACGTTGCGGTCAGATCGAAATGGGCCAGCAAATGGTCCGCCGATACACCAGCCGCCACACCAGGACCTGTCACGAACAGCGGCACGCGACTCGCTTCATCGTACGGAACTCCTTTGCCCACCACGCGGTGTTCCCCCAACGAATAGCCATGATCCGACGTCACAAAGACGTAGGTCTGATCCAGCAGTTCGTGTTTGCCGAGCGTCTGGAGGACGTCCCCCAGCATGTCGTCGATCGACTTCACGGAGAGAACGCGTTCCCGATAGAGATCGTCAATCGCCGCGGTGGCCGCCGCGTCCAGCAAGGGGATTCCCTGGATCGCCGACGGCTTGTCGCTGATATCCGCTTCGTTGAAATTCGGTCCGCGAGTTCGGGGTGCAGCAGGGGAATCGGTCGCATAACGCGGTTCGACGCGCGGGCTGTCAGGCGGCGGGTCGTGAGGACCCAGCGGCGCCAGGTACAACAAAAACGGCTGGGGCGCGTCTGCCGTCGCTCCCACATGTTCGTCGATCAAATCGCAGGCATCTTCCGTTTCGATTCGGGTTCGATATTCTTCCTCCGCCAACCTGGAATTCGAGCCTGCCGGGTCGGTCGCTGTGGTGAAGCGCGATGTACCGAAGTACCGGTTCCCCAGCGAATAGTAAAAGTCATCCCAGCCCGGGGGGACCGCAAAGTCAAAGTCGTTGTGCAAGTATTTTCCGACCAACATCGTGCGGTAGCCGGCCTGCCGCAACCAGACGGGAAGATCGTCCTGGTCGTAGCCCCGTTGGCGGTACGGCAAGTAGCCGCCCGGAAAGCCGTTGCTGATTCGTCGGTCGCTGTTATTCCCCGTCAGTCCCAACTTGCTGGCGTATTGTCCGCGGAAAAAGCTGGCTCGCGAAGGGCAGCATTTGGGCGTGGTGACGTGGCAATTCGTAAAGGAAACCCCGGCTTGCGCCAGCCTCGCCAGATTTGGAAAATTGACCTCCCAGCCCGTATCATGGAACATTGCATAATCGGCGTCGTCCATGACCAGCACCACGAAGTTCGGCCTTGGCGCCGTGCGCGCCGAGTCTCGGACGGATGGTGCGCGGGGACTCGATTTACGGTGACTGACGGCTGCCAGTCGAGGCTGGCCGTTGTCGCGGGAGAGCGGCCAGCGTCCTCCGTAGGTCGCCCATCCCAGTAAACCCATCAATACCAGAAGAGCTGTCCAAATAGCGTACTTGAGCGGCATCGGCAGCAAGGGGATCCGGGGGGCGGGGCGTACGACGTGGAGTCGAGACTATTTTCCCCAGTTTTTTCGGGGAGCTCAAGCCAAAATACCGGGGGAGACCCGCTTTGCCAGCAGAATTCCACCGGAGCCGGCATATTTCCAGGTTTTTTCCCGCCCGCGATGAAAGACTGAGAGAGTCGCACCGTGAGACAAGGGGAGCGAACAGACCAGCTTGGCCCAATTTAACAACGCATGACAGAATCGCCTGAAACTCGCGCCAGCCTGTTGATTCGGATTCGGCACCATGACGATGTCGAGGCCTGGGCTGAGTTTCTGGAGATCTACCAACCCCTGATTCGGCAAATGGCCCGCCGTTACGGATTGCAAGATGCGGATGCGACCGAAGTGACGCAAGAGGTGTTGACGCGAGTCGCCAAGACGGTCGAGCATTGGGAAACATCGGGACGTCAAGGTTCGTTTCGCGGTTGGTTGAGTCGCGTCACCAAGAATCTGGTGATCCAGTATTTCCGCGATCGACGGCGGATCCCCCAGCCAGCCCAGAACTCCGACCTGCGTCGGGCGATTGAAAACAAGATGGATCATTCCAGCGATGGCAGCGACGAGTTCGATTTGGAATTGCAACGGCAGATGTTTGCTTGGGCGGCCCGCAAAGTCGAGCCGCGATTTGAACCGACGACCTGGCAAGCATTCTGGCAAACCGCCGTCGAGCATTTGCCGATCGAGAAAGTGGCGCAGAAGTTGGAAATGACCCGCGGGGCGATTTACGTCGCCCGCAGCCGCGTGATGGCGGCGATCAGTAAGACAATCGAGCGACGCATCGTCGAGCTCGAGCAAGAAATTTGAACGGTTCTCACGGCGAACAGTGCGATGGTCCACGAATTTCATTTGAACCCCGAACAGCAGGCTGCCTTGCTTGCGGACGCGTGCGATCCCGATTTGTTGGATTGGGCGACGGGTCACCTCGAGTCCTGCGAAGCTTGCCGGCAGAGCCTGGAGTCCAAGGCGGCGCAGCCCAGTTGGTGGTCGCGGGCTGAAGAATTTCAACTCGATTCCAATTGCAGCACGATCTCTCCCGACGGACTGCGCCGCGGTGCGGGAGCCGGCGAGCTGGGACATGTCGATCTGCCAGGGGGCAACGCCGCGATGCTGCGCGAGCTTTCGGCGATCGTGGGTCCGCCTAAACACCCCGAACTGCTGGGGCAGTTGGGGAACTACGAGATCGAACGGGTGATCGGACGCGGCGGGATGGGGATCGTACTCCGCGGTTTCGACCGCGAACTCCATCGACCGGTTGCGATCAAAGTCATCTCTCCCCACCTGGCGCACAGCGGAACCGCCAGGAAGCGATTCGAGCGTGAAGCCCGTGCCGCGGCTGCGGTCGTGCACCCCAACGTGATGCCCATCCACAGCGTCAACAGCTCGAAAGGGCACCCGTTTATCGTCATGCCGCTCCTCTCCGGGCGGTCGCTGCAAGCGCAAGTCGACCATTTCGGCCCGATGGACACCAAGGACGTGGTGCGGGTCGGGATCCAAATCGCGGCAGGCTTGGCGGCCGCGCACCAGCAAGGCTTGATCCATCGCGACATCAAGCCGGCGAATATCCTGATCGAACACGACGTCAGCCGCGTGGTGATCACGGACTTTGGACTGGCCCGTGCCGCCGATGATCTGGCGATGACCCAAACCGGCTGGTTGGCAGGCACGCCGCATTACATGTCGCCCGAACAGTCGTCGGGCGCGCCGATCGATCAACGCAGCGACTTGTTCAGTCTCGGCTCGGTGTTGTACTTCCTGGCGACCGGCCGCGAACCGTTTCGCGCTGAAAAACCGATGGCGGTCTTGCACAAAATCTGCCACGAGCCGGCGATTCCACCCAACCAAATTCATTCCGATGTGCCCGGCACGTTGTCGGACATCATCGAAAAGCTTTTGGAGAAGCAACCGGGCGACCGGTTCCCCTCCGCGGCTCGCGTCCAGCGGATCTTGGAAGAATACTTGACCGAGTTGCAACACCGCAAACGGCGGCGGCACGCCGTCC
>JBGSLW010000012.1:0-6224 GCA_041740495.1 Pirellulaceae bacterium
GCTTGCGGGCCTGCGCGACGCCCAAGAATCGATCCAGCAACCAGCGGATCCCCCGGCTGGCCAGCAGGCGGTTGGTGATCCACGGCCACCGGGTTCCCAGCCAGATGAGCAGATCCAACCGCGTCAGGATCCATTGGGAGAACATCAAGCCGTTCTTGGCGACGTACTGGGCTTTGGCCTCCACCATCAGCTTCGGGATATCGACAGCGGCCGGACATTCCAGGCGGCATTGATGGCAATGGACGCAGAGGTCCGCGACGGACTTGAGCTGGTCGGTCGAGAGGAGTTCGGCGGGTAAGGTCCCGGTCAGGAGGCCGCGAACCAGGTTGGCCTTGGCCCGCGGACTGGCTTCTTCCAGCGGGTTGAGTCGAAAGATCGGACACATTCGCTGGTCGTCCGCACTGGTGCGGCAACGGCCGCAGCCGTTGCATTGGTTCGCGGCGCGATACATTTCCTGGGGCTGCCAGTTCAGGATCGGCAAGGTTATCTGCAAGGGGCTGGCGGGGGGGGGCGGTGGGGCTTGCTCGGCCGTGATGGGATGGGGCGGTGGGTCCAATACGGTCGTCGGTTCCATCGACTCCGCCGTCGACCACTGCCCGCTCAGTAAATGCGGTCGCAGGGCGTCGGTCAAACCATAGCGAGGTTCGTCGACGATTTTGCCCGGGTTGAGCAAATTCCGTGGATCGAACGCGCGCTTGACCTCTTTCAGAACGTCGTACAATTTGCCGTACTGCCGTCGCAGAAACCAAGTCCGACTCAGTCCGTCTCCACTCAAACCACTGACCGTCCCGCGCAGCGCCAAGACGCTTTCGTACAGTCGCCCCGCAAGTGGCTCGAGCTTTGCACGGTCGTTCGGCTGACTCAAATCGAGAAATGGAAAGAGCTGCACAACCCCCTGCCCCATGTGGGCAAAGACCGAGCCCGTGACCGAGAACTCGTTCAGGATCGCTTGGGCTTCGGCTAGATATTCGGGGAGCCGTTCCGGTGCGACGGCGACTTCCTCCACCAGAGGGACCGCCTGCGTCGAGCCGCGCATCCGGTACAACGAGGGGACCACCCGCCGGATCAGGCGCCAATACAGATTGCGTTCGGCGGTTTCGGTCGTGAATACGGAGCGAAAAGCCAACTGCCGCCGCCCCTCGATTCGTTGGATAAGTTGTTGCAGGGTACTCAGCAGCTCATCGTTCGATTCGGCGTCGCATTCGACCAGCAACATCGCTTCCGCATTGGCGGGGATGATCCGATGGTAGCGATCGTTGTCCTCGCGGGCCAGCGACAACAGGCGTCGATCCATCAAGTCGCAGGTAGCGACCTGCGTGGCGAGGACCTCCAGGGCGGCATGCGACGCCTGCTCCATCCGTTCAAAAAAGAACAACACGACGCCGCGATGGTTGGGGATCCGATCGAGCTGTAGTTCGGCCTGCGTGATAATTCCCAGCGTCCCGGCGGAACCAGCGAACAAGCGGATCAGATCGATCTCGCCATTCTGTTCCAGGTCGCGCAGGGGATACCCCGCCCTGTTGACTCGCGTTTCGGGCCAGTGCTGCTGGATGACGGCTTTTCGACGATCCAGGATTTCCGCCGTGGCCGTGGCCAGCCGATGCGCCGGAGAGTCTTTGACGGGGCTTTGGCCACGATCCAAATGCAATACGTCCCCCGTGGCGGTGACGACTTGTAACCCCAGGACCTTATCGCGCGCACTCCCATACTTCAACCAATGACTGCCGCTGGCATCGGTCGCCAAGACGCCCCCGATCGTTGTCACGCTGCGGAGTGCCGGGTCGGGGCCGAACAGACGTCGTTGCCGTTTGAGCTGGCGATTGAGTTGTGCCAGGATCACCCCCGGCTGCACCCGTACCCGGTCGTCGCCACGCCGCAGAATCCGCCGCATCCGCACGGAAAAATCCAATACGATCCCGGGACCCAGGGGACCACCATTCACACTGGTCCCGGCTCCCCGAGGATAAAGCGAAAGATTGTGCTCGTTGGCATAGTCGACGCACCGCACGACGTCGTCGGTGCTGGACGGATGAACGACGGCCAGCGGTTCGACCTGGTAGATGCTGGCGTCCGTCGCATAGAGTTGCAGCGTTACGGCGTCGCAGCGAACCTCCCCGGCCAAGACACCGCCCAGGTCGGCTTTGATACGAGCTCGCTCTGCGTCCATGAATTCACTGCCTGTCGCTTTCGGCTCGGCGGCGCCAAGCCTACCCCGGAGAAGACCATTTCATTCTACAATAACGAGCATGAAACACATCAAGACGCTTTTGTTGATGCGGCACGCCAAGGCCGATCGCGACGAATCGCGCTGGGAGGATTTCGATCGACCGCTCAGTGAGCGAGGCCTGGCCGATGCAGAGCGAATGGGGCACTGGCTACGCGACCATCCGGGGGGGCCCGATTGGATTTGTGCCTCGTCGTCGGTGCGCACGCGAATGACCGCGGAACGGGTTGCACTGGCCTGCGGGTTTGATGGCGCCGTCGTCTACAAACAGTCGCTATACCATGCCCCTCCCCACCGATACCTGGCGGAAATCCGCCAGACCTCCGTGTCGATCGAACGACTTCTGGTGATCGGCCACAATCCTGGATTGGAGGAGTTGATCTACGAAATTTCGGGCAATTCCGTGATTCTTCCCACGGCGGCGATTGCCCGCCTACAGCTGAAGGCGCTGGCCTGGGACGACCTCGACGGACCCACGTGGTCGTTGAAAGAGACGGTCACGCCGAAATCGCTGCGGGGTGAATCTTGAACCCGCGTTTCACTCCCCTCCATCTTCGGGGGAGGGTGATGACCCCGACGGCACAACCTCTCGCGATTGGGGAAGCGATGTCGCCGACACCCCAAGCCATTCGAGCGCAGTTCCTCCCAACAATCGAGCGCGTGTCTCACCGGCCAGGTCAGGCATTTCCCGAATCATGCGGCCCGGCTCTAACTCGCCCAACGGAAAAGGATAATCCGAGCCCAGCGCCAGCCGCTCGGCCCCGACCAACCCGATCAGGAATCGCAAGACATCGGGCTGATGCACCAGGGTATCCAGATAGAACTTGCCCAAGTAACTCGACGGGTTGATGGGATTGTCCACAGCGACGAGGTCGGGCCGCACATGGAAGGCATGCTCGATTCGCCCGATCGACATTGGAAACGACCCGCCGCCGTGGGCGAATGCAACTTTGAGGCTCGGCAGGCGCTCGAACACTCCCCCGAAAATCATGCTGCAGATCGCCAGCGAGGTCTCGGCCGGCATGCCGATCAACCACGGCAGCCAGTACTTGGGCATTCGTTCGCGCCCCATCATGTCCCAGGGGTGGACAAACACCGCTGCTCCCAACTCGGCTGCCGCCTCGAAAAAACTGAAAAGATACGGGTCGGATAGATTCCATTGATTGACGTGCGACCCAATCTCAACTCCCCGCAATCCCAACTCGCGAACGCAGCGTTCCATCTCCTGGATTGCCAGGTCTGGCGCCTGCAACGGAACCGTCCCCAACCCATAGAACCGATCGGGGTAGTCTGCGATCACGCCAGCCAGATGGTCGTTCAGCAAACGCGCCAGATCGTGCGTATCGGCCGGCCGCGCCCAATAACTGAACATCACCGGCACCGTGGAGAGGACTTGCCGGTCGACGCCGTGGCGATCGCATTCGACGATCCGCAAGCCGGGGTTCCAGCAATTCTCTTGAACCTCACGGAATACCTTGCCATCGATCACCATCCGCGCACAGCCTGGCTGATGGTGCACCAGTTGCACAAACCCACCGTATCCGTACCGGTCCGCCAGATCCGGCCAGTTTTCTGGCAGGATATGCGTGTGGATATCGACGGTCGGAAGGGGGACTGACGCCACGCGGTCGAACGGATCGAAGTGGAGATCGACTCAACGCGACCAATGGTTTCGGCAGCGGAGTTTCCCGAGTATACCACAGGCGCCACCCGTCGCTATCGGCGCTGACGTGGACGAGTACAATGGTGCCTGGAAATTTCGGCAATGCGGTTCGTCGCAGTTTCCGCCCATCCGCAGAGGAAGTGAGCCATGCCGTCAAGCGTCCGTCGTATCGGTCTGTCCCTGGGAGCGGACTTGTGCTGGCCGATTTGTTTCGAGCAAATCCTGCAGCGTTTGAAGCTGGCCATTCCGCACGCGGGTGAGACCGTCGGGATCGAAGTCGAACGCGTCACGATTGAACCGTTCAACCTCCGCCAAGATTGCCGCTACGATGTGGTGCTGGATCGACTGACACACTGGTACCACACCAGCCGGGAATGGATCAAGAAGATCATCGTGATGAACGATGTCTATGTCTTCAACAATCCTTGGTCGATCCAGTCGATGGAAAAGCAGACGACGTATTGCGCTATGGCCCACCTGGGGTTTCCCATCCCGGAGACATGGCTGGTTCCTCCTAAGTCGTATACCTCCCACGCCGACCTGGATACGACGCTGAAGCGATACGCTCGGCTCTTCGATCTGGGGGATGTCGGCCGGCAAATGGGCTACCCTCTCTACATGAAGCCGTACGATGGGGGGGCGTGGAAAGGCGTCAGCCGGATCGAGAACGAGACCGCATTGCGGAAAGCTTACGAGGAAAGCGGTACGCTTCTGATGCACCTCCAGAAGTCGGTCGAGGGGTTTGATCAGTTTGTGCGTTGCATCGGACTGGGGCCGCAGTTTCGCTTGATCAGTTACGACCCCGCCGCGCCGCTGCACGATCGATACCGCGTCGCCAAGAATTTCGTGGCGGCGGAAGATCGAGCGATCTTGGAAGACATGACGCTCACGATCAATACGTTTTTTGGCTGGGATTTCAACTCGTGCGAGGCCTTGCGGCAGGGGAGCGTATGGTACCCGATCGATTTCGCCAACGCCTGTCCGGACTCCCAAGTCACATCGCTACATTACCACTTTCCCTGGCTGGTCAAAGCCAACTTGCGGTGGGCGATTTTCTGTGCGGTGACGCGCCGCCCGATGCGGAAGACCCTCGATTGGGAGCCGTACTATCAGATCCAACGGGAAGACCTCCCCTTCCGCGAAAAACTGGCTCGATATGCCGCGATCGGCCACGAACGGATGCAAACCGAAGCCTTCTACGAATTCTGCGATCACCACCTCAGCCATTTGGATGCGGAGGCGCACGAGTTCTTCGGGACCGAAACGGCCAAGGACGCAGTCCGCCAAAAGGTTAATTCGCTTTTCCCAGCACACGAAGTAGAATCGTTTACGGAACTGTTTTGGGAACGAATTCAAAGTTGGCGAGCAGAATCCTCGGCCGTCGCCGGGACAACATAGCGCATGAATCACCTTGCTTACCTGGATCAGAAAACAGAGGGAATGAAGGAATCGACCCGCTGGTATTCTCCCCGTTTGGACACGCAAACAACGCTCGTCCGGTATGGCTACTACGGCGTTCCCTTGCTGCTATTCCCCACCGCGGGGGGGGATTGCGAAGAGAACGAGCGATTTTTTCTGATCCAACGATTGGAGCCGTTTCTCCACGCCGGTCGCTTGAAGGTCTATTCGGTCGATAGCATCGCCGGTCGCACCTGGCTTACCGATAATCGAGTCGCCCATTGCGTCTGGATTCAAAAGCAATTCGATGCGTACATCCGCCACGAAGTCGTCCCGGCGATTTATCACGACTGCCAAACCGATCAACTCGAAATCGTCACGGCCGGCGCGTCGCTGGGGGCGTTCAATGCACTCCTCTCCATCTGCCGCTACCCCGAAATCTTTTCGCACGCGCTGTGTATGAGCGGCACCTACGATCTGGACAAATGGTTGCAAGGCCAATGGTTCGAAGATTTTCACCATCTGGCCCCGTTGCATTTCGTTCCGCTGATGCCCGAAGGGCCCCAACTGGACGCCCTGCGCCAACGGACCATTATCCTGGCCACCGGCAGCGGCCGAAACGAGAACACGGAAGAGACTTGGAAGGTCGCCAACGCCCTGGGAAGCCGCGGAATACCCAACCGCGTCGACGTGTGGGATGAATCCTGGTCGCACGACTGGACCACCTGGCGCGAAATGGCGCCCAAGTACGTTCAGGAATTGCTCGCCTCCCGCGGCGTCTAGCTAACGCGATGAAGAGGCCGCCAGCTAAAGACCTGCGGCAGATTTCCAGGGCGCACGAATTCGTGTCTCGGGACAAAGCCTAGGCTTTGTCCCAAAACATCAGCCGCCTGGCGCTAGCCTGCGGTTTCTTGGTACCCGGCGCCTGGAAACCGCAGG
>JBGSLW010000013.1:0-4828 GCA_041740495.1 Pirellulaceae bacterium
CGCCCGCCGCGTACGAACGGCTGGTCGATCGGTATCTCGCTTCGCCCCATTTCGGCGAGGAAATGGCGCGCCATTGGCTCGACCTGGCTCGTTATGCCGACACCCACGGACTGCATTTGGACAACGAACGGCAGACTTGGGCGTATCGCGATTGGGTCGTCGACGCCTTCAATCGCAATCTGTCCTTCGACAAATTCACCGTCGAGCAAATCGCGGGAGACTTGCTCCCCAATCCTTCGCTCGATCAGTTGATCGCGACGGGCTACAACCGCTGCAACGTCACCACCAGCGAAGGGGGCTCGATCGACGCCGAACTCACCTATCGCTACGCCGTCGATAGGACCAGCACCACGATTTCAACGTGGATGGGATTGACGGGTGGATGCGCCGTCTGCCATGACCATAAATTTGATCCGCTTTCGCAGCGGGAATTTTATTCGCTCTATGCGTTTTTCAATTCGGCTGCCGACCCGGCGATGGATGGCAACGCGCTGTTGACACAGCCTGTCTTGAAGCTGGAGATGCCGGAACACCGACAACGGCTGGCCGACTTCGACCAGCAAATCGCCGCGAAACAGCAGGCGCTGGATCAACTCGCCGCGCAAGTCGCCTACTGTGATCCGGCGCTCGCCGATCCAACGCCGGTCGCTTCGCCGTTCGAGTCCGTCTGGATGGAGGACGAATTTCCCACCGGCGGGCAACTTCAAGGAAATCCGGGCGACCCCACGAAATTCGCCGCCGCTGCGGATGGTGGACAAGTGTACAGTGGTGCGAAGTCGGTCCAGCGGACCGCCAGCGGTTTGGCTCAGGACGTGTGGGATCGGGCCGCCACGCCACTGGTCCTCCCGCAACAAGGGGGGATTTTCGCGCACGTCTGGCTCGATCCAACCAACCCGCCGCAGACGATCATGCTCCAGTTCCACAAGGATGGCTGGAAGCACCGCGCGGTCTGGGGGGACTACGACGCCATCCCTTGGGGAACCGCACAGACGACCGAGCGAGTCCACTTTGGGTCGCTCCCCACCGCGGGGGAATGGGTTCGCTTGGAAGTACCGCTCGAGTCGGTTGGACTGCAGGCGGGCGATCTGCTCACCGGTTTTGCGCTGACCCAATTCGGCGGAAATCTGTTCTGGGACAAGGTGGGTGTCTCCGGGGTGCTCGATCCCGCCCAAGACGCGACGCGGTCATTTCAGGCCTGGTGGAAATCTGTCGCCGGCAAGGAGGTTCCCAACCTGGCAGCCGATTTGCAAGTGGTGGCGAAGGCGGGTCCTGAGGCGATGCCCTCTGCGGCCGATGTAACCCGGCTGCGCGCCTTCTTCTTGCAATCCGTTTGCGTCGATACCAAATCCGAGCTCGCAGCGCCGGTGGCCGAGCTCAACCAGTTGAAGGCCGATCGCGAGTCGTATTTCAACGCGATTCCCGCGACGTTTGTCTATCGAGATTTGCCGCAACCACGCGAGAGTTTCGTGATGCTCCGCGGCGCTTACGACAAACCTGGTGAAAAGGTCGAGCCCGATGTTCCGGCGATTCTTCCGCCGTTGATCCAAGCCGACCCGCAAGCTCGCCCGAATCGACTCGATCTCGCCCAGTGGCTGGTGTCTCCGGAACATCCACTGACGGCGCGGGTGGCGGTCAACCGCTATTGGCAGCAGTTTTTCGGCGTCGGTCTGGTCAAAACCAGCTCGGATTTTGGTTCGCAAGGCGAGGCCCCCAGTCACCCGGAATTGCTCGATTGGCTTGCCGTCGACTTTCGCGAGTCCGGTTGGGACATCAAGCGGCTGGTGCGGTTGTTGGTGACGTCGGCCGCGTTCCGCCAATCATCGGCAGTGCCGGCCGAGCACTACGCCCGCGATCCAGAGAATCGCTGGCTGGCGCGCGGTCCTCGCTTGCGATTGGACGCCGAGCAAATCCGCGACAACGCCTTATTCGTCAGCGGTTTGATCGATTTGGAGATGGGGGGCCCCGGCGTCAAACCGTACCAGCCGCCGAACATCTGGGAGCCCGTCGGTTTTGTCGGCTCGAACACCCGGTTCTACACACGAGACCACGGACCGCCGCTCTACCGTCGAAGCCTGTACACATTTTTCAAGCGAACGGCGCCCCCGCCCTTCCTGGTCAACTTCGACGCACCCAATCGGGAACAGTCCTGCACACGGCGGGAACGGAGCAACACCCCGTTGCAGGCACTCCAACTGATGAACGACGTGCAGCACATCGAGGCGGCTCGGCAGCTGGCCCAACGCATGTTGAGCGAGGGGGGAAGTGATTTTGCAGCGCGACTTGCGTGGACGTACCGACAGGTGCTGGCCCGCGATCCCGCGATGGAAGAAGTCGCGGTGATCGAGGCACAAGTCCAGCAGCACTTGGATCGCTATCGCTCAGCACCCGACGATGCGTTGAAGCTCATTTCGCACGGCGAATCGAAGCGGGACGAAGGATTGGATCCGGCCGAGTTGGCTGCGTACACGCTGGTGGCCAACATGCTTTTGAACTTAGACGAAACGCTGAATAGGAATTGAGTATGAACTGGCAACGGGAAGTCGCGATCGAACAGACTCGCCGGCAGTTCTTCGGCCACACAGGTTTGCGGCTGGGAGGACTGGCGGTGGGGATGCTCGCCGGCAACCAGGTCCTCAAGGCCGCCGCGGCCGCCGGCAGCGATCGAGTCCATCCGCCGCTCCTCGGTTTTCCGCATTTTACGCCGAAGGCCCGCGCGATTATCTATCTGCATTTCAACGGCGGCCCGTCGCAATTGGATACCTGGGACTACAAACCGGGCTTGAAGGATTTCTTTGACAAGGACCTCCCCCCCAGTATCCAAGGCGGGCAGCGACTCTCCACGATGACGAGCGGGCAGACCCGCTTTCCAGTCGCGCCGTCCAAGTTCAAGTTCGAACAAAAAGGGGAGGCAGGGATTTGGGTCAACACCGAACTTTTGCCTCATACCGCCGAAATCGTCGACGAGATCTCGTTGATCAAGACCGTCCACACCAACGCCATCAATCACGACCCGGCTTGCACGTTCGTCATGACCGGCTCCGAGATTCCAGGCAAGGCCAGTATTGGGTCGTGGCTCTCCTACGGCCTGGGCAGTGAGAACAACGACTTGCCCGCGTTCGTCGTCTTCACACCGAAGTTTCCGGAAGACAGCAACGGGCAGGCGCTCTACAACCGGATGTGGGGGAGCGGATTCCTGCCAACCCATTTCAACGGCGTCGCGCTTCGCGGCGCCGGCGATCCGGTCTTGTACCTCCCGAATCCGGACGGTGTGACCCGCCAAGATCGCCGCGTGATGCTCGATGCACTGGAGCAACTCAACCAACGCACGTTGCAGCAGTTCGGTGATCCGGAGACGCGAACCCGCATCGCCCAATACGAAATGGCGTTTCGCATGCAGTCCAGCGTTCCCAGCCTGATCGATATCGCAGACGAGAGCGATGCGACTCTGGCGCTTTACGGCCCCGACGTCAAAACGCCGGGAACTTACGCCCACAGCGCCTTACTGGCGCGACGGCTGATCGAACGCGGAGTTCGTGTGGTCCAAGTCTTGCACCGCGGTTGGGACCAACACGGTTCGTTACCCTACCAATTGGGAAACCAATGCCGCCAGACCGATCAGCCGACCGCCGCATTGATCCACGACCTGAAGCAGCGCGGGCTGCTGGATTCGACTTTGGTGGTCTGCGGAGGCGAATTCGGCAGGACGGTGTACTCGCAGGGAACCTTGACCCACGACGATTACGGCCGCGACCACCATCCACGGAACTTTTGCGTCTGGATGGCCGGCGGCGGAATTCGCGGCGGCTATGTGCACGGCGAGACCGATGAATTCAGCTACAACATCGTCGATAACCCGGTCCACATCAACGATCTCAACGCCACGATTCTGCATTGTCTTGGAATCGACCACGAACGATTCACTTTCAAGTTCCAAGGGCTCGACCAGCGCCTGACCGGCGTCGAACCGCAACACGTCATCCGCGAAGTGCTGGCGTAATCTCCGTCGCACGACTCTCCGAGTCGTGCCCTCTTACCGAGTCCTGCCCTCCTGCCGAGTCGTGCCCTCCCCTTCTTCGTTTTCGGAGCACACCGAAAAAAACAAGAAACCGTCGGCTCGGGCCAGGTGGCGGAATTTTCCACAGGCTGTTTCACGGTATTCCGTCGATCACAGCACCGTGAAGCGGCTGATCTGCAGCCTCGTAAAACTCGGGACCGGTTCGACTTTCCGCAGCGGTTGATCGGGCTTGGCGGGACGGCCCGTATCCAAGAGCCGAACGGCGCCGCCCGCATGTGCGGCTCGGAAAACCGCAAAATAGTCCCCAGGTGGCAGCTCGAGCGATGTCAGGTAGGTTCCTGAAATACCGCCTTGCGAACCGCGGATCGCTGGACCTTGCGTCCCAGAACGGGAGAGAACAGCGGTCCGACTCGGCTCGCCCTCGATCAGTGCTCCCGCGACACGGAAGACCTGCAGCGTCACATCCACCTGGTCCAAGACCTCCCGGTGGAATACTCGGCCGCGAAACACGACCGGTGCGTTGGGGCTTACTTGAGTACTGGCACTGAAGTACACCGCCCGGTTTTGCACATAGGCTCCCCAACAGAGCGGCATGGCGCGCACTGCGTCGCGGCGGAGGATCCGGACGATCCAACGCCCCGCCAACAGAAATTCGGAATTCGCGCTCACCTCAATCGATTTCATGCCAGCCGCGTCGACGGTGCGCAAGTGTCCAGCAAGTTCTCCCAATTGCAGGACGGCTCCCTTCGGCGAGACCACCGCAAATTCCACCGCCTCGTCGGCGGGAACCGCCAGAACAAACACCACGGACGC
>JBGSLW010000014.1:0-9700 GCA_041740495.1 Pirellulaceae bacterium
CGGCCGCAGCACCGCCGCCGGCGGAACTTCCTCCGCCGGCGCCCATCAAAGCCGCCGCATTGGACGAAATCAATTCGTTGAGCCCGGAGACATCGACCGGCTTGAATTGGATGGCGCTCCGCAAGTCGCCGGCCACCAGATTGACGGTTCCGCGGGCGAGAGCCGTCAGTTCGAGTGTCTTTTGCGATTGCGTCAGATTGACGTAGTAGAGGCGGATCGCGGCGGCCACCGCGCCCATGATCACGACGAACAGGGCCAGGGCCAGGATCACTTCCAACAAGGTGAATCCGCTCGGCGGCCCGTGGGATGCATGCGGCGCCTCCCGAACGATGCGTCGGTCAGCGACGTTGCGCGCCTTTTCAAATATGGCCCGTGTGCGACTCATTCCGTGGTCTCGTTGAAATCGAAGTTGGGATCGGGCATGAACCGCACGATGCTATACCCGAGTGGTTCGTCGACGTCTTGTTGGACCGTGACTTTGACGACCAACAGACCGATCTGCTCGGCCGGCTGGACTTCGACCGAGTATTGCCAACCCAACACCTCGTCGATCGGCGAGGAGCTCACGGATTCCAAGGGGAGAGCCCCCGCCGCGATCTCAGCCATTTTGGAATCGCAGAGAATCTGGGCCTGGCTTTGGATACGAGCTCGTCCCGCAGCTTGGAAGCCCAGTTGCACCAGACGTCCAATGGCGGCCAACGAGAGACCCAAGATCGCGATCGCGAACATCGCCTCCAGCAGCGACAAGCCGGCGCGGGACCGGAGGCGTCGGCGGCGGACGAGGCATCCGACGGACGGTCGCGGGGGGCAAACTGTTGGACCGACTATCATGAAGTTCGTGCTCGTCATTGTCCCTGGTCGTCATTGTCCCTGGTCGCTGACGCGGGCGACGTTGGACATTCCGGTGAGGCCACGGAGGTCGACGCGGATCAAGTCGTTGCGGTCGTTGCGCAGGTAAACCGCCGCGTCTTGGGAGGACCCGTCGGGGTAAAACAGGATCGGGGTCATGCCTTGGGTGCCGCTGGCCCCTTCCGATTCGAACTGCCCTCGGGCATCCCCGGAGACATTGGCTCCCGCGAAGACAAGTCCGGCCGGCAACTTGCGGAGAGGCGGGGGCGACTGAACCGACGCCATGATTTGCGGATTGATCAGCGAATACGCGTTGATAAACGGGGAGATTGTGTAGGACTCGCCTCCTTGCGCGTAGAGGAAGGCGAACACATTCCCGGACTTGATCGCTCGAATCCGTGCCTGGCCGAACGACGCTCGGACCTGGTCGGCGCCGGAACGCAACGACTGGTACGCGAAACTTCGGCGGACCAGCGGCGCGGCCATCGCGGCGACGACCAGCACGACCGTCAGCACCAGCATCAACTCCAACAACGTGAACGCGGCTCGCCGCCGCGTCGCCGCATTCCGATCCCGCATAGGTTACCGCAAGTTGGTGATATCGTCGGCTGTATCAAACTGCTTATCCGGTCCTGCCGAGGTGATCGTGACCATATCGTTGGCAGGATCGGGGACGTATCGGTATTCGACTTGCCAAGGGTCATTGAAGTCCTTGGAGGCGTCGATATACGGTCCTCCCCACATCGTCTTGTCCATGCCTTGCGGCAGGAGCTTCAAATCTTGCAACGTTTGGGGAAAGGAACTGACGCTGGCGTGGTACATCTGGCAAGCGTTCTCCAGCACGCCGATTTCCGTGCGGGATGCTCGCGACAAGCTGTTGCGCTGCAGCGAAACGAAGGCGAAAGTCGCCATCGAAGCCAGCGCCACCAGGATCGCTGTGACCAGCAAAATTTCCATCAACGTAAAGCCTGCCCGTCGCGCGGCTCGATTCGGCCGCATCGTTCGCGTTCGTTTCATTGCATATCTCCTCGATCGAATTGTAGTATTGGACATTTAAGTAAACGCCTGACCCATCTTGAGGATCGGCAACAACAGGGCCACCACAATGATCATGATGATCGTGGCCATCACAACCAACATCATTGGCTCGAGCATCCGCACGAGCAAATCGAGTCGGCGCATCGTCTGCTTTTCCAAGCCATCGGCCAAACTGATCAGGACCGTATCCAATGTATTGGACTCCTCGGCGACGGAAATCATCTCGGAGACCGTCGCGGGAAAATGCCCCGAGCGTTTGAGCGGAACAGCCAAGGATTCGCCGGAAGCGACGTTTTCCGTAGCTTTGTCGATCGCCTCGGAGAGGACCCGGTTGCCGGTCGCATCGCGGCTGATTTCCAGCGATTTGATCAACGGGACTCCATTTTTCAGCAGCGTACCCAGCACGCGGCAGAATCGAGCCACCGCCAGGTTACGGAACACGCTGCCGAACATCGGCAAACGGAGCTTGACCCAATCCGCGGCCCGCCGTCCTTTCGGCTTCTTGATTTGAACCCACAATACCGCAAAAAGTATCGCACAAACTATCGCCAGGGGAATGCCGAATTTCTGCAAGCTGCTGCTGAAATTCAAGAGGAAATCGGTCGCAGCCGGCAACTGACCGCGCTGCCGCAATTCTTCGAACAGCTCGCCAAATTTGGGGATGAAAAAAATCAGCAAGACGATCAAGATCAACGCGCCAACGCCTGCCAGGATTGCCGGGTAGATCAGCGCCCCCACCGTCCGCCCTTTGATATCGGCGCGATGTTCGATGAACTGGCCGACGCGCTCGAACGCATCTTCCAGAAAACCCCCTTCGGCGCCGGCTCGAGCCAGATTCACGGTGATTTCGTTGAAGTCGGTGGGGTAGCGGGCGAAGGCATCCCCTACGGTCTCCCCGTCCTCGACACGGGCGACGATGTCATCCAGCACTGTGCGCAAACGCTGGTTGGTCGCCTGCGATTGCAGGATTTTCAGCGAGCGCATGAGCGGGACGCCGCCGCGGAGCAGGGAGGCCAGCGACGCGAAAAAATTGGCCTGAGTCTGGTCGTTGATCCGCCAGCCACGAAGACCGACCGACTTCTTTTCCTTCAGCGGGGCGACCGCGATCGGAAACAACGACTTGCCCGAAAGTACGCCGATGACTTCGCGTTCGGTCGCTGCCGACAACGTGCCGGAAACGCGTTCGCCATCCAGCGAGCGGGCGGTGTAGGTGAATTCGGGCATGGCGGCCTACATTCGATCGATCTTCGTGATGCGCAGCACCTCGTCGACCGAGGTCGAACCGGAGATCGCTTTGTCCCAGCCATCATCTCGTAAAGTCCGCATCCCCTCCGCCAACGCAGCCCTCTTGATCTCCCAGGAACTCTTGCGATCGTGTGCCAATTGCCGTACGGCCTCGGTGGTCAGTAACAATTCGTAGATCCCGACCCGGCCGCGGTAGCCGACCTGTCGGCATTCGCGGCAACCCCCGCTGCGGTACAAGGGACCATCACCCAACTTGTCCCAAGGAAAATCCGCAGGCATTTCATCCGGTTTCGGACGGTACGGCTCTTTGCAGTGTTGGCACAGCCTCCGAATCAACCGCTGTGCCATCACCGCCTCCACGGTACTGGCGACCAGAAAGGGCTCGACCCCCATATCGGTCATCCGGGTGAACGCGCTGGCGGCGTCGTTGGTGTGCAGCGTGCTGAACACCAAGTGTCCGGTCAGCGACGCCTGGATAGCGTTTTCCGCGGTTTCCAGGTCTCGGATTTCGCCCACCAAAACAATATCCGGGTCGTGGCGGAGGATGCTGCGGAGCGATGCGGCAAACGTCAATCCGATCTTGGGGTGGACTTGGATCTGGTTGATCCCGGGAATCTGATATTCCACCGGGTCTTCCGTCGTGATGATTTTGTTGTCGGGTGTGTTGATTTCGACGAGAGCGCTGTAGAGCGTTGTCGTTTTACCCGAACCTGTGGGGCCGGTGACCAGCAAGATTCCGTGGGGCTGTTGGATCAATTCGTAAAACTTGCGGTAGGATTCGTTGTCCATCCCCAATCCGCGGAGGTCGAAGACCATCGCCCCCTTATCCAAAATCCGCAGCACCAGGCTTTCGCCGTGGATCATCGGGATCACGGAGACCCGCACGTCGATTTCGCGCCCTTTGACTTTCAGTTTGATCCGGCCATCTTGGGGCAAGCGTTTCTCTGCAATATTCAGCCGGGCCATGATCTTGAGTCGGCTGATGATCGCGGCCTGGAAGTGATTGATCTCCGGAGGGACTGGCTGCGTGTGTAGAATCCCATCGATCCGATAGCGGATGACGACGCCGGCGGATTGAGATTCGATATGCACGTCGCTGGCTCGCGACTCGACCGCCTCCAACAAGATTTCGTTGACCAGGCGAACCACGGAGGCTTCCTGGGCCATCTCGGAGAGTTCGGAGCCATCGGACTCGATGTCCTCCAACAGCTCGATCCCATCCTGTTCCATCCGCTGTTCGATCAAGCCCTCGATCGTCTCGCCGCCGACCCCCAGGTGTTCTTTGATCAGGCGGGCGATTTCACTTCGCTCGGCCAGCACGGGATGCACTGCCAGGCCCGTTGCCGCACCGACTTCGTCCAACGCATAGAGGTCAAAAGGGTTGCAAGTCGCGACCACGATCGAACCGTTATGTCTCGAAATCGGGAAGAGGATTTGGCGGTAGATGACTTTTTGCGGAAAGGTTTTGAGCAAGTCCAGATCGATCGGCGTGTTGCGCAGGTCGACATAGTCGATGCCGATATCGGTCGAAATCGCCTGGAGCGCCTTGTCTTCGCGCACGAACCCCAAATCGACCAGATTGCGGAGAACGTTCCCTCCCCGCTCGGCCGCTTGGCCGAGTTGAGCCCGGTCGATTAAGCCTCGTTCGATCAATAACTCGCCAACGTCCATCGAGCTCCTTTCCAGCCGTTGTTACGGACCTGCCGCGCCAAATAGCGTGCCGCGGTTGATATATAAGAAACCACCGAGACCGGGATTGAGTTTCGGGGATTTTGCAATTTCCACAACGGAACAGCGGCAACCGCCGTCTATTTTAAGCTGCAAATCAGCTTGCCGCTCGCAGTTGGGGAAAATTGCCCGAGTTGCCCGGCAATTCCTCCGCTATTTCGGCGGCTCGCTCTCGGTGGATTCGGACAAAAAAGGGGTGCCCGGTGGGCACCCCTTTTATCGAAAACGAGACAGGCCAGCTCAATACTCGCACAATGTTTCGCAGGGAACAATGTTTCGCAGGGAACAATGTTTCGCTGGGAACCAAACGACCGGCACCAAGACTAAAAGTCGTTGTTGCCGCGCCCTTGACCTCGTCCACCACGGCCTCCTTCGCCCCCTTGGCCTCGCCGACCGCCCCCTTGCTGGCCGCCGCGGAACATTTGGCGGAAGTCCAACTCAAAGGGCTCGCCGACCAACTCCTGAAACTTCTCGCGCTGATCCGAATCGAGCACCGACAGGACCTTGTCTTCCATATCTTTGCGGAGCTGAACAATCTTCTCTTCCATTTCCTTGCGGGCTTCTTCCGCAACCTTTTGCATTTCTTCCTTTTGTGCGCTGGTGATTTTCAATTCCTTCGCCAGGTCGCCATCCAAGGCGCCAGCGATGCCGTTCATCCCGCGAGTCCGCTGTTGCAAGGCGATTTGCTTCAAGCGTTTTTGTTGATGCGGCAGGAGGATTTCATCAACCTTGGCTTGGAAATCTTCGTTGAGTTCGGTCATCTTCTTCTGTCGTTCTTCGTCCGACATGTCGCGGAAATTCTGAAAAGCATCCCGCATGGCATCCCGCATTTCGTTGCCGATTTCGTCGATTTGCTCGACTTGGTCGTCGACGATTTCCAATGCTTTTTGGACCTGCTCACTTCGCAGCAGCATCATGGGGTTATTCATGAAATCGCCGCCACGCCCCCCCGGTCCTCCTCCACCCGGTCCTCCTCCGCCCGGTTGGGCCATCGCTGCCGATCCAAGTCCCAACCCCAGGACAACTATGCCCAATACCTTCACCGGCCAACCTAAACGGACGTTCATATGCTTCTCCTTCTTACACCCCAATTGGTCGAAACTCTCCCGCCGCCTCACGCGACGCATTTTGGAAATCTCAGCTTCGGTTCCGTCGTACCGACGAACCGCCTGTAAATTGCATGCCGTCGAAAGTCAGCCGCGGTCGAATTGGACTGGACTCGGTTTGAACGGAACGGGCCGGACAAACACCGGCCGGACAAACACCGGCGGGGCAGACATCGACTGGGCCCCAAACGGCCAATTTGGGAGCCTGCGGTGATTAAACTCGAGCCAAACGTAGAGGTTTCGGCGAGTTGTCCCGGAATGTGATAAATTTTTCAAAAAAAGCTGTAAGAAATCTGTCGCGACCTGTGCCGCAAGCCAGATTTTCACCGGTTTCGTGCGAACAATAGCGGCCGGACGGCGTTCAGACGTGGCTTTCGAGCGCCAAGTCTAACGACTCGATTGGCCTCGGATCACCCTCGGTGGGGGGCCTTCAACCAGGTTGCCACTCGACGCGGACCGTTTGTCCGCCATTCGCAATTCCCCCTGGTGAATCGCTTGCGATTCGAGTCTGGCTAGGTTGTCCGGTGAAGGATTCAGCACCGTAAAGGTCCGCGCCTGATCCGGAGCCCCCTTCGGCCGGACAATTACAATAAGCTCGACGTCCGCGTTCGATCCCGCGCCGCCTTGTGGACGCGTCGCGGTGGCAAGCGAAGAGGGGGGGGAATTCGATTCCGCCATCGCAGCTTGGGAGGGTATCGCGGTGGGGGAGGGTGCCGTACCGCCAGCCGACAGGGGCGCAGGGGGCGTTTGGCTTGCGGCGACCCCGGTTGCCCCGACCGAGCCACTCGCGGGGAACAAATGGGCCAAGTTGCTTTGTTGCAACTGCCAAAAGATATTCTCGAGGGCAGAGTAAATCCCCTCATCTTGTTCGACGGCGGCGGCATTACAAATGCCGATCAACTGGCCGCCAGCGGAAAACAGCCCGCCGCCGCTACGCCCATCCACCGGGCGGACAGTCGTGTCGTACTTTCGCGCGCCGTCGTAGACCGCCGAGCGAATGACCTGGCAGGTGACCGTGGTGGGATCGGCGCCGTGATTGCAGCCGACCGAAAATACTTCGTCTTGGGGTTGAATCGGAATGACCGGCGGCGCGAGGGGCGCCGGTTGGATTTCCAGGGGCGATTCGAAGACGACCAAGGCCACGTCGCGGGCTGCCGCGTCGTAACCGAGCAACTCGCCGCGCGCAGTTCGCGGGCTGCCGCTGGCAAATCCGTGGTCGACGCTCACCGTACCTTTCCCTTGTGACTCGCGAAATATGTGTCCGCACGTGATGACAAGGTAGGCGTTTTGATAATGATGAATGACCGTCCCCGTTCCGTAGGAAATGCCGGTTGGGTCTTCGACCTTGAGGCGGACGGTCGCCTGGTAGGCCCGTTGTTCCGAATTCGGCGTCGCAAATGCGGAACCGGCTGGCGCGGCGGTTGCCAGCTCGCGTGGCGGCAATTCGCGGCGAGGTGACACCGCCGCCAGGTTGGTCTCGGATGGTGCTGCCGCGGCCTGGGACGGCGGATGGCTGGCTCCGGGGGGCGGGGCGCCGCCGGTCGCGGGGCTAAATCCAGCGGCGTGGAATAGTCCGACGAGCTCTGCATAATTCAGCGCCCCAACGTGACGGGCGACCGATTGACCGGAGCGAACCAGGACCACCGTGGGGGTTTGGGTGATCTGAAAGTGGTTCGCCCATTGCGGCTGCGCTTGGCAATCGATCTTCTGAACCGGAAATCCTTCGCGCAAGAGCCGATCGACTGCCGGCTCCATTTGCCGACAGGGATCGCAGTTTTGCATCGAAAAGACGTACAACTGGGGGCGTTCGCCTTGTCCCCAAGACGGGGTGAATCCGCCGACGACCACCGACACCAGCGCAACCCATAACCCGCACCGCACCGCTCGCATGGTGGCACCTTCCTTGGCAACAAGCCCAACATGTCTTATCGCATCGAAATCCATTCCGACGCATTGGTTTTAGCGGCCCGAGATTTAGAATAGATAGCGGTTGGGGTCGAGATGATTTCGTTTAAGGTGCCAGCAAATTCAGGGGAAGCGGATGGGAAACCAGGATGCGGCGATCGCACCGCGGAGTCGACGTGGGATGGGTTGGACTTGGCCGGTGTACGCCGTTGTGCTGTTGGGATGGGGAGCCGGCGCGGCAGCCCAGGTTCCCGATCAGGCACGCCCCAGGCCAACCACTTTCGAAACGCCGGTGTGGATCCAATTCGAAGGCCCGATCAATCATCGCCTATCTTTGTATCTGCGGTCACGGCTGCACCGCGCTCAACAGTTGGGCGCCGACCTGATCGTCTTGGAAATTAATAGCCCGGGAGGGTTGGCGATCGAAAGCGTTGAGCTGGCCGAGTTATTGCGCGACAGCCCGGCGTATACCGTGGCGTACGTTCCGCGGCAAGCGTTGAGTGGGGCAGCTATCTTGTGCCTGGGCGCCGACTGGATCGTCGCTGCGCCAACCGCCACGATCGGCGACATTGGCGCGATTCATCTCGATCCCACCCTGTTTGCCTTTCGATTTGCCCCTGCCAAAATCTATTCGGTGTTGGTCAGACAGGCACGTGATTTGGCGACCAGCAAGCACCACCCTGCCGATCTGGCGGAGGCGATGATCGACAAGGATATCCTGGTCTATCAGCGTCTCAACGCGCAGGGGGAAATCGAGTTCCTGACGCGCCGCCACGAAGTCGGCCGGCTCGAGACGCAGATCGCCGGCGGCTGGGAATTGGTGGAGGAATCCGGACCGGAACGTTTTCTCACACTCAGCGGAAATCGCGCGCAGCAACTGGGTTTGGTCGGCGCCGTGGCGGACGACGCTTCGCAACTCGATCAATTACTTCACGTATCGACCCCTTACCGACGGTTCGAATATGGCCTGACCGACACACTGGTCTATTTGCTCAATACATGGTTCGTCACTCTGCTGCTCATTCTGATCGGGTTGGTGGCGTTGTACATTGAATTCAGTTCGCCCGGAATTGGCGTCGGTGGTCTGATCGCGGCGCTGTGTGCGGTATTGTTTTTTTGGAGCCGATTCCTGGCCGGAACTTCGGGAGTCTTGGAGATCCTGTTGTTTCTGGCGGGATTGGGGTTCTTGTTGGTCGAGTTGTTTGTGATACCGGGCTGGGGATTGGCAGGATTTTTGGGACTCTGCTTACTGTTCGTCAGCGCGATCATGGCCGGCAACGATTTTGTGATCCCTCGGTCCGAAGCTGAATTCAGTCAGCTCTTGGGAACGGTTGCCGTGGTACTGGTCGCTAGTCTTTGTTTCTTGATCGTGGCGGGGCAAATCACACGTCGCTTGGGGTACCTGCCGTTTTTCAATAGGTTAGTGCTCAACCCGCCCGCGCCCGGGGGCGACGGCGTCATCGGCAAATTGGAAGGCAAGGGGCTGCCACAACCCCATCCAACCGTGTCGGTGGGAGATTGGGGAACCACCGATTCACTGTTGCGACCTGCCGGTCGAGTCCGTTTTGGGGCGCGGAGTTTGGATGTGGTCAGCGACGGTAGTTTCATCGAGCCCGGTCGGCGAGTCCGCGTGATCCAGATTGAAGGGAATCGCATCGTGGTGGAGGAAATGGTTGGATAACGGGCGAACTACTGAGGATCACTTAGTTAATGGAAACTAACTGGAATCCGTTATAATACTGGGATGAGACCTCATGGAAGCCCCGAAATGCTTGAATTGCGTCGGAAGATCGCGGCCCGATTATTCGAGCGGGGAATGACATTGTCGG
>JBGSLW010000015.1:0-29632 GCA_041740495.1 Pirellulaceae bacterium
GACGGCGGTCGAGTACGGCGCCGCGCTGCAGATGCCTCCCGAGGGTCGTTTGAGCGATGCCGAAATAGGCGACCTGCGGACTTGGATCGCCGATGGCCTGGTCTGGCCCGCCGCGATTCCGGTCAACACGAGCCCCGAGCCGATGCGGGTCACCCAGGCGGACCGCGAGCACTGGTCGTTTCGACCCATCGCCGCGCCGCCGATTCCGGAGGTATCGTCGCCGCAATGGGTTCGCCGGGGCCTCGATGCGTTTGTGTTATCGGGATTGGATTCGCTGGAATTGAAGCCGGCGCTTCCGGCGGATCGTCCGACGCTCTTGCGCCGTCTGTACTACGACCTCATCGGCCTCCCGCCGAGCTACGAAGAAGTGCAGCGTTTCGTGGCGGACGAATCGGACGATGCGATCGAGCGGGTCGTCGAACAGTTGTTGGCGTCCCCTCGTTACGGCGAGAGGTGGGGACGGCATTGGTTAGACGTCGCTCGCTACGCCGACACCAAGGATGGCGTACTGATGTACGGGGACGCGCGGCTCCGACCGTATGCGTACTCGTACCGCGATTATGTAATTCGAGCGTTCAACCAAGACCTGCCGTTCGACCAGTTTGTGCAGCAACAAATCGCCGCCGACCTGATCGAGCCGCCGGTCGAGCCCTGGCAGTTGGCCGCCTTGGGGTTTCTGACGCTCGGTCGCCAGTACGACAACAACATCCACGACGTGATCGACGACCAGATCGATACAATCAGTCGCGGCCTGATGGGCCTAACGGTTTCCTGCGCGCGCTGCCACGATCACAAGTACGATCCTATCCCGACCGCCGATTACTATGCGCTGTACGGCGTCCTGGCCAGCAGCGAAGTCCCCAGCGAGTTGCCGGTCATCCCGCAGGAGCAGCCCCCTGCGGACCAAGAGGAGGTCGAGTGTGCTCTGTACGGCAAACGCTTCGAGCTGAAACGTTTTGTCGCCGCGGAACACGTCAAGCAAAGCGCTGTGGCTCGCGAACGGACCGGGGATTACTTGCAGAAAATCGCCACGCAGCCGGTCGACCCGATCGAAAGCACTATTTTCTTTCTCTCGTTGGCGCCCGAGGACCTGCGGCCCGCGATCACGATTCGGTGGCGTCGTGTGCTGCGCGAGCGGGCGGTTCCAGACGATCCGGTGTTCGGCCTGTGGCACGATTTGATGCAACTGGAGCAAAAAGCCGACGGTGCTCCGGATGACGCGTTTGCCGCCGCAGCGAGTGCTCTGCTGGACCAGGCTGCCGCTCGGTCTGCGGGATGTGCAACGGGTGATTGTAATCCGCTGGTGCTGGCTGGACTTCGCGGGCAGCCGCTGCGGAACCGCGTCGACATCGCCCAAGCCTACGGGAGGCTGTTGCTGGCCAACTATTCCGCGGTCGCCACCAACCCCGAAACCGCGTCACCCGCTCAACAGCAATTGTTCGATTTGTTGGCCTCCAGCGCCAGTCCCTGTTTCATTCCGCTCAGCCAGACCCATCGGTACACCTCGCGGGCAGAGACCGACCAGTATTGGGGAAAGATCAGCGAGTTGGATTTGATGGCCGCGACATCGCCGTCGGCCGCCCCGCGCGCGATGGTGGTGGTGGAGAAACCCGAGCCGCTCGATCCGCGGATTTTCGTCCGAGGGAATCCGACGCAATTGGGAGCTCCCGTACCAAGACGGTTTGTCTCGATCGCCCGTCCCGGCGAGCCGCAGCCGTTTACCCAAGGAAGCGGACGACTGGAGCTGGCCCGTGCGATCACAGCCCCCGACAATCCGCTGACCGCACGGGTGATCGCCAACCGCGTGTGGATGTACCATTTCGGCGAACCGCTGGTCGGCAGTCCCAGCGATTTCGGCCGCCGCAGCGAACCCCCCAGCCACCCGGAATTGCTCGATTACCTGGCGAACTATTTGCGAGATCAGGGGTGGTCGCTGAAACAACTGCACCGCGAGATCGTTCTCTCCAGCGCGTACCAAATGGCGTCGCAAACCGATCCCGCGAAATCCACCCAGGCGACTGCGCGCGATCCCGAAAATCGCTACCTGTGGCGGATGAACCGGCAGCGTTTGGATTTCGAGTCGCTGCGCGACACGCTATTGTCGGTGGCAGGCGTCTTGCACCATCAGCGGGGAGGCCGCCCCATCGACGTGGCGGGCAATCCCCAAGCGACGTGCCGTACAGTCTACGGCCTGGTCGATCGGCAAAGCTTGCCGGCGGTATTCCGCGCGTTCGACTTCGCTTCCCCCGACCAATCCAATGAACGGCGTTCGCGGACCATGATGCCGCAGCAAGCGTTGTTCGCGTTGAATTCCCCGCTGGCGGTGGAGATGGCGAGGACGGTCATGCGCCGGCCCGATGTCGCCAACTTCAGCGAATCCGCAGAGCGAGTCCGCGCCCTATTTCGCGCGATTTTAGCCCGCGAACCGAGCCCCACCGAGTTGGCTGAGGGACTGGAGTTTGCCGGCCAGTCGCCCGACGCCAGCTCCAGTCTGTCGAACTGGGAACAGCTGGCCCAAGTCCTCCTATGCTCCAACGAATTGATGTACGTGGATTGAAATGTATCAGTAGGCTGAATGTGAACGCTCCTCGGGGCTGAACCCCGAGGCATCCGTAGGACCCACGTCGCGAGCCATGCGCGTCGGTAGGCTGAACGTGAACACTCCTCGGGGCTGAACCCCGAGGAATCTGTTTGGACCGAATCGACGAGTTCCTATGTTTTTTGACCAATCGGTCATGACGCCGTTGTGGTCGCTCGCTCGGTGGAGGAAAATGGAAGTCTAGGGAGCTTACCCCGCAAAATCGCTGAGATGCGTAGAGGCCAATGCGCTGCGGAGGCGGCGGGAAGGATCGGAGGGGGCTAAGTCGCATGGAGATAGGTACCTGATCCATCCGGTCGCGACGCGGAGCGTCGCGCCACTCCAAGCCACGAGGGATTCATGATGCTGCCGATTTCGCGACGAGAAATGTTGTGCCAGGCCGGGACGGGTTTGGGGATCATGGGATTGGCCGGCGTTCTGGGATTAGATCGAGTTGGCGCGGACATTCCAACCGCCGCACAGGGAACACTCGACTCGCCGCTGTCGCCGCGAGCGCCGCATTTTGCTCCGCGAGCCAAAGCGCTGATCCACATCTATCTGAACGGCGGCCCATCGCACCTGGATACGTTTGACCCCAAGCCGTCGCTCGCTAAGTACCATGGGCAGCCGATCCCCATCGGGAATTTGACGACCGAGCGGCAGACGGGGGCGGCGCTGGCCTCCCCCTTCAAATTCGAGCGATACGGCGAGTCCGGTTTGGAAGTCAGCGAACTCTTCGCCCGGACCGCCACGTTTGCCGACGATCTGTGCGTGATCCGCTCGATGCACGCCAACACGCCCAACCACGAGCAGTCGATGCGCTTGATGAATTGCGGCGACGAGCGATTGTCGCGACCGAGTATGGGGGCGTGGCTGACCTACGGCTTGGGCACGGAGAATCAGAATCTGCCCGGGTTCGTGGCGATGTGCCCCGGCCTGCCGGTGGCGGATGTCTCCAATTGGCGGGCCGCGTTCTTGCCGGGGATCTACCAGGGAACCCACTTGGATACTCGCAAGACCTCAGTCGAAGAACTGATCGAGAACATTCGCGGCCAATCGGTCGCCCGCGTCGACCAGCGACGGCAACTCGACTTGCTGGCCCGCTGGAACCGGCGGCATCAAGCGGACCGACCCGACGAGGCAGAACTCGAGGCGCGAATCCAAGCATTCGAACTCGCGTTCCGCATGCAGACGGCAGCCAGCGAGGCGTTCGACCTCTCGCGCGAGCCCCAATATGTCCGCGACGCGTACGGCGATACGATCCATGGACGGCAGTTGCTGTTGGCCCGCCGGCTGGTCGAGCGAGGCGTCCGCATCGTCCAGGTTTATCACGGCGACGTGCAACCGTGGGATAGCCACAACGATATCGCCGGCGAGCACCGGCGACTGGCCGGCGAATGCGATGGTCCCATCGCCGCGCTGCTGGCGGACCTCAAGCAACGCGGCATGCTGGACCAGACGATCGTCCTTTGCGGCGGCGAGTTCGGCAGGACTCCCGCCGTGGAGTTGGTCAACGGGCAACCGGGGGGCGGACGCGATCACAACCATTGGGGCTTCTCCGTCTGGCTGGCCGGCGGCGGCGTCCGCGGAGGTATGACCTATGGAGCGACCGACGAGTTCGGTTATCGCGCGGTCGAACAGCCGGTACACGTGCACGATTTGCATGCCACGCTCTTGCACCTTCTGGGCTTCGATCACACGCGCCTCACCTATCGCCATGCGGGGCGCGACTTTCGTTTGACCGATGTGTACGGCCAGGTCGTCACGCCGATTTTGTCGTAAATTTTCGACACGCAAACAGCAGAAGTCGTGCGTCCATTCCCAAGCTTCCATAGCATCCGGACCACGGGATCGAGTTTCTGCGAGTGCGCTGCGAGATTCGAGTAGGAATGCGGCTGCCCCTTGACTAAGATGGGCGAAACTTCGGCGGCCGCACGGTATCCAACCGCTTCCTGCCTGGGCGACCGAACCAAGCTTGTCCACAAGACCAGTCACCCTCGCACGAGTTGCTGCGGTCGCTCCGGGCGATCGACCTCGGTCATCAACGCCCTCGGCGAGTGTGGCGACGAGACTGGGACGACGCGTGGTTCATGCCGAACGGGGCACGGCGCTTTCGGTGCGCCGGCGAATTCGTTTACGTTTTTGCGTCTGGAAGGGAAATCAATGATCGTCGCTCATTGGACTCGCTGTTCAACATCTTGGATTTTGGGTTGGTGCGTCGCGCTGTCGGCCGGGCAGGTCTGGGCGGACGACCTGGTCATCGCTTGGAACCAGGCGATGTTGCAGGCGGTGCGCGTGGAACGAACTGCCCCTCCGGTGGCGGCGCGGGCGTTCGCGATGGTGCACATCGCCATGTTCGACGCGGTGAATTCGTTCGATCGGCGGTATCATAGCTATACGTTCAACCTCCCAGCGCCGCGTCAGGCCTCTCCCCAAGCGGCGGCGGCGGTGGCGGCGCATCGCGTGTTGCGGGAGATTTTCCCCAATCAACGGAGTTCGTTCGACGCCTTGCTGGAGGAATCGCTGGAGGGGATTCCGTGGCGCGCGGCGTTGCTGGGCGGCGGCGTGGGGCGTCTCGCAGCGGAGAAAATCATTCGCGAACGACGCAACGATGGTTCGACGCGCACGGTCGAGTACACTTCGGGGTCGGAGCCTGGCGATTGGCAGCCGACGCCGCCGGCGTTCGCCCCGGCCTTGTTGCCGCAGTGGCCTTATGTCAAGCCTTTCGCGATGCGCCGCGGGCGCTCGTTCCGTCCGATTCCACCACCGGCGATCGACAGCCTGGAATACGCAATTGCTTACGAAGAGGTACGGCTCTTGGGCGATGTCGACAGCGCGGTACGGACGGAAGACCAAACCGAGATTGCTTGGTTCTGGGCCGATGGCGCAGGCACGGCCACACCTCCCGGCCATTGGAACCGAATCGCCCAGGACTTGGCGTTGGAGCGCGATCTGAATTTGCTCGATTCCGCCCGGCTGTTTGCTCTGCTCAACATCGCGGAAGCCGATGCGGCGATCTGCGCCTGGGATGCAAAATATTATTTCGATTACTGGCGGCCAGTGACCGCGATCTGGTACGCCGACACGGACGACAACCCGCACACCAGTCCGGACCTGACATGGAGTTCGCTGGTACCGACCCCGCCGTTCCCCACGTACACGTCCGGGCACAGCACCTTCAGTGGTGCGGCCGCAGCCGTGCTGGCCAATTTGTTCGAGGACGATCACGTGGCGTTCTCGTCGAGCATGGAAGGAAATCCAGGAGTCGTCCGCGAGTATTCGAGTTTCTCCGAGGCGGCCGAAGAAGCAGGCCAAAGCCGCATCTACGGCGGGATCCACTGGCAGTTCGATAACCTGCACGGGCTAATTACCGGCGATGCGATCGGCGAGCATTGCTGCCAGACTCAGCTCCGACCCAAGCGACGCCGCTAGGACAAGACGAGAGCGTATCCCAGTGGCCGTTGCCCCCTCATCCCCAACCCTTCTCCCCCACAAAGCTGGGGGAGAAGGGGGCCAGACAACCTAGGGTAGCGCGCGAGGGGTAGAGCGCGAGGGTTAGAGCGCAAGCGGTAGAGCGAAAGGGGTAGAGCGAAAGAGGTAGAGCGAAAGGGGCAAACGTGGAGGAGAGGGTCAAGGGATAGGCGCTAAATCGATAGCACGTTGTTGACTTGGAGCCAATGGAGTGCGGCGTCCGATTCCATTCGGCGGTACGGGCGGGAGAGCCCAAGGGCCAATAGGGTGCGGGGCGTTTGCTCCAGCCATTGATTGGTCGACTGGATGAGTTCGGTACGAAGTGTTTGATGATCCGCTTCGTAGAATCGCACGTCCGCCACGGCGGTCAGCAATTCCTGGTCGCGATCGCGCCATTGCAACTTGAGTCGTGGGCCCCTCCCGCGATCGACGACGACCAATTGGCAATCGCACCCCCAACAGCAGCCTAGCGATCGGAGTCCGTGGTTTTCCGGGATCGCGCGGGTCCGCCCTTCCGGCTGCAACTCACCCCCAAACACGTCCACCAGGCGGTCCTTGGCGTGCTCGGCGTTCCGCGCGAGAAACTCGGCTGGATCCAATTGTTCCACGATTCGAAATTGCGTTGGATCGCATTGGCGGTCTTCGATTTCCGGCACCCGCCCTGCGAATTGGGTTGGACCCAGGTCCAGGACGTTGCGGAGGGCCAGGCAACCTCCCTCCTCGGCCAAAAGACCGCGTCTCAAACCGCCGCTGGCGACCGGGCGAATCGGTTGGCCCGTGGTCAGCTCAAGCCCGGCGGTGCATATGAAGCCCGGTTGCATCCGGGTCAGGTGGTTGATCAAAACTTGCATGAGACCCGTGCGAATTCAGGTCAAAGGTGCACCCCCTGCACCTCGGGCCATTTGGTTTGTAAATACTCCACAACCAGACTGCGATGACAGTGCTCGGGGGTGTCCTCGCTGCACAACAGGACGCTGCGGGTCCGGCGGAACTCGGCGGGCTCCAGGTGCTCTTCGATCCGCCGATCCGCCATCAGCGCCAGAAACCCCTGTCGATAAACTTCCCAATCCCCTTTCTGCTTCTTGAACGCCGCCAGCAGCTCTGCGGTCGGCGCCAAGATCGGTTCGTGTACGTACTTGGCGCCGCACAGTGCCTCGAGGAAGTACTCCAAGTCGTCCCGTTTGGCGAACGAAGCCAACTGCGAAGTGTTCTGGAGACGGACGTCGATCAGCCGTTGAATCCCAGCGGATTTCAGTCGTTCGAAGAAGTTCCGAGCGCTGGACTTGGTAAAACCGATCGTAAAGATCTCCACGTCTCCTCCTCCAGTTCGTCGAAGAGCAGCCGCTGCTGTTGTGGCGGCTCGACTTGTTGATAACTCTCCAGTTCCCCGTTTTGTCGAATGTGTTGGATCGGCACGCCCCGATCGCGCAACACGCGGGCTACCAGGCGGTGGCGGTGGCAGACCAAGGGGTTCTCTTCGCTGCACATCAGCGCCAGGCGAACGGCCGGAAGCAACTGCAACACCTGCGCGATCCCGTCGCGGAAGAAATCGGCCTGGGCGACGCGGGAGTACAGCACGTGCCCGGCGGCATCGTAGTAGTCGTCACCCACCGGCCGGCCGCCGAGCTGATCGCCCAGAAACCAATAGCGAATTCCCGCGGCGGGCAGATTCAGCGCCAAAGACTCGCGGTTGAATTGCGGCGTGTATCGGGAGAAAGGTTGAGAGCGGACATCGACCAGGGTCTGGATACCGTGCTGGCCCAGAAGCCCAATCAAATGCGACTCGGGATGGTTGGAATGCCCAATCGTGTACAGCGGAGGAAAGTCGGGCATAATGGTGAACTCCTGGGCTGGGAGACAAACACATGGAGAGGCTGACGTGCCCGACCTACGATGATATCGCGCTCCGGGCGGTCGTGCACTCGGTGTGGGGATTCGATCAGCTTTTGCCGGTGCAGGCGGAGGCCATGGCTTGTGTCGTCCAGGGGCGGGACTCGTTGGTGGTTTTGCCGACTGGTGGTGGAAAGTCGCTCTGCTTCCAAGCTCCGGTTGTCTGGCGGAAAGGCCTGGCCGTCGTCGTCTCCCCCCTGATCGCTCTGATGAAAGACCAGGTGGACGGCCTCCGGGAACTGGGTGTTGCCGCCGAAGCGCTCCATAGCGCCCAGTCCGCGGAGCATCGGGCCGAGGTCCTGGCGCGGATCCGAAACGGGGAGTGCCGTTTGCTCTACGTCGCTCCAGAAACGCTGATGCGCCCGCAGCTGCTCGAGGTTCTCTCCAGCCATCCGCCACTTTTCTGGGCGATCGACGAGGCCCATTGTATCAGCACGTGGGGGCACGATTTCCGTCCCGAGTATCGCGGGCTCGCCCAATTGCGGCAGCGATTTCCCGACATCCCGCTCCATGCCTACACGGCGACCGCCACCCCCGAAGTCCGGCGCGAGATCGCATCCACCTTGGGACTGTGCGATCCTCAAATCCTGGTCGGGGATTTCTTCCGAGCCAACTTGCAATACCAGGTCGCCAAGCGCACGCGTTCGCTCAATCAGCTGGTGTCCGTGATCGAACGGCATCCGGGGGAGTCGGGAATCATCTACTGCATCAGTCGCGCGGAAACCGAAGAGGTGGCGCTCGGTCTCCAGCAGCTCGGATTCGCCGCGGCGGCCTACCACGCCGGGCTCAGCGACGCACTGCGAACGGCTCGGCAGGAGGCCTTTCTGCACAGCCAGACCGCGATCCTGGTCGCGACCGTCGCCTTCGGGATGGGGATCGACAAAACCGATGTCCGGTTCGTGATCCACGCCGGGATGCCCAAGTCGCTGGCGCATTACCAACAAGAGTCGGGCCGAGCGGGTCGCGATGGCCTGCCCGCCGAATGCTGGTTGTTGTACTCGGGGCAAGACTTATTTGTGTGGCGGCGGATCTTGGAAAACAGCCCACCCGAACAGCGGGGGGCGAACGACGCTCTGCTGCAGTCGATCCATAGCTATTGCGTCTCGACGCGCTGCCGCCACCGCCATCTGGTCGAGCATTTCGGGCAGGTCTGGACGCGGGAAGCGTGCGAGGCGTGCGATGTCTGCCGCGGTCAGTACGAGTCGGTGGCGGAACCGCTGGTCTTGGGCCAGAAGATTCTCTCCTGCGTCGCCCGCGTCCGGGAGAATTTCGGCGCGATCCACGTCGCCCGCGTCCTGCAAGGCTCGCAGCATCAGGCGGTTCTGGCCCATCATCACGAAACGCTCTCGACGTTCGGATTGTTGCGAGAATTTCGATTGGCGGATATTCGCGACTGGATCGAACAACTGATCAGCCAACAATTTCTCCGCCGCGACGGAGAGTTTGGCGTGCTGAAGGTCACCGAGTCCGGCTGGCAGCTGATGCGCGGCGGTGCGACGCCGGTCTTGGGGCAAGCCAGTCGGCAGGCTGCCCAAGCGACTCGATCTGCAATCATCGACTCGTGGGAGGGAGTCGACCGCGGCCTGTTCGACGACTTGCGAATTTGGCGGAGGGCGAAGGCGCTCTCCCGCAACCTTCCCCCCTATCTCATCCTCAGCGATGTGACCCTCCGCGATCTGGCACGGCGTCGCCCCACCCGCGAGGACGCGATGCGGCTGGTGCACGGGATCGGCGAGCGAAAGCTCCAAGATTTCGCCGCCGAATTGGTTCCGCGCATCGCGGAATACTGTGCCCATCATCAACTCGAAACCAACCTGGGCCCGCCTCCGCCTCCGCAGGCGAACGAATCCAAGTCGCTGAATGCGAGCACCGCAGCGGCGTTCGCGTTGTTCGCGCAAGGCCGCTCCGTCAGCGAAGTCGCCGCGACCCTGTCCCGCGCCGAATCGACCACCAGTCAGTACCTGGAGCAATTCATCTTGCAGCAAGGGATCACGGACCCCGAACCATGGCTGGACGCCGCCACCCTGGAAACCGTGCAGGTGGTCGTCCAGTACGCCGGACTAGAACGGCTCCGACCGATCCACGAGGCGTTGCATGCGAGGATTCCGTACAATCAACTCCGGATCGCGGTCGCCCTCCTCCGCAACCGCGGAGTCACCGTCGTCCCGAATTAGGGCCACACCCCTAATTTTCCCCGCCCCATTACCCTCCCTTGATCCCTTCACCCTCGCTTCAATCCTTCACGCTCACTTCAACCTTTCACCGTCACTCCGGCCTATCACCGTCACTTCGACCTTTCACCGTCACTTCGATCCTTTACCCTCCCGCGGGCAATGAACTGTTACCATGAGCCCGCGGGAGGGTCGGCCGCACGACGCGGCCGGGGAGGGAAGGTTTGCTGCTATTGACCATATCCACGGCACTCTCTTCAAATGGGGAATGAACTTAAAAACACGCTCTGACCCGCGAGTCCCACCGATGCCGCTCGATTATTCCACATTCCACCAACCTGTCAGCGACCTGTTCCCGTGGCCTCGGTCGCCGGACGAGTGGGAGGCGTATCGATTGAGCGACGCCCAAGTCGCCCTCTTTCACGAGCAGGGGTTCTTGCCCGGCGTTCGCATCCTGAACGATGCGCAGATCGAGGCCTTGCGCGGGGAGTTGTCCGAGTTGCTGCGGCCCGATCACACCGGACGCGAACTGTGGTACGAATACCACGCCAACGAATCGGGCGATCCCGCCAACATCCTGTTCCATGCGTTGGGCGCCTGGCGGCTGCGACCCGGTCTTCACGACATCTTGTGGAACCCCGCCTTCGTGATGGCAGCCTCCCAGTTGCTGGGGGGGAGCGTCCGCTTCTGGCACGATCAACTCTTCTGCAAACCAGCCAAACATGGAGGCGTGGTCGCCTGGCACCAAGACTATTCGTATTGGACGCGCACGGTCCCGATGAATCACCTCACCGCCTGGATCGGGCTCGATCCCAGCACCATCGACAACGGTTGCGTTCTGTATATCCCCGGCAGCCACCGCTGGACCTTGTTGCCGATCACCGGGCTGGCGGGGGACATGGAAGCGATCCGCAAGGTGCTCAACGACACCCAGTGGGAACAACTCCAGAATCCGGTCCCCTGCGAGATGGCCGCCGGGGAAGCGGTCTTCCACCACCCGCTTACCGTGCACGGCTCCCGAGCCAACCGCACGTCGATCCCGCGGCGGGCGATCGTCCTGAATGTGGTCCGCGACGGAACCCGTTCCGATTCGAGCGAGCCACTGCTGGCAGGCGTCCCCCCGATTCCCCAAGGCGAACCGCTGAGCGGACAGTTCTTCCCGCTGCTCTTGTCGTCTTGAGTTCCGACTCGAACTCCTACTCCTACTCCTACTCCTACTCCTACTCCTACTCCTACTCCTACTCCTACTCGTACTCGTACTCGTACTCGTACTCGTACTCGTACTCGAATCGGAATTGTTCGCCTTTCGAGCCCTAGCCCGAGCCCGAGTCGGCATGGAATTGGAAATAAGAATGTCGCCAGGAGTTCGCGGAGGGGATAAATGAGCATCCCCGCTCGAAAGAACTCGTGCCAACTCAACGAGCTCCGTCGCGGGTGTGTTCCTTCCACCGCAGCTCTTTGAACTCGACCCACATCGGCGCCCCGGCGTGGAGTTGGAGCGCCAACACTCCCTCCCGCCGAGCCAATTGCGGATCATCGTCGGTGAAATCCACGACCAGATGCCCATTCAGGTAATGCCGCAGCCGATTCCCTTGCCCGATAATCACCACGTCGTTCCAATCATCCAGGCGAAACAACTTGCGAAAGCCCTCGGGCGAAAGAATCGTTTCGGTCACTTGCTTCTCGCCGCCAGCTTTCCAGACCGCCCGTTCGCCGACCAGGCACAAGCGTCCGCGCTTGCCCCGCTCGTCGTAGATAAAGCCGGCCACGTTGGGCAAATCCATTTCGTTGCGGATCTCGTGCTGGTACCCAGCCACGACCCAGCGGTTCGAGTCCGACTTGGTATCGACTCGCTCGCTGCGGTATTGGATCCCCGAGTTATTTGTGGCGTTGCAGCGGAACGCCAACCGCAACTCGAAGTCCCCCAGGACTCCATCCTGCCAGATCAAAAAGGTATTTCCCTGGGTACTCTTTTCGGCAGTCGTCTCACCGTGGAGGGCGCCGTCGACGACGGACCAAAGCCGCGGATCGCCCTCCCAACCGCTCAGGTCCTTGCCGTTGAACAAGGAGTGCATCCCTTCCGGTTCGGGCGGCGCCGTGAGCTCGGGCGACTGGCCGTACGCCCCACCCACCATCGCCGACGCCCATCCCAGCAGAATCGTACGCCAGATTCGTTGCCGATTTGTCAACCGCCGCATGGGTTCCCCGCCTTTCTCTGCAAGGTGCCGTGGAGCATGGCGCTCGTGCCCCGCTCAGTTTTTCGCCGCACCGATTTGTCCTCCCAGTCCGGGAAGCCAATGGATCGTCATCTGGTCCGCCAATTCGCTGACCAATTCCTCCATTTGCCGCATGGTCGGTTCGGCCGCGTGAAACTCCGCCGGCACGACCAGGACGTTGTTGCGGTTCTGCCCGCGGAGCTCTTGGAGGACAGTGTACAAGTGTACATCTCCCGGGTCGAGTGTGGCGACGCGGAGCCGGTGGAAGCGGCTCCGTTTTTGGATCGGGTCATCGGCCAGCAACTCCCGCCAGCGGGCAACCGTCGCCGCGTCGGTCCCCTGCCCCAAGACCAGCACGGTGGTACCGCCGAACGGACCCGGGCAAAGGGGCAACGACCCAGCCACCGCCGCCGGATCCAACGCGGTGGCGGCCGGCTGTACATCCGCCGCGTCAGGTTGCTCCGGAACCGCGACGCAAAGGGTCTGGTCGTTGGTGAGTCGCGCGGCCGCCAGCCGAGCCCAGTGCAAATGCAGCGGCGAACGGAAATCCGCCACCAGATATTGCCGCCGGCGATGCGCATCGGCAGCCTGAGCGGGCAAGCCTAAACCGTCGCGGACAGCGTTCACGACTTGTTGCGACTGCGCCCAGCGATCCGCGGCCAGATCGGACCACTCCGCGGGAAGTCCAACCGTGCCATATTGTTGCAATTCGTCTTGCCACCAGCTCGCCAGTTCCGGGTTCCCCAGGATCTGCAGTCGGCGCTGCGGCGGAGACTGATCCCCCCAATCCTCCAGCAGAGGCAGGGGAAAGTCCTTGATCTTGGAATACTGCCGCGGCTCGATCGCAACTCCACGCAGCGACATCCGCGAGGTCAAGAGAGTCGTCGCGGCGGCCACGGTGGCGCCGGTCCCTTCCCCGGCCAGGCAGACGCGCTCGGGATCGACCGGATAACGGGACAGGGCATAGCTCCAAGCCCGCTCGATCGTCTCGACCATGGCGCCGACATCCTCGGCAAAGCGATCGGCCCAGAACCACCTCCCACCGCTGCTGAGGTCCCGTTGCCGCTCGCGATACGGAGGGTCGATTGCCAGGATCGCCACATCGGATCCCAGCTGCGCACGCCAGAGTTCCAGCCCTTCCTGGGCGGTCAATCCGTCGTCGGATAGCCAGATCAACAGCGGGACCGGCCGGTCTGCCGACGCCTCCGGAGGCAAGTACAACTGGTAATCGTTCTTCCGCGCGACGAATACCGACCAATGATCGTCCCGAAAATTCGTGGCGCGACTTTCCGCAAAGACCACAAAGTCGGCGACCGGCGCCCCGGTCAACTCGGCGCTCGCCGGACTCTGGGCAGGCGTGATGGCGATGGTGGCGATCTTCGCGTCCGGCTTCCTTTGCCGCAACTGCCCGGCGGTCCCATCCCAGTATTGCGTGTGGAATCCGCCGTTGAGATGGACCACCGCGTGGCCCGGATGCTGGTCGAGCGCCTGCGCACAGGACTCGCCCATCGAGTTATCCCAGAGTGATTGCGTGGTGTAGCGGCGGTCTTCCCCCTCGCTGGCTCGCATCATTTCCAGATGACCGCGGACGGCGTTGTCCGTTCGCTTCCAATAGAGCGGGGTGTTTTCCAGAAACTGCTGAGGCGCCCAATCGCGATGGTCGCCCAGTTGCTCCAAAGCGGCTTTGCCGTCCTGCATCATCTTCATTCGCAAGGGTCGCGGAAAATTCGCCGCGACCACCGGCGCCCCGGCCGACTTCGCCGCCTCCACCAACGGACGATACGCCTCGCGGTAGTTCCCCCACGGCCGCGATCGGCTCAAAAACTTGCTTTCGTCGAGCTCTCCGCTGAGGTAGCGATCCAGGTCGTCTTGCACGTCCCGCTCGAACATCTCCATCGCCAAGACGACTTTTTGATTGCGTTGTTTGAGCAGCCCTTCGTAGACCGCCAGTTGGAAACGATGCGTGGTGTCGTCATCGTGGGTCTCGCCCAGAAACACGGCGTCCGCCGTCGCCAGCCGCTGGAATAACTCGTCCATCGTCAACCGAGCCCCGCTCTTGCCGTCGCGGATCGAAACGCAATGTTCGATCGGCGGTGGAGTCCAGGGAGATTGGGCAAATGCCAGGGAAGTGGCGACCCAAACCAAAAATAAAGGGATGAAAACTCGGCGAATCCGGCTCGGATTGCCAGCGGCATTGCGGCAGGACAAGATCGTTCCCTCCAAAAGTGGGTGTTGGCTCATTCTGCCGCTGATTTTAGCAGACGGACGCGGCCTCCGTCGAATCAGGGAAAAAATGGACGGAAGTCTGCGTCCCCAGCCTTCCTCTGGGTTTCCCGCTTCTTTCGGTATTCCACGTCCGTTTCGCGCGCATGATTGTCTATTGGCTGGAAACCTTTCTTCTCTCGTCGCTTCCAGACCACAATGGTCGTTCCAAATTCTTGTTGAGAGGACCCTACGATGACTCGCGTTGCTATCTGGTCGGTGTTGGCAGTTTGCAGTCTCATCCCAATGGCGGTTGCCCAGGAGAAGCAAGAGAAGCTGGACAAACCTGCCGGGCAAGCGGCTCGGGCGCAGGAGAAAGCTGCTCAGGAAAAAACGGTGACGACTAAACCGTGGTTCGACTTGCAAAACTGCGGCATGTGCAAGCACCTGGCGGCCCAAGAGGGTTTGATGGATGCGATCAAATGGGAGGTCCATAAAATCGACAACGGGGCGATCATGGTCGCCAACGTCCCCGAGAACATGATGGACAAGTGGAACAAGGCCGCGGCTGCGATGGAGACCGCCGCCAAGGAATTGCAGACCGGGAAGCACATGGAGATGTGCGGATTCTGTGAATGCTACGGCAAGCTGGCCCAATCCGGGATGCACGTCCAAGAGTACAAAGGCGAGACCGGCAATATTTCGCTGCTGACCTCCGACAAACCGGAGGTGGTCAAACAGATCCATGAGATGGCCGACCGCACCGTCAAAGAACAGAAGATGCTGGCGCAGACAAAGCATACTTCGACCAGCCCCAAATAAGGCGTCGCCACCGACCGTTTTTACCCCGCGCATTGGCATTGCGCCATGCGCGGGGACTTTGATCGCAGCCGTTCACGCGCCGGGCGTCGGGCGCATTTTTCGGTTGAACAAGGCAACCGCGATGCACGCCAACTCCGAAAAATGGGTCTGACCCAATCAAAGTGACTGTTTCCGGTAGCCGTTCCGGTGCTCGATTCGTTGCTTTTTCGGTGCGTTCGCCCGCAGAGCTGACTCGCGTTGCTATCTCGCAACGTGTATTCTGACAGCAACCTTGACTTGGTCGTCGGATCCCCGGGTGCCGCCAGTGAACCTGGTCATCCACAGCGACGGTTGTAGAGTCCACAAAGTGTGTTGCGGGGTGCGTTGCGTCGTTCGCCGCGCAGTCGCGAAGCTCAGAGAAAGCGAACATGAACGTGATGCGATGGCTGAAGGGCTTGTTGACTCACCGCGGCAAGGCACTCACGCGGTATCGGGCTGGCATGGCGAAGGCCAAAGAGGGCGATTTTGCCGGTGCGATCGCGGATTACTCGGCCGCGATCCAGGCGCCGGACATCCCGGCCGATGTGAAGGCCATGGCGATCTACAACCGCGCGCTCGCCTACAGCGCCATTCAGGAAGACAGGAAAGCAGCCAAGGACCTATCGACCTTGCTTGAAATTCCGGGCTTATCGGAAGAGATCAAGACCGCGGCCCACCAACGGAGGGTTCGCATCCAAATGCGTGACGATCGTGCCCCGGGCGACGAGAAAAAAAACGACCGCTAGGACAGAAAAGGACTCAGCACATGGTTACAGCAGGCCTGTTCCAGTGAAAAATTGACTGCGTCCTCTTTTCTCCGCCTGTCGCATAAGTATGGATATCACCCAAGCCTTAGCACGAATCGAGTCGGGTGATCCTTCGGCGGCTGCTGAATTTTTGCCGTTGGTTTATCACGAACTCCGAAAGTTGGCGGCGGCGAAGCTGGCTCAAGAGAGGCCCGGGCAGACGCTGCAAGCAACCGCGCTGGTCCACGAAGCATATCTGAGGTTGGTCGGCGCCGAGCGCGAGCAGGCTTGGGACAACCGCGGGCATTTTTTCGCTGCGGCGGCCGAGGCGATGCGTCGGATTCTGGTGGAGCAGGCGCGGCACAAGTCGACTGTCAAAGCGGGTGGTCAACTCCAGCGGGTCGCGTTGCCGCCCGTGGAACCGGCCATGGAAGGTCCCTCGTTGGACTTGCTGGCCCTGGATGAAGCGCTCCAAAAGCTGGAAGCCATGGATCCGCGGAAAGCGAATCTGATCAAGCTCCGGTTTTTTGCGGGGCTTTCGAATCAGCAGGCTGCCGCAGCGCTCGGAATCGCCGCCTCGACCGCCGATCTCGATTGGGCCTACGCCAAGAGCTGGCTGCGCGTGGAAATGGGCGCAGCCCACGACGCCACGGACCAAGGTGTCCCTTAGAGTGGCACAACGCTCCGCGTTGTGGAGCGGCCATCGGAATTCGAACGCAACACATCGGCGTAGGCCGGAACAAGTCTTCGCCGTTCCGGCATGGGTGGTTTCTCGAAAGGGAAATCGTTGGCCGTCCGTTGAAAAATTAGCCGCCTGGCGCTAGCCTGCGGTTGTCCATTAGCCGCCTGGCACGTGCCTGCGGTTGTCCATTAGCCGCCTGGCACGTGCCTGCGGTTGTCCATTAGCCGCTTGGCGCGTGCTTGCGGTTGTCCATTAGCCGCCTGGCGCTAGCCTGCGGTTTCTTGGCGTATTGGCGTCCAGCGCAGGAAAGAAACCGCAGGCTAGCGCCATGCGGCTGATAGTTGCGAGTCGACTTCACGCTTTTGCAAGCGGAAACCGCGGCTGACGTGCTTCCAATTCGGGCGTTCGACCACGCGGTTCGCGGCGTTTGTCCAAAGAATCTTCGGCAGCCATCGGGTAACATGCCGATGGATCTCGCATTGATTGACGAGAGAACCCGCACCGCGAATGACTCACATGGGCCACGAAAACCTTAGCGAAGAAGCGATTTTCAAAGTCGCCAGCCAAATCGCCCAGCCGGAGGCCCGCACGGCCTACTTGCAGCAGATTTGTGGCGCTCGCCCCGCGATGTTCGATCGCATCGCATCGCTGTTGCAGGCACACGACCAGGATCCTCTCTTCCTGGAGATGCCGCTGCTGGCTGTGGCGGAAACGAGCAATGCCCCGCAACTCAGCGAGCGGCCGGGTACGCAGATCGGTCCGTACAAACTTCTCCAACAGATCGGCGAGGGAGGGTTCGGGGTGGTCTTCATGGCCGAACAGCTCGAACCGGTGCGTCGGCGCGTGGCGGTCAAAGTGATCAAACCGGGAATGGACACCCGTCGGGTAATCGCCCGCTTCGAGGCGGAACGCCAGGCCCTGGCCGTGATGGATCATCCCAACATCGCTCGCGTGCTGGACGCCGGAGCGACGGACGCGGGTCGCCCCTACTTCGTCATGGAATTGGTCCGCGGGATTCCGATCACGCAATACTGCGACGAAAACAACCTATCGATTCGCGAGCGCTTGGAGTTGTTCACGACGGCGTGTCAGGCAATCCAGCACGCCCATACCAAGGGGATCATCCATCGCGACATCAAGCCGACCAATGTCCTGGTGATGCGGCTGGACGGCCAGCCTGTAGTGAAAGTCATCGATTTTGGGATCGCCAAGGCGATGGGTCAGCAGCTCACCGACAAGACCTTGTTCACCGACTTCACTCAAATGATCGGCACGCCGCTGTACATGAGTCCCGAGCAGGCGGAGCTGAGTAGCAGCGATATCGACACGCGGAGCGACATCTATTCGCTTGGGGTCCTGCTGTACGAGCTACTCACCGGATCGACGCCGTTCGACAAAGACCAGCTGCAGCGCGCGGCGTTCGATGAAATTCGGCGGATCATTCGCGAGGACGAGCCCCCCCTGCCCAGCACGCGGATCAGCTCCGCGGAGTCAGCGCCCAGCATCGCCGCACAGCGCCACACCGAGCCCGCGCGGCTGACCAAGCTGGTGCGCGGCGAGTTGGATTGGATCGTGATGAAGTCGCTGGAGAAGGACCGCAAACGTCGCTACGAAACCGCGAGCTCGCTGGCCGCCGACGTGCGACGATACTTGCAGGACGAGCCGGTACACGCCTGCCCTCCATCGGCGCGATATCGGTTGACGAAGTTTGCCCGACGGAATCGAATTCAGGTGCTGGCAGCGACGTTCGTCGGGCTCGCCTTGGTGGCCGGCATCATCGGCACGACTTGGGGAATGTTTCGCGCCATCGACGCGCGGGCCGATGCCGATCACGAGGCAAAGCAAAAGGAGACCGCTCTGAAGGACCGAGAGGTCGCACTGCGCGAGGCCCGGAGAAGCAAGCGGGACGCTGACGAAAAGCTGTTCGACAGCTACGTGGCCCAGGCGCGGGGGGTTCGGCACAGCAAACGACCTGGACAGCGGTTTGAAAGCCTGAACATCCTGAAAGAAGCAGCCGAGTTGGCGCGCGCAATCAACCTGCCCCCGGACAAGTTTCACGGGATGCGCAACGATGCGATCGCGTGTCTGTCGCTTCCCGATCTCTATCCAAGCCTGACGGTCAACGTCCATCCCGACGCTTACGCCAACGATTTCGACGACGCACACGCTCTGCACGCTTGGACCGATCGCCAAGGCCGTTGCCATATCCGACGACTGGCTGAGGATGCCGAACTCGCCGTATTGCCCGGATTGGGGGAGCCGGCGATGCCTTTCTTCAGTGGGGACGGCAAATTCCTCGCGGTCATCCACGTGCATTTCGAAGGCGCTGCGTACGCGGGAGTCGCCGCTCACCTCTGGTCCATCGAGGACGGCACGCCGCAAAAGATCGCGAGCGAACCGAATGCGCGTAGTATCGCATTCCATCCCTTCGATCGTCAGGCCGCGCTGGCGTATAACGATGGCGGCATACGCTTGATACAACTTCCGAGTGGGGAGCCGATCGGGCCTACGCTGCAGCCGCAGATACTCGATCGCGAAATCGAGATTGCTCTGCATCCCACGGAACCGCTCGTTGCCGTTTGTTCGTACTTTGGTCGCGTCGTCCAAGTTCGCGATTTGCGCTCCGGTGATGTCGTGGCGGCGCTTCCACAAATTCTGGGAACTTCAGACGTTGCCTGGCATCCCCACGGCCGATCGTTGGCGATTGCCGATGCGGACGGCGGTCAGATTCGTCTGGTTGACCGCACGTCGCTGCAACCCATTCAGACCTTTCAATCGGGCCAATCTGGCTTGACAATCCAATTCAATCATGCCGGCGATCGGTTGGCTGTTGGCGGCTGGGAAATGACCCCCGAGCTGTTCGATGTGGGGACGGGGCAGAAGTTGTTTGTTTCGCATGGCCACCTTTTTCATTTCAGCCCCGACGATCGAGAGCTGATCGGTTCGGGAGACGGAAATGACTTGGCGGTCTTGGCGGTGGGCGATGGCCGAGAGTATCGGCGATTGGTGCGCAAGGGCCGGCCGAATTCGAAGTTCAGCGCCTCGTCGTTGCACCCGGATGGTCGCTTGCTGGCCGCGGGGATGGAGGATGGTTTCGGTCTGTGGGACGTGCCGAGCGGCCGCGAGCTGGGATTCATTTCGCTGGGAGACGCCAACGAACAGGTAACCAACATTCGCTTCGAGCCCTCGGGCTCGCTGCTGACGGCCGGCGCCTCCGGCCTCATTCGCTGGCCCGTTCGCGACAACGCCGCCAACGGACTGTGGTCGATCGGACCACCGGATCGGTTGTTTCCCCTGGCCTGCCGCATCGGCCAAAGTGGCGACGGCCAGGTACTCGTCGTCGCCAATCGCGCTGTCGGAAAATGGCAGTCGTACGCCGGCGCGTGGATGTTGAATCACAATCAGTCCGATCAATTCGTTGAGCTCGATCCCGGAGCCGATATTGCGTCGATCGCGGTCAGTCCTCGGGGAGATTGGATTGTGACGGTGACGCAGACCGGTTTGTGCAAGGTCTGGGATGGAAGGACAGGGAGGCTGGAGAAGCAGCTCGCCGACTCGAAAGGATACGGTCCAAATTTCAGCCCGGACGGCAAGTGGATGACTTCGTATATCGAAGGCGGGTCGATCTTTTCCCTCCCCGACTGGCAACGTGTTGGACCCTGCGCCCCGTGGGGGGTGTTCGCACCGGACAGTCAACTTTTGGCCGTGCAACCGGCGGCAGGGGTCATCGGTCTGATCGATCGGGCGACTGGGGAAGAAATAGCCAGGCTCGAAGGGCCAGAGTTGGACTCGGTGCACGGGCTTTACTTCTCGCCCGACGGAACTCAGTTGATCGGCCAGACAAAAAATATGGATGCGATCCAGGTGTGGGACCTGCGACTCGTTCGCCAGTCGTTGCGGCCGTTGGGCCTGGATTGGGATCGTCCTGAATTCGCACCGGGCGAATTCATGGGCACACTCGGGGCCCCGATGAACTTGCACGTCGAACTGGGCGATCTGAACAAACTCGCCGCGACGATGGAACAGCAAGCGCGAACCCTTATCGCACAATATCTCGCTGACATGCAAACGAATCCGAACGATGCCCTAATTCACAACAACCTTTCATGGACCTACTTGACGGCGCCCGAATCGCTCCGCGATCTGGAGGCAGCGCTGCGACTTGCAGAGCGGGCGGTTGCGCTGGCGAAGACGACCGACGAACGGGCGATCTGCCGCAACACCCTGGGGCTGGCGTATTATCGAACCGGAAAATATCGCGAGGGGGTCGACTGTCTCGAACCGAATCTCCGCGATTCCGCCGACTGGGGACTCGCGTTCGACTTGTACATGTTGGCGATGTGTTGCCACCAGCTCGATCAACCCGCCCGAGCTCGCGACTACTTGTTGTGGGCAAATCGCTGGTCTGAGTTGAGTGCGGTACGCGAGCCACTGACCGACGAACAACTCGGCGAACTCGCAGCCTTCCGTGGCGAGGCAAGCGCCCTGCTGGGAGTCGAGTCCGAGCGGGCCGACGAGTGACATTCGCTACCAACCACCAGATCGAAGATTGAAAAACAAGTGGCCGGTGAGTCCCAACCGCGAAGAAGGACACTCACCGGCCCGGCATCTCCCCTGCGCACGGTCTGCGCGCCGGGAAAGATGTCTCTCCATTGTATCGCAGACCGCCAGGAGAGAAATCATGAATCGTTTGACTTGTATTGCCGGGCTCGCGATCGCAATCTCGGCTGCCGTGACCGACATGGCCGCCGCGGTAGATTTGCTGCGTCCGGCGAAGCTCATCCAGACCCCGCAGGGGAACCTGCTGGTCGCGGAAGTGGGAACGGCCGCCTCAGCGCCCAACTCGGGCCGTGTCTCGATCGTCGACCCAGCGGGGAATCGCCGCACCTTGATCGAGGGACTTCCGTCCGCGCCGACCAACGCGGCGAACACGCCGAGCGGCCCGTCGGGGCTCTTTCTGGACGGGCGGACATTGTATGTCGCCATCGGCGAAGGGAACCCAACGCTTCCCGGACCGGTGCCCCGCACCGAGATTCCTAATCCAACGCCCGCGTCCCCCATCTTCAGCTCGGTCCTGGCCGTGCACTTTAGCGCTGCCGTCGAGCGGAACACGACCGGCGTCGCTCTGGACTTGGACGACCACTACGCTTTATGGGCCGGGCAAAAAGTGGTTCGGCACGATACCCGGGGACGAAAGATCACGATCGAGCTGATCGTCGATTTCCCCGATTACGTGTCGGAGCCGCTCCCTTTCCTGGCGACCAACGTCCGCCATTCGCATCCCTACGGCGTGGTCGCCGATTGCGACTATCTCTACGTCGTGGATGGCGGCTACAACGTCGTGCACAAGGCCGACATCGACTCCGGGTTATTTGCCACGCTACTCAGCTTTCCGACGACGCCGAATCCCACGACTTTCGGCCCACCGATGATCGAAAACGTTCCCACAAGCATCCGCTGGGAACGCGACCATCTGCTGGTGACCATCTTGAGCGGTTTTCCGTTCGTCGCCGGCTTGTCGGAGGTGCGCGCCATCGATCCGGATACCGGCGACAACGCCACGCTGATCGGTGGACTGACGTCGGCGATCGACGTATTGCCGATCACGGTGTTCAACTTCACGTTTGGATATCTGACGTTGGAATACAGCCAGGCGCAATTGGCAGGCGCCCCGGGGCGCCTGCAGCTCTTTGATCGTTGGGGGAACCCGCTGGCTATTCTGGCCGACGACTTGGTTACGCCCTCGAGTATGGTTCTCGATCGCAGATCGTTTGACGTGGTCGTCGCCAGTATTTCGCTGGGAACGCTGGAGTACATCCCGTTTCACTAAGTGCGGAGACAATCGGCGGGCGCGGCGCAACGCACCGGCGTTGCGCCCACCTGTCGAATCAATGACCCAACGCAAGCAAACTTCCACGCCAATTCCATGACCCGACGCTCGCATCCTTTTCACCGGCCAGTTGCCGAAAAGGGCTCCTCCATGTCGATCCACCACCGACTGTTTTCGCTTGTAAACCGCTCGATCCGACGCCGCCGCCGGTGGTACTTTCGATTTCCGATGTCAGTGTGGTTGAGGGGAACAGCGGCACCGCCAACGCCGTTTTCACGGTGTCTCGAAACGGGGACAGCAGCGGCGTGGTCACCGTGGATTTCAGAAGTTCGAAAAGAACGAGCGGTTCTACGTGAACCTCTCGGATGCATGGGGCGGCGACATCACGGACGGCGAAGGCATCGGGACGATCCTTAACGACGATAGCGGCGCAAGCACAGGCTTTCGATCGGCGTACGCTTGGGTCGCTACCTCGCAGATCGATGATTGGCAGCTTGCCCGTCGGAAAACACGAGTTCGTCAATAAGGTGATTCTGCATTTCTGGCATTGGCTTACAACTCGTGGGCCCCCGCGATGCCTGCTACTCACCGTGGTGGTATGGCGGGTAGCGGTGGGTTCTGGAGTGGGGAACTGGCAGCGTACTGCGGTTCCTTCCGGCGAGAGGGCCAACGAGCCGTTCTATTCAATCCTCCTTGTTCCCATCGGGGGATTGATTGAAGACGGCCACGGGATGGAAACGATTCTGAACGACGACTGACCCGATTCACCGCGGCACTTTCCGCGGATTGCGATCGCATACCGCGGACAGTATGCTTCGGGTATGTCCGATATCACTCGCATACTGTCCGCGATTGAGCAAGGCGATCCGCAAGCGGCGGATCAGCTCTTGCCGCTGGTGTACGAGGAGTTGCGGAAGCTTGCTGCGGCAAGGCTGGCTCACGAGAAACCGGGGCAGACGCTGCAAGCGACGGCACTTGTCCACGAGGCCTATTTGCGGCTCGTCGGTAGCGACGAGCGGGGAGCTTGTTGGGAAAACCGCGGGCATTTCTTTGCGGCAGCAGCGGAATCGATGCGGCGGATTCTGGTGGACAGCGCCCGCCGCAAGCAGGCGGAAAAACGTGGCAACAGGCCGGCCCGGCGGGAGCTGCACGACATTGAGATTGCCGCGGAAGAAGTTCCCGAGGATTTGGTCGCGTTGGACGAGGCCCTTGTCAAACTGTCGGAGACCGACAAGCTGGCAGCTGACCTCGTGCAACTCCGGTATTTCGGCGGTATGTCCATTCCGGATGCGGCCGAGGCCTTGGGCATTTCTCCGCGGACGGCCGCTCGATTGTGGGCGTTTGCTCGAGCCTGGCTCCGCCGGAGAATCGAGGGCAACGCCCCGTCGGCGTGATTTCGCAGATTTTCTTGGCAGTGTTTTGCGGTCGGCTACGCATTGAATTGAAGGTGTGACTACCGACTTGTAATAATACGCCATGGAACGCGACATCTTTTTAGCCGCCTTGGAAAAGCCCACAGCCGAGGCACGCGCTGAATACCTCCAACTTGCTTGCGCCGGGAACACCACGCTCCTTCAGCAGGTGGAGGAGCTGCTTCGACTCCATGGAAAGACCGACGGGTTTTTGCAAACACCGCTGGCCGAGCGGCTGGCCGATGGCGTAGCCGCCCTGGACGATGCCGCCGAGACAGGGTGTGATCCACCCACGAGCCCGAAAGGAAACCGTTGGCACGGTTTCCTAAGCCCCTCGAAACAGCCAGGCTCGCTCGGGAAACTGGGGCACTATGAAGTGCAGGAAGTCATCGGCAGCGGCGGAATGGGAATCGTGCTGGGGGCGTTCGATGAGCGGCTGCATCGCATGGTGGCCATCAAGGTGATGGCCCCGCCGTTAGCGACAAGTGTTGCGGCCCGCAAGCGTTTTCTGCGCGAGGCTCGCGCCGCTGCGGCGGTCAGTCATGACCATATCGTGACGATTCACGCCGTCGAGGAATCGGGCGATCTACCGTACCTCGTGATGCAGTACGTCGCCGGAATGTCGCTCCAGCAGCGCATCGATCGCGACGGACCGATGGCGGTCCACGAAATTCTCAGAATCGGCATGCAGGCTGCCGCAGCACTGGCCGCTGCTCATGCGCAAGGGCTAATCCATCGCGATATCAAACCGGCCAATATCCTGCTGGAAAATGGTGTCGAGCGGGTCAAGATCACCGATTTTGGCCTGGCGCGAGCGGCGGCCGACGCCAGTATCTCGCAAAGCGGCATTATTGCCGGTACTCCGCAATACATGGCCCCCGAGCAGGCCCGCGGCGAAGCCCTCGATAGCCGCACCGATTTATTCAGCCTGGGGAGTGTGCTGTATGCCATGTGCACCGGGCGGGCACCCTTCCGTGCTGTTAGCAGCGTTGCGGTGCTCAAGCGGGTGTGTGATGAATCCCCCAGCCCCATCCAAGAAGCTAACGCCGATATTCCCGATTGGCTGGTCGCGCTGATTGATAAGCTGCAAGCCAAACAACCGCAAGATCGATACCAATCCGCTGCGGAGGTTGCCGAGCTCATGGGTCAACGCCTGGCCCAGTTGCAAAACTCCACTGTATTCCCGTCGCCAGTTCACGTGGCGAGCGGTGGACGTCAGCCCTCTCATTCTGCCGCGCGTCCCAAGCGCCGCTGGGCGATTGCTGCCGCATCGTTACTGTGCCTGGTTGCGACGTTCGCCATCGCCGAGGGAACGGGCGTGACTCAAGTGGCGGCCACAGTCATCCGGCTAATGACGCCGGACGGCACACTTGTCGTCGAGATCGACGATCCGGCCGTCAAGGTAACCGTCGAAGGGGACGGCGGCCTGGTCATCACAGGCGCCGGCCTGGAGGAAATCCGCCTCCGGCCCGGTAGCTATCGCGTCCAGGCGGACAAGGACGGCCAGCCGCTCCCGCTCGACAAGGACCTGGTGAACGTGTCCCGTGGCGGCCGTGAGATCGTCAAGGTGAAGCTGGAATCGTCAACAGCGATAGCGCCTGCAAAAGTCGAGAAAGACGCCTTCGTGCTGCTGGGCGGCCAGGGTGTTGCCGAGCGCAAGTTCGACACGCTGGCCGAGGCAGTGCTCTCCTCCACCGGTAACGACGTTATCGAAATCCGCGGCAATGGGCCGTTCGTCAGCGTGCCAATTGAGTTTAGGCATCCACTAACAATCCGCGCCGGCAAGGGCTTCTGGCCCGTGATCACGGACAGCCCGCAAAGCCCTGAGTTGGACATGTATTCATTTCTCTGGGCAAAGGGCTCACTACGGCTGGAAGGTCTGGAAATACACTGCACCCCAAAGCGGCCACTCCATTTGCTAGTCGCCGACGCGCCTCTCTTGGTCGCCAATTGCCGGTTTATTTTGCGACGCTTGATGTGCCACTGCATCAGCAGTTCCGCGGACTGTGTTATGCGTAACTGCGAAGTGTTGGGGCCAGGCGGCGCGGCCTTAGCGATCGAGCGCAGCGACACAAGGACCGTCGTCGCCAATTGCTTGCTTGTCGGTCACACCAACCTCAGCGACACGGATCCAGCGGGCAGCTCGACAATCCGGTTTACCGGCAATACGTTCGTTACGGCCCAATTTGGGTCATCATTGCTCCACATCATGTACATGCCGCGAGCCCAGGCAACACTAGCCCCTTCGGGGCGCCTGAGCGTGTTCACGTCCGACAGTGTCTTCGTCTTCGACAGTAACAGGTTTGTTTACGAATTGTTTCAGCCAGAGACTTTCAATCCGCACTTCACCGCCGACGAAGCGGAAAAATGGCTGACATCGCACGTCGAGTGGCGCGAGCAGCGGAATCTTTATTCGCTCAGCAACTCCCTCCTTGGCATCAGCAACCAAGAGAGCGGTGAGGTGTTTCAGGATCTCGAGGCGAGACGCGGTACGAACTTGGCGGACTGGGACGACTTCTGGGGCCTGACGGACACGGAATCGTCGGTCGGGGTCATCCGCTTCCACGGGGGGGATTTGCGCGCAAAAGCGTGCGAGGATGTCGGGAAGGTCACGCCCGCCGACTTCCGCCTCCGCCCCGACAGTGCCGGGTATCGCGCGGGCAAGGACGGCAAGGATCTCGGCGCCGACGTGGACCTGGTCGGCCCTGGTCCGGCCTACGAGCGCTGGAAGAAGACGGTGGAGTATCAGGAATGGCTGAAGGAGACAGGACAGAAAAAGTAGCCCGGACTCCGTGTGTCCCGGCTACCAATGAAACAAAAGCGGCCAGTGAGGCCCAACGGCGAAGAAGGAAACTCACCGGCCAGGCATCGCCCCGGCGCTTGGTTTGCGCGCTGGGAACGATGTCCCTCCATTGTATCGCAGACCACAGGGAGAAAAGTCAGGAAGCATTGCCTTTTCGCCGCGATTCTTGCATCGCCCTTGCCGCATCATTGAACGTCCATTATTTCAAATCGACCAAATCTGACAAGGAAAATTCCATGAGTATTTTTGGCACTTTCCGATCCCGAACAGCACGCACAACACGCCGGCTACTCCAGTCCCGAAACCTACCCGCATCGCAACTCGGCCTCGAGTCGCTCGAAGATCGCCGGATGATGGCGTTCAGCGTCATGGCGGAACTTACCGCGGATTATGTGCTGGATTTTGAGATCGCAACGATTGACGCAGGCAGCCGGCCTGACCTGGTCTACGTGATAGGGTCCACGCCTCTCGGCCCACAGGTCGGCGTCCGGCTGGGAAATTCCGATGGATCATTTGGCGCCCCTATCACTTCAGCCGTCCTCCCGTACAACCCTCATTCCATTGTTGCAGCCGATTTCACGGGCGATGGCAAAGTCGACCTGGTCACCACCAGTTACCACGACGTCAATTTGTTGGTCGCAAATGGCAACGGCACATTCCAGGCGCCACAAAGCATCGGTCTGCCCTTCCAAATTTCACCCGGCTACCACGGGCCAGTTCATACCTTGCAAAACCCTCACTCGGTGGCCGTCGGGGACCTCAATGCCGATGGCAAACTCGATTTGACCGTTGGATCGTCCACGACTTGGATCAGTGATTATTACTCGGGCTACTTTGGTCAGGTTCCAATCTTTACAAGCGCCGGCCACGTAAACGTTTTACTCGGCAATGGGATGGGAGGATTCGCCGTTCCTGTCGTTCACAACTTGGGCATCGAGCGCCTGCCGCAGGAAATCTCGCTTGCCGATCTCAACAACAACAACAAGCTTGATGTGGTGACCGCCAATGGCCTGGATCTGAGCGTGTTGCTTGGCGACGGAACGGGGGGCTTGGGAATCCCACTTAACTCCGGCTCCGGCGGCGCCGCGCTGCAGTCCATTTCGTTGGGCGACATCGACGGGGACGGAAAACTCGACACCTTGTTGCGCGGAGGCCCTGGCCTGACCGTGCAAAAGGGAGACGGTGCCGGTCGCTTTGCGGCATCGACCCAGTTAGCCGCGGACGACTATTCGACTCTAGCCGTCCTCGGTGACGTCAACGCCGATGGAAAACTCGATGTATTAATAGCAAATGTCGCTGGCGTCGATAACGGTACCTACTACCCCGATCATGAGATACGGGCGAATATCCTTTTGGGTAACGGCAGTGGCGGATTTTCGTTGCCCGTTTTTTCGTCGCTCGGGATCACAGCCGGGACTATTTTGCCTCAACCTGGGCTCAAGGACGTTGCCCTGGCCGATATCACAGGCGATGGTTTGCCCGAGATGGCTCTGGTCGACTTCAATCGCAACTCGATTATCATCGCGCGCAACGACGGCAACTGGGTTGCGCCGCCGGAACTTTCGATTTCCGACGTCAGTGTGGTTGAGGGGAACAGCGGCACTCGGCAGATGACGTTTACGGTGAGTTTGTCGAAACCCGGAAGCAGCGGGGTGGGTATCTACTTCTCGACCGCCAACGGCAGCGCCAAGACCAGCGACAACGATTACGTTGCCAAGTCGGGGTCGATTTACTTCAACCCCGGTGAAACGAGCAAGACGATCCAGGTGACGATTAGGGGGGATCGGAAGTTGGAAAAGAACGAGCGTTTCTACGTGAACCTCTCGGATGCATGGGGCGGCGACATCGCGGACAGCCAAGGCATTGGGACGATCCTTAACGACGATGGCGGCAAACTCAACAGCTTCCGCTCCGCATTCCATTGGGTCGATGCCGAGCAGCTTGAGGACTGGACTTTGCGAGGCAAGAAAAAAGGTGTTCGGTAAGTTGTTAATGGTCCCAACCTGTCCGCGGGTCCGTCCTCGTTGATTTTTCTTCGACGGCGCGGCGGGAGGGTGATCGTGGAGGTTGTCGAAGTATGAATGCGATCGCAGCCACCGACGGATCAACGGCTCTTGAAGCGAGTCCCCACGAGTCGATGCCTTCCGACGGCAACAACGCGGCACCGCCACCGGTCGCTTTCCACTTCGCCCAAAGCGAATCCTTCGTCGACCTGTTGCATAAATTACGGGCGACGTTGGTGGTCAGTACGTATCAGGCCAACAAGTTGTTGGTGGCGCGGGCGGATGGTCGGGGCCTCTCGTTGCTCGTCCGAACGTTCGACAGACCGATGGGCGTGGCGATCGATCCGACACGCCTGGCGATCGGCACGCGCAACCAGGTTTGGATGCTGCGCAATGCTCCGGATATCGCGCTGCGGATCGAGCCGGCAGGGGTCCACGATGCCTGCTATCTGCCGCGGAGCTCTCATGTGACTGGCGACATCGGCATTCACGAAATCGCCTGGGCGGCCGACGAGTTGTGGATGGTAAGCACGCGATTCTCCTGCCTGTGCACGCTCGCCGAGGATTACAGTTTTGTGCCTCGCTGGCGGCCGCGATTTATCTCGGAGCTGGCCGCCGAGGACCGGTGCCACTTGAACGGGCTGGCGATGCGCGATGGTCGGCCCGGGTTCGTGACGGCGCTGGGAGGATCCGACGCGGCTGGTGGCTGGCGCGCTGACAAGGCGGCAGGGGGGATCGTGATCGACGTCGACTCGGGCGAATGCGTCGCCCGCGGCTTGTCGATGCCC
>JBGSLW010000016.1:0-2615 GCA_041740495.1 Pirellulaceae bacterium
AGGGCGCCGTGACACCTCTTCAAGTCTGGTCGAATTCCCCCGAGAGGGCACGTGAACTGCTGACCGGCCCGGTCCTCTGGCAACTGGAACAATTGCGCCAGCGGGCAAAGCGAGGGCGTTTGATGCTCCGCATCCGACGGCAGCGATTGACCGTCAGTTTGGGTGGGCACTTTCTGGCCGAGGAACGCCTGTACGATGTCGTCGTGTCCGCGCTTCAGTTGTTCGACCAGCTGCGACTTTCTCAACAACGCGACCTGGAGTTCATCGCGCCCGATGTCGCCCAGGTCGTCGATGACTTTCTCTGTCCCGTCTGCAGCAGCCGCACCAGCGATCAGATCGTCCTCTGCCTGCGCTGCAAGACGCCGCATTGCCAAGAATGTTGGCAGTTCAACGGCAAGTGTGCCACGTACGGCTGCGGTGAGACGAAGTGCGTCAAATTTTGAGGCCTGGTCATGGGACTTCACCATCCGCGGGAGGGTGAAGTTAAGGGCTGCACAATCTCCGAATCGTGAAGCCTCTAGCTATGCTCGCCAGAGCGTGGCTCGTTGCCGCAATCACCGGAGGATTGCATCGGTCGGCCGATACCTTTCGGCGACTTGCGGCGCATGACTTCCCGGATCGCGCTCGGCGCACAGGTACAGGTGGCGGGCGCCGGGGACTTTGGTGATCGCCAGCGGCCAGGGGAGCGACGCACCCACGATCTCCAGCGGTTCTTCGCGCGAGACCAGCAGGACCCGGCGCTCTTGAATCAGGAATTCGCGGAGGCGATGCCGGTCTTCGTCTGCGAACTCGGGGCATCCTTCGCCGTCCAACCAGAGTTCTGCTCCATACGATTCGTGGCAGTAGAACACCAGCGGCACTTGGGAGAATTCGGGCCGCTCGCGCACAGCGCGCATCGCCTGGTGTACCGAACGATATGCCGAGACCGACGGCAGAATCGTCGCGTTGGACCATAGAATCCACAGCAGTGCGACCAGGGCGAAGCTGGCCCAGGCGGCGGGGCGCGGCCGCGTTGCCGAACTTGCCCACCAGGTCCCCAGGCACATCAGCAGCGTCACGACGCCGATCCCCAGCCACTCGAGCGAGTTCGGCGTTGCGAGCCAAAAGCTGTAAATCGGGAGGCTGACAGCGAACAGACCCAGTAACAAGCGACTGCCGCGGCAGGGGATCCAGCGCACCCAAGGATTGACCGCCGCCAGTGAATCGGGCGTCAACACAAAGCGATCGAGCACAAAGCCCAGCAGCAATGCCAGCGGGGGAAACGCCGGCAAGATATAGGTCGGCAGCTTACTTTCCGACAGGGAGAAAAAGCCGAGGACCCACAAGGCCGCGAGCACCAGGAAGCCGACTTCGGCAGTGCGCGCATGCCGAAAGTAAGGCCGATTCGAGCCGATTGCTCGGGCCAACGTCGGCAACAAGTACGATGCGGGGAAGAGCACGACGAACAGAACGGGCAGGTAGAACCACCAGGGCTCGTCGTGATTGAAGGCGTCGGAGAATCGGACCACGTTGTGCCGCCAAAAGAAGTAGACCAGAAACTCGGGTTGAACCCACCCGGTCGCCAGATACCATGGCCCGGCGATCAGCGCGACCACCGACAAGTACATCAACCAACGGCGCAAGCTGCACAGAGATCGGTTTCTCTCCAAGACGTGGCAGGCGATCAGCACCGGCAGAGTCAATACGGCGACGATCGGACCTTTGATCAGTAAACCGCATCCCCCGGCGACCGCGGAAAGCAGCCACCAGCGGTACGAGAAATTCGCGCCGCGGCAAGCGAAGTAAGCGCCCCAAAGTGTGAGCGTCGCGGACAGCGCCAGTGCCGAGTCCATCGTGACATAGCGTCCGCAGATGGTGAATCCGCAACTCAGCACCAAGCCGAGGGCTGCGAGCCAGGCGGCCCGCGCTCCGACAAACCGCCGCCCGAGCCCGAAGATACAGGCGACCAGGGTCAGCGCCGCCAGGTTGCCCGGCAGACGCGTGGAGAATTCGTTGATTCCAAAGAGTCGATAGCAACCCGCGATCATCCAGTGCACCAACGGGGGCTTATCCCAATACGGCTCGTCCCCCAGTTCCAACGCCATCCATTCTCCTGTTTCCACGATATTGATCGCCAATTGGGCGTTGCGCGCTTCATCCGGCTCAAACAGCGGATAGCGAAGGTTGACCGACAAAGTCAGCAGGGCGACGGCCAAAAGCACGGGCCAGGCCCACCACGCCAGCGATGCATCGCGCGGCGCTGCATGTCCGGGCGCGTTGCCTGGGAATTTGAGCACGCGCCACCACAATCGCACCGTGTGCAGCAAGTTGCTGGCCAGGGCCCCAAGCGTCCGAGGGGAAGTCGAATCCCCTCCCGCGGAATCGACGCTCCCCCAAGTCGACTGGGGAATGTCCAATCCTTCCGCCCGCAAAAGCGCCACGGCCCCCCCCAACGAATCGGTCGGAAGCGACTCGAGATCCACTTGCTCGAGAACCGCCGTATCGATCCACAAGATGGCGGACCGCGCGGGACCAGCCGAATTTCCCAGCAACCACTGGCTGGTCCAGTCGGCCATCCGCCCAACCGCTGCCGTGCGCCAGTCGCCGGCGGCCGGGCGGGGGCCGACGATCAGTTG
>JBGSLW010000017.1:0-10450 GCA_041740495.1 Pirellulaceae bacterium
GGCGGTGGCGGTGGCGGCGGCGGTGGTGGAAGTGGCGGTGGCGGCGGCGGTGGTGGCGGCGGCGGACGACGCTACGATCGTCGGTAACTGGCATTCCGCAGAACTCCAAGCACCGTTGATGCCGGCGCGGCGCATGCCCCCGGCACGACCAGCGACAGAGGCTTCCAGCCTGGATTGACACGACCCGGAGCGCCGTCTTGAAGGCGCCGCTCCTGGTTTTCCTTCATTTTCGTTCTCGACAATGGCCAGTCCCACGATCGCGGAAATGGTTGCCGATCTGAATGACGACGAGCACGACGCACGCCGACAGATTCAGGAGTTGACTGGGTTGTTCAGCGCCCTGGCGCACGAAATCAAGAACCCCTTGTCGGTGATCAATCTGAATATGGACTTGTTGGCGGAGGATCTGGAGCGGATCGCAGGGGACGATGCGCGTCGGGCAAACCATCGAGTCGAAATCGTGCAACGGCAATGCCAACGCCTGGAGACGCTGCTCAAGGACTTTATGGGATTTGTTCGTCTGAATAAGTTGGCGCTTGTTTCCGGAAGCCTCAACGATCAAGTCCGCCAGGTATTGGATTTTTTCGCCCCCCAGGCGCAGTCGCAAGGAATCGAGATCCGACGTTTTCTGGATCCGAACCTCCCTAGCATCAAATTGGCGCCGCGGATGCTGCAATCCGCCCTGACCAACTTGATCAAGAATTCGCTGGAGGCGATGCCGGACGGCGGACAGTTGATCGTTCGAACGCATGTCGTGCTGCACGGCATCGCGCTCGATATCATCGACACGGGCCACGGGATGAGCCACGAGACGTCGATGCGCATGTTCGATACATTTTTCACCACGAAAAAAGGTGGCAGCGGCTTGGGGTTGCCCACCGCACGCAAGATCATCGAAGCCCACGGAGGCGTGATCGACGTGCAAAGCGAACTGGAACGTGGGACCAAGTTCACCATCGTCTTCCCGGCGTTGAAGCTGATCGACTCTTGAAAGGTCCGCGGGCCAGCGGACCGACGCGTTTTTGCGGCTGACCTCGAGTCGTAGCTCGCAATTGAATGCCCTAAAACCCCGGTCTCGCACCCTGAAATCAATTCGGAACCCCCGGAATACATTTGCCTCGTGAACCTGCTGAGAAAACTGGAACAGCTTCCAATCGCAGTCCAGGGCGGCGCTGTCTCGATCGGGAACTTTGACGGCGTGCATCGCGGCCACGTGCAGATCGTTCAACAATTGAAACGGGCTGCCCGGCAGGTCGGAGGTCCGGCGGTTGTGTTCACTTTCGAGCCGCATCCGGCTCGGTTGCTCCGCCCCGAAGCGGCGCCGCCCCCCCTGACCTGGGCCGACCGCAAAGCCGACTTGCTGGCTGAATTGGGGGTCGACGCGATGATCGCCTGCCCCACCGATCGAGCCCTGTTGGACCGGACGTACCTGCAATTCTTCCACGAAATTATCAGAGAAAAATTGCAAGCTCGAGCCTTGGTCGAAGGCCCGAATTTTTTTTTCGGCAAGGATCGCGCCGGGACGCCTCAGCACCTGCAGGGCTTGTGTGCGCAATACGGGATTGAACTCTCCATCGTCGAACCCTGGATCGCGGAAGGGGAAATGGTCTCCAGCAGCCGAGTGCGACAAGCCGTCCGCGACGGGCGCGTGGAACTCGCGGCACGGCTGTTGACCCATAGCTACCGCATCCGCGGCATGGTGACGCACGGCGCCGCCCGCGGCGCGGAACTCGGTTTTCCCACCGCCAACCTGGCGGGGACCGATACGCTCCTCCCCGCCGCAGGTGTGTACGCCGGCCGAGCTTACATCCAGCAGCGGCAACACTGGGCGGCGGTCCACATCGGACCCAACCCGACGTTTGGTGAGGCGGTGCCCAAAGTCGAAGTCCATGTGTTGGATTGGGATGAAGCGTTGTACGGGCAGGTCCTGGAAGTCGACTTCATCCGCCGCCTCCGCGACGTCGCTTCGTTTGCAACTCGAACGGAACTCGTCGCCCAATTGGAACGAGACGTGGCCGCCGTCCGCGCCATCGCCCAGCCGCTTTGACCGTCGTCCGTAGTCCGCAACCAGTCCCCGCAGTTCCGGCGCCCGGATCGCCTGGATGTATACACCTGTACACCTATCGCCCGCCGTTGCCTCGCCACCGTACGATAGCCGCATCCTCCAACCCCCAACTGCGCGGTGGCGAACGTAACCTGACGGCGGACCTGCCGATCGTGGCGAGACGCCGCCCCGATCCCGTTTCGCTCGAGAAACATCGGCCTTTTTTCGTGAGCATACCGACGCCCCATGAGTATCGATTGGAATCAGTTTCGCAGCATGATTCAGGCTGCCCATAACATCGTGCTCACCAGCCATGTGCGCCCGGATTGCGACGCGCTGGGGAGCGAGTTGGGCATGGCGGAAATCCTCCGACAGCTTGGGAAGCGAGTCCGCATCGTGAACGGGCAGGCGACGCCGCCCAACCTCGCGTTTATCGATCCCCAGCTAGAGATTCGAACACTGGGGATCGATATCACCGCCGCCGACCTGTCCGACTGCGATTTGATCATGATCCTGGACACCAGTGCGGCCGTGCAGCTGGGACCGATGCGGGAGGTAGTCGAACAAACCTCGGCCCGAAAGTTGATCTTGGATCACCACGTCAATCTGGATGACTTGGGGGCGGTGCCGTTCAAAAATACCAGCGCCGAAGCGACGGGGCGGCTGGTCTTCGAAGCCGCTGGAGCACTCGGCGCCCAAGTGACTCCCGCGGTTGCTACGCCGCTTTTCGCTGCACTCGCCACCGATACGGGCTGGTTCCGTTTTGGTTCCACCACCGCCGCCACGTACCAGCTGGCAGCCGCGTTGGTGAGCGCCGGCGCGTCACCCGCGGCGATCTATGCGGACTTGTACGAGCGCGAATCGTTGGGCCGAGTCCGCTTGCGCGGGATCGTGCTCTCCCGCGTCCTGACCGAATTGGAAGGGCGCCTGGTCCATACGTACATCTTGCTGGAAGACTTTGCCAACGCTGGGGCGCTTCCTAGCGACACGGAAGATTTGATCAACTTGGCCTTGGAGATCGACGGCACCCAGTTCGCGGTGATCATGATCGAGCAACCGACGGGGGGCTTCAAGATCAGCTTCCGCAGCCGCTGTGCGGCCTCCTGCAACGACGTGGCGGCCGAATTCGGCGGCGGAGGGCACAAAGCCGCGGCCGGCGCCTACCTCAAAGGAAACTTCGCCACCGTCCAGCCCCGCGTACTCGACCACGTCCGCCAACAGCTCCGCATGCTGTGCTAGTCGAATCCGCCAATGCCGCCCGCCAAGCGAGCGGCATTCGTTCGGTCCGCCGGAGATGCCGTGAACCCTCCGGGCCCCACATGATGCCTCGGGGTTGATCCCCGAGGAGGATTCACGATCAGCCTAAACCCAGCGCTGGCCAACGCCCCTTTTCAACCCCACAGGATGCCTCGGGGTTGATCCCCGAGGAGCATTCACGATCCACCTACCGACACGCGTCACCCGCCACCGTTCTTCGGCCGAGGCGACGACCTTCCACCCAATTGGAGTTGCTCGAGGCCGAACCGACAGGGGATTCTGCAGGGAGTCGCATCCAGACGACCGACGCGCAACAAGCTGTAAACCGCAAATCAGGCGCAACGTGCCAATACGGCCCCACAGTCCAAAAAGTGTACATGTGTACACTTTGTATACGGTTCAACCCAGGAGAGCGACGAGCCCCCTTTAACTCAATGGGCCCCTGGCAAAGGAGCGGCGCCCCCTTCGAGCGCCCGCCCTGATTTTCGTCCCATGATCAGGGTCGCGGCTTGGATTGCCCGTCGCGGACGTATTTGTTGAGCCACTCGATCATTTCGGCTTGGGTGTGCAGGACCGACTCGCGGGCTCGGTAGCCGTGGCTTTCATAGGGGAGCATCACCAGTCGGACGGTGCCGCCGTTTCCTTTGATGGCCTGGTACATTCGTTGGGATTGGATCGGAAACGTCCCGGGGTTGTTGTCGTTCTCGCCGTGGACCAGCAGCAGCGGTGCCTTGATCTGGTGGGCGTAGGTGAACGGCGAGAGGTTCATATAGATCTCCCGAGCTTCCCAGAACGGTCGCCGCTCCGATTGGAATCCGAACGGGGTGAGCGTCCGGTTGTACGCGCCGCTGCGGGCGATGCCGGCTCGGAACAGATCGCAGTGCGCCAGCAGATTCGCGGTCATGAACGCGCCGTAGCTGTGCCCGCCGACGGCGACGCGCTGGGGATCGGCGACCCCCATTTCAGCCGCCTTGTCGATCGCGGCCTGAGCCGAATCCACGATCTGCTGGACAAACGTGTCGTTCATCGTCTCCGGATCGCCGACCACCGGCATGGTGGCGTTGTCCATGATCGCGTACCCCTGCGTGAGCAGTGTCAAATGCGAGAGGCCCGCCATCCGCGTGAACTGGAAGGGGCTGGTGGTGACCTGTCCGGCCGTGTCCGGGTCGTTGAATTCCAACGGATAGGCCCAGATCAACAAAGGGAGCCGCGTCCCCTCCTGGTAATCCGCCGGCAAATACAAGGTCGCCGAAAGCGGTACGCCGTCTGCGCGCTGATACTTGACCAGTTGTTTGCGGATCGAGCGAATCTGCGGCGTTGGATCGGGGAAATCGGTCAGCCGTTTCTCTTGGTCGTTGCGGAGATCGCGCCAAATGTAGTTGGGCGGTTGGGTGGGACTTTCCAGACGGGTGATCACCGTCGGTTTTTCCAATGGCGAGCCGTCGACGATCCGCACCGGGGATTCCAGCATTCCCGAATCGCACCGCCAAAGTCGGTCGCGCTCCGCGCTCGCCAGATCGTGCCGATCCAGAAATGGCCGATTCCCTTCCGGAGTGGCGCCCATTCCGGCAAAGTAGATCCAGTTGCCATCCTGGCGGACGACCGAATGCCCAGCCGCGTTCGGGATCGAGACCAATCGGCCCGGGTCGCCGTACGAGTCCCGGATGCTGCGGTCAACCAAAGTTCGCGGTTCGGCGTCGATCGCCGAGAAGTCGTACAGTTGCGTGCGAATCCAGCGTCGATCTCGATCGTAGTCGCTGACGGCACACAGGTTGGGGTCGGCAAAGTAGGCCAGATTCCCCGCGCGATGTTGGACTTTGAGCAACTCCTCGGGCACACCGTCAAACGGAGCCGCGAACCGGACCAGGCGGTCGCGGAAGTCGACTTTGGTCCGCGGGTCGCCGCCATCCAGGGCCTCGAACCAGTGCAGCGTTGCCGGATCGCTGGAGGTCCAGGAGACGCTCCGCGGGCCAAGCCGCACCCCTTCGATCGGGATGTTATCGGCCAGCGGAATGTCGGCGACCGCAGACTCCAATTTGCCGTCGGCGTCCCAGACTTCGATTTGTTGCGGAAACCCGCTGTAAGGCAGCAAGTAGGAAAACGGCTTCTGGATCGTGGTCACCAACAGGTGCTTGCCGTCCGGCGAGATCTCGACGTCGGCAAACATCGCCGGCTCGGGGCGCAGCAGTTGCACGGCGCCGCGCTGATCGATCCAAGCCAGTTGGGTGCGCCCATAGTGCTCGAACATCGCCTCGTCATGCGGATTCTGCAGGAGATCCTGGTAGGTGCGAGTCGGCGACGTATTGCCGCTGGACTCTTGGATGTTCGGGCCCAAGGGGCGCGGCGGCTGAGCCGGCTCGGCGCGCCGGTTTTCGGGAACCAGACAACAGAGGATGCGTTCCCCGTCGGGCGACCAGGCATATCCGCTCAACACCGTGGAGAGTCGATCGGTCAGCCGCCGCGGTTCGGTTGGCGACTTCAACGACACCCACCACAGCTCGGTACCGGCGTCGGTCACCAGCGTATAGACAAACGCGTTGGAATGATGCGACCAGGAGGCCGACGAAAGTTTCGCATCCTCAGGGAGGGGAATCCGTACCGTTCTGGGGTCATCCAGCGCCCGCAACAGCAGACCGCGATCGAAGTCGACTTGGAATCCGCTGTTGGCCGCCGGGTCGATGCGGATTCCACCCAACTGCAGCATCCGGCGGGCGACGTCTTCGATTCCGGGCATCGTCCGCCGCTCGATCAACAGCAGCCACTTTCCATCCGGGCTGAAGCTAACCGCGGGTTCGACCGGCGCGTCGATGATTTCGACGACTTCGGGGGGCGGGAGGCGGTAAGCGGTTTGAGCTTGCAATTCCATGGCAGCGAGCAAAAGGAAAAACAACGACCAAGTCAAGCCGGCGGTGCGCATGATCATCTCCGGGAAAATCGGCGGGGCGTTCAAGGCCCTCCATTCAACCAGAAACGACGCCGCACGACAACTTATGACCGCACTGGCACAACACCGTCATTCCTGCGGAGGCAGGAATCCACGCGCGTGTCCACGAAACTGGCATCCTGCACAACTGGGTTCCAGGTCTCGGCTTGGAATGACGAAAGGAGTCGCAGCAACTTACTTGTCAACTCGCTCGATGCGCAGATCGTCGAAGCCGGCGCGACCGACGGCGCCGAACAGGCCGATGCGGAGAATGGCCTCCCGAGCTTTCTCGGGGACCCGTTCCTCTCGTTGAAAATGCTGCCAGCCCATCGTCCCGCGGAACGGACCGAGGTACGTGGTCCCCAGGTCGCGCCGATCCTCGTCGTAGAAGGTAATCGCGATCATCGGCAGATCGTTGAACTCGGTCGGCCGCACGTTGTCGCAACGAACCGCCCCGGAGTACTTGAGTCGTTTCACTTGAGTTCCATCGATCGAGAACCCTTGCATCAAGTGGGCGGGGGCCAGCGGTTCGCTGTTCTCGAACTGGACGAAGTGCAGGCCGTTGGGTGCGAGTTGATCTTGGACGACTTCGATTTGTCGTTGGTAATACCAGCCTGGGACATGACCGTTTTCGGGAAGCGATTCTTCAAAGTCGCCGTTGAGCAGCGTCGGTTTCGTCGCGTCGGGCAAGACGTGACGATCCGATTCGGCCTGGCCGGTCATCGGGACGAAGAGCGTGGGTTGCAACGCCTCCGTTTCCAGCTCGCCCTGCTTTTTCCGCATCAGCGTCAATGTCTGCTGATGCCGCTCGCCGACCGGGATGATCATCAAGCCCCCTTCGGCCAACTGATCGACGAGCGGCTGCGGAACCGATTCGGGCGAGCAGGTTACGATGATTTTGTCGAAAGGAGCGTGCTGCGGCCAGCCCAAGAAACCATCGCCGATCTTGACGTGCACGTTGCCGTACTTCAGTCGCTTTAAAGTCCGCTCGGCCCGCAGTCCCAACGGCTCGACGATTTCAATCGTATACACCTCGCGAACCAGCGGGCTGAGAACCGCGGCCTGGTAGCCGCTCCCCGTCCCGATCTCCAAGACCTTGTCATCGGGTTGCGGATCGAGCGATTCGGTCATGTACGCCACGATAAACGGGGAGGAGATCGTTTGCGCCTCGCCGATCGGGATTCCGGCATCGAGGTACGCCTTCGACTGCACATCGCGCGGCATGAACTCGTGTCGCGGAGTCGATTCCATCGACGTCAGGACCCGTTCGTTCTTGACCCCGGCCCCACGGACATAGAGGTCGACCATTTTTTTGCGAAGAGCGGCGTGTTCGGCTGCCGATTGCCCGCAGGCGATCGAAGCGGAGACCAGACCGAATCCGATCACCAGGCCGAGGTACGTCAAGGACTTCTGCCGCCGTTGTTTGCTGTGAAGACTTGCCATATTCGTACCGCTTTCGCCTCGTGAAACGAGTTAATTCGATCGACAGCGTGCAACCGATTATAGCTCATGGAGGTCGGTGGATAGCGCCGGTGGTTTTGGCGTGTGCTACCATGACCGCACTCCGGATCGAATTGGGCGGCTGGCGGACAATGATGGCGGAAGCTGAATCTCGACTGACGATGGCCTTCGTTGCGCCCCTGGTCGTCTTCCTGTTGATCAGCACCTTCGAGCCGAAGTTCTCCGGGGACGATCGGTTTTCGCATCCGGCGGCGACGACCGCCGTGGACCAGGGGCCTTCCGTCACGGAACGACAGTCCCCTGCCCCACTATCGAGGTCGGCCGTCGCCAAGACCCACCGCTACCTGGCGTTCGTTTGGTTGAAGTTGTTGATCGTCGGCGGGATGTTGGTCTATTTTGCTCCCACGTATCGGCGGATTGCAGGCAATGTAAGTCTCGCCGCGATTCCGGTCGGCGTGGTTGGCTTTTTTCTCTGGATCGGCCTTTGCCAGGTGGGGCTCGAGCAGACGCTCGCAGCGCGATTGGGTTGGGGAGCACAAGTCGCCGCGACGCGCAGCCATTTCGACCCGTACGTGGCATTTCCAGCCCCGCTGGGTAGGGGTTTGTTCCTGTTTGCGCGGCTGACGTTGCTGGTCGTGCTTGTGCCGCTGGCGGAGGAACTTTTTCTGCGCGGATTTCTGATGCGTTATTTTCAGAACCCCGACTGGCCGCGGCAATCGTTTTCGCAGTTTTCTTTCTGGCCGCTGGCGGCGGGGACGCTCTACGGCGTCCTGACCCATCCGGCCGAAGCCCTAGCCGCGGCGGCTTGGTTTAGCCTGATCACCTGGCTCATGGTCCGCACCGGCAGTTTCTGGAATTGCGTGATGGCCCACGCCGTGACGAATGGACTACTGGGTTTGTACGTGCTGCTGTACGCTCAATGGCAGCTGTGGTGAGGTCAAATTTGCCATCAATCCCAGAAACAGGAAGTAGAGCGAGCCGATGGCGGGCATGATCGAGACGTCGTGGAACATGCCGTTGACGATGTAGGCGACCAGAATCGCTCCGCCGACCAGACCGATCATGCCGGCGGGTCGCCCCCAGGCGACTCGCGTCAGTCGCCAGGCGGCGTGCGCGTAGGCGCCCCAGATCCCGACCAACAAAAGTACGCCGATCAAGCCGGTCTCGGTCAGGTAGGAGAGCACGACATTGTGTTGCATGTAGGGGAGCACTTTTTTCAGCGGTTCGTCGGTGACTTGTTGGTGGTAGAGCCGCTTGGCCGCCGAATACTGACCGAAGCCATGTCCGACGACCGGCTTGTCCAGGAACATCCGCCAGGCGACTTGGGCCAGCAACGGGCGTAAAGCAGCCGATTCGGACATGTCCTCTTCGCTGACGAATTTGTCTCGCTTGAACGAGTTCAGATTGCTACCTGCGACCGCGAAAAGTCCGGCCACCACCAGCGTGCCGCCGATCAGCAGCAATCCGCGCCCGCGGGTGCCGACGAACAACCATGCCGCGCCGGCGACCACCAGAATCAATGTCAGCCAGACGCTGCGGGTGAGCGTCGCGTAGATCCCCAGCAGCGATGCCGCGATCACCGCCATCCACCACCATCGCCTCCGCAGATCGGTGGTGGAAACACACCAGGCGGCCGCGATCAATCCGGCGATCAGGAACGTTCCGTTGACGATCGGATTGAGGAAAGGCCCGCGGGCTCGGCCGTAGAATTCCGTGAAGTTCGGGTCGACGATATACCTTGGCCAGACCCAGGCATTCCACCCCCGCCATTCCGCAATTCCCGTGAGCGCCAGATAGGCCCCGAACCCCGCTGTGCCCCACAAGATCGCCCGCATATCCCGGTCGGCAAGCGGTGCAAAACGGGCGACCAGATAAAGTCCGAACGGCATCAAATTGAAAAACAGCAGACGCGACAGAGGCAAGCTGTCGCGGTCGCGAAAGTCGTGCGTTAACGTGCTGACCACCAAGGTGAGAAACAGTCCCAGCACCAGCCAATCCACCGGTTGCAGCGGTCGCAGCCGCCAGCGGCCCAACGACCATTGCCGGAACATCTCCAGCATCAGCAGACCCCACAGCAACCGGTCGATGGTGACCGGCAGCGGGCCGATTTTGCGATTCCAGAACTCGTAGCCCCAGACCGCGCCGATCACCACCACCAGGAATGCCAACCAGGGGAGCCGGTCGGTCCAGGCCGATGGATGCCATGCGGGTCCGATCCAGCCACGTTGGGCCGCCGCCAACAGCCAAACAGCCAGGCAAACGAGGGCGGTGGCAACAAGCGGCAACATGTCTTTTTGTGGGCGGCGAAGGGTGGGCAGCTATCGGCGTGGCGCGGCGCTCGGTGAGTCCGCCACCAATTCGAACGGGAGTGGTTCGGCGGACATGGCGAATTGTCCGGTAGGCTTATCCGCCAACCCGATATACAAGTGATAGGTTCCGGGTGGGAGTGCGGGGATCGTAGCGGGCAACACGACATACGCGGCAGACTCTGCGGACTGCGTCGAGTCTTCTCCGGCGGCGTAGGAGAGCTCGTGGACCACGCCTCCGTCGCGATTCTTGATGATCAGACTGCCGGTGAACTGCACTCGTCGCGGTTCGACCTTCTCCGCGGCAGCCTGCCGCGCGGCATCCTCGACCTCGCAATACACCAGGATTTTCTGGCCGCGGCGAAATCTGGCGGCGTCGGCCTGGTCGCAATCGCCTCGCGATCGTACCGCCCGACAGAAACACGGTTTGACGATCGACAGCCCCGCCGGCTCAGGGAT
>JBGSLW010000018.1:0-3103 GCA_041740495.1 Pirellulaceae bacterium
TCGCGGCGCCGCCGGTCCTGGGGCGGGGCGGCCCGCTTCGGCCAAATTCTTGGCGGTTGCCGACAACTTCGACAGGCAACAAGCGTTCGTCAGAAACAACAGCACGCCTTCCTGATTCGCATACCAATGCAGGGCACCCGGGCCCTCCGGTACCTGTTTGACATTCATGCTGATCCGCGAGGCGCGATGAATATTGAGCGCCGTGGTATGGTCGGGGTTCCCCAGAACCAGGAAAATCGGCGTCTGGGTCACATCGACTCCGTTGGCTTTCAACGCGTCCAAACCTTGCCTCCAGGCAAAATCGATATCGGGAAAGTTCGATACCGATCCCTGGATCAGCATCTTCACGGCGAAATAGACGCAGATTGGGATAACCAACAACAATCCACCGACCAGAAACGGATGCTTGAGAAACTGATCGAACGATGCGCTATGCGCGGCGAAACGATAGCGAACAAACAACATCCCGGCGATCAGCAGCAACGCGACAAAGCTCAAAAGCGCATAGCGGAACGGGACCGAAATCCGCGGGATCTTCTTGAGGCCCGGGATCAACCGGCCGATCCAGTAGATCAAGTTCAGCAGCGGCGTGACGGTGATGTTTAACAGCCGTGCGATCAAGCTCATCATGGCAAATGCCTCTCAGGCGGAAGATGGCGGTTGGGGAGTCGGCCAATGCGGGATGGGGGCGTCCCACGCACAAAAAAGGGGTCCCCCAACGACTTGGCCCCCCCAACGACGGGGTTATGGCGGGGATTGGTTGATATACGGAAAACAAAAAATAGCGTAGGCGACGGCGGCGGCGATCAACGCCGTGCCGAACAGCGACATCATGATCAAACGCGCACGGCCCTCCAGCGGCGGCGCCCCGTCGCCGACGATGGGCGAGTTCTCGATGGGAGGACGTCCCAACCCGATCTGGATCGACGCCGCCGTCTGGTTGGCCCATTCTTCCAATCGCGGCGGCAGTCCCATCTGGCCGGCGTACTGTGCCGCGGACGGCTCGTTGTAGAAACCGCGAAACCCCAGGACGACGCACAAGTAAAAAACTTCCAACGCGTCCTTGTTGGTCAGCATCGACGCTTCTTTGGCCTTGGTAAAAAACTGCGTGAAGGCGTTCCGCCCAAAAAAGTAGGTCCGCTCCAGGGGATTGTTCTCCCACCAGTTGCTGCCGCTCCAGGGAGAGCCGATCAGCATCGAATCGATCCAGGAGACCAAGGCATACTTGGCCAACTCCCAATCGGGCGTGTTCCCCAACATCATTTCCGAGTTGTCGATCCGCTTTTGAATTCGATTCCTTTCCTCATTGATCGAAATCGGCTTGTTCTGCTCGATCCGTTCCAGCAAATCCAGCACGATCAAGAAGATCGGATCGACAGCTTTGGCAAATCCTGGCGTCATCGCAGTCTCGTACCTCTCAAATCCGCGTGCGGACGGCAAACACGGCAAACTCCAGTCCCACCAGCTTGCCGTCGGCGTGGATGATGATCTTCCGCTGACCCTGCAGCGAGTTGCGGTTGTGGATCTGTTCTTCCTTGACCCGCATCCCCAGACTGTTGGTCAGTTGGACTTGCTTCCAGGCATCGTTGTCCCGCGAAATCGAAAAGTAGATCCAGTTGCCCCGCACCGGCAAGGCCCGCGGCACCTGTTTGACCGGCAGCAGTCGCACCCCCTCCGCCCGCTGTTGGAATAAGAAATCGATCTGGTCGGTGCTCCCCAATTTCCAGTCGATTTTCCCACTGGCCAAGAGATGAAAACATTCCTCGGGCGTCGTCTGTCCGGGGTCGACGCCGATGAACCATTCCCATTCGTGGCTAAACCAGGGGGGCTCGAGCGCCACTTGCAGGCCGCGCCCGGCGCCCACGAAGTACCTTTGCACGTACTCGTCTTTTTGCAACGCGTAGATCAAAGCTTCGATCTGCCGCTGGGCCCACTTGAAGATGGTCGCCAGGTCGTCGTGGTCGTACTTCAGAAAATCGGGGGCCCGCACGTTCTTGCCGAAGATCGCCAACCGCCCAATGATGTCGCACAAGGCTGTGTACGCAACGAAGGGATGGACCCCTCGCGAAAATGCCAAACAGCAGAGCGTCCCCAACGCTTGATTGAGGGCGTGCGTCATGAACAGCTTTTCCAAGTCGCCTGGGTGTTGACTGGACATGTTGATGCCGCGATCGGTGATCTGCCGGCTCAACTCGGTCGCCCGTTCGCCGATCAAGTCGTAGACCGCCCGGACCACATGGACTCCCAGGTCGGGCCAGGCGTCGATCGCCAGGCAAGGGGGGAAATATTCCTTATCGAGAACCGGTTTGCCATCCCCGCCGGCAGGCCGGCGAATGCGGCAAATCGGCAAACAGTCGTAACCATCGCGCTCCTGCGTGGAGAGCATCACACGCAAATTGGCGTCGCGAAAGCCGACTTCTTGGCGATTGCCGCCGGCACTCTCATCGTCGCATTCGAGCGAGTATCCCACGTAGCGGGCGTTCGCCGGAGTACCCGTGGGGGCGACGTTGGGCCGACCCTCGACCAGATGCGGAATCGCCAGATACACCGTGAGGTGTTCGTGCTTCAGAAACAAAGCTTCCAAATCTTCGGGCCCCTGGAGACCGTCCCGCAAATCCAGCCGGTCGACGTGCTGGGCGGAAAACGAAATCACACTGCCATCCTTCATCCGTGCACGGCAGCCGACGATTTCCAGTTGCGAGTTCGCCAACGCCTTTTCGTTGATCTCGATCGAAACCAGACCATAGTTGTAGGCGTGATCGAATTGGTCGGAGAGCCCAATCAGCTCCTGCCAATGTCGGTCGGCGGCTTGGAAGTGCTGCGGCCGGAGAAACATCCCTTCGTACCAGTGCACCGCGCGATTCCGCATCGAGTCTTGCCTCCGCCGCCGCTGAGCCCATCACGTCCGATTCCGCTGATCGGTTGGTGGCTATAGCATACCAGCGCCAGCAGGGCGCTCAATATAGAGGGTGGTCGGGCGGGCCCTGCGGATCGCCCGATCGCACCTCGCCGAGGAGACTGGAGCGAATAAAAAACAACCGGCGTGGGGGGTGGGGGGAGGGCAGCCTTCACGACGCGGGGGGGAGCCGTCACGACGCGGAGC
>JBGSLW010000019.1:0-2375 GCA_041740495.1 Pirellulaceae bacterium
GCGTCGTGCGTCCGACCCTCCCGCGGGCCCACGGAAAACCTCACGATCCGCGGGAGGGTGAAGTAGATTGTGCAAGGGCGAGCTTACGTTTAGCCGGAAGCGTAACGAACCGCTCGGCAAGCGAGCAGCATTTGCCCAATAGGCCGACGACGCTGCGGTCGAACTCCAACCCTCCCGCGGGCAAACGGAAAACCTCACGATCCGCGGGAGGGTGAAGTAGATTGTGCAAGGGCGAGCTTAGTTTAGCCGGAAGCGTAACGAACCGCTCGGCGAGCGAGCGGCATTTGCCCAATAGGCCGACGACGCTGCGAGCGAGAGTGCAGGGTGAGGGGTGCCGTCAGGTTTTGCAATCGGCGTCTACTTGCCGCCTGTGTTCCCTATACAAAACAAATGCGTTTCCCCACGCAGGAAAATCTCATCTCCTTCGATGGCCGCCGACGCGCTGACGGATTCGTTGAGTCGATTCACCGCGATCGTTTTTTGAGGTTGTTCGTGGCTCAGGACCAGCGTGGTTCCCGATAGGTCGGTCACGTAGATATGGCCATTGGCACCGACTGGGGACGCGTAAATATCTCCAAGTTGCCCGAGTCGAAAAGCGCCAGGTTGATCCTGGCCACTGGGAGCGTGCACGCGCGTCATGATGTTTTGGTAATGGGTTACAAAATAGAGGACGTCATCGTACAGCAGCATCGATGGGACATAGGGCGTCCCGCGGCTGCGAGTCCATGCCACGTGCCGGGTGTCCGTAAGGTCCCCCTGGGCGCCCTCCAGGTCGATGGCCATGAGGATCCTCTTTTCGTAACTGCTCCCGACGTACAACATTCCATTCGCGTACACCGGCGTGGCCACGACGTTGGAGGACATCCCGCCGCATTCCCAGAGAATTGCGCCCGAGTCGAGATCGTACCCGCGAACTCGGTTGGTACCGCACACCACGATTTGCGGACGGATTATTCCCTCGCGGTCTTTGCGTTCAATGACGATGGGAGAACACCACGAGGTGTCTTCGTTGCGTTCTCTGCGCCACCGCATCTTCCCAGTTCGTTTATCGAACACGGCAAGAAAGGAACCCTCTTCGTGATCCCAATTCACGACGAATGCATCGCCGTAAAGTGTCGGTGATGAACCGTGACCATGGCCATGTTTGGTGTGCATTGCCCCGAGATCTTGCTCCCACACGAGGCGTCCCTGCATGTCGAGGCAATAGATGCCGTGCGTCCCGAAATGCGCAAAGACAAACTCGCCGTCGGTCACGGGGGAGGCCGAGGCCAAACTACCGGTGCGGTGCCCCGCTTCCAGGGGGACTTCCTCACGAACAATCGTTTGCCAGAGTATCGCTCCATCGCGACGACTCACGGCGATCACAACGAATTGATATTTGCTGTCGATCGGCAAGTTGTCGTGCTCGCCCGGGCGACCGCTCATCCGGGGGGCGAGTTGGGGTCCGACTGGAATAGCAGCCGTCACAAACACCTGGTCATCCCAGAGGACAGGCGAGCTATGCCCATTCCCCGGCAGTTCGGTTTTCCAGCGAATGTTCTGCGTGCTGGACCATTCCACCGGGGGCTTAGCATCGTGCGATACTCCCGTCCCGGCTGGGCCACGCCATTGATTCCAATGAGAAAATGAATTGGGCAATCGGTCGTTTTCCGACCGGGAAATGTCCGCAGCGGCGTGCCCGCGGGCCGCGGCCGGGATTTCGCCACTCAGGTCGCGTGACCCGTCCACGGCAGTCGTCGTCGTGCCGGATTGGGTACCGGCCATGAGGCGAACGGCGCATTGCCCTGCAATCAGGTGGGCAAGGCAAGCCGCGGCCACCAATCGGGTGAAGGCACTTTGGGAACTCATCGATGCGTTTCGATTGAATTGCGATGGACCGATTCAAATTGGACACGGCCTGCCGTTTCCCTACAATCCAAGTATACGCATGTGTGTCGCCGTCTCGGGGCATTCCCAGGTCACCGCCTTGTAACGAGGCCTTGGCTTGAGCTCGCGGCGTAGGATATCCCCAAGTTTCCGGCGCCCCAAGTTCAGTGACCCTGGTCCAGTCTGGAGTCGAATCGGCATGATCCGCAGATACCACGCCGACGATTGCGGGGCGGTGATCGACGTATGGGCTCGGGCGTCGGCCGTGGCCCATCCATTTCTTCGTCCGGAATTTCTCGAGCAAGAGCGGCAGAATATCCGCGAACTCTACATGCCGAATGCGGAAACTTGGGTTTGGGAGTCGGACGGGCAAGTCGTGGGGTATGTGGCACTACTTGGAAAAGAAATCGGCGGGCTCTTTGTCGATCCTGATTTTCATCGTGGCGGGATCGGACGGGGGCTCGTCGAGTGGGCTCGCGACTTGCACGGCGATTTGGAAGTGGAAGTAT
>JBGSLW010000020.1:0-40355 GCA_041740495.1 Pirellulaceae bacterium
GATTCGGTCGACGACCAGATCGTGGTGGAAGGGTGGCGGACGGCGACCGGCCAGAGGACGCTCGAACGGATCGAGGCCCTCCAACCCTACGCCGGCGGGTTCCTGATCACGTTTGTCGAGCGGGAGGGGAAGCTGGGCGGGACGCACCTGGAGCGGGCTCGGCAACTGATCCAGGCGGCGGCTCCCCGCCGGGTTACCATCGCCGGCGGGATCACTACCGCCGACGAAATCGCCCAGCTGGACGCCTGGGGCGGCGATGCCCAAGTCGGCATGGCGATCTACGAGAATCGACTCGAATTGGTCGACGCGTTCGCCGCACCCCTCCGATCGGACCGTCCGGATGGGCTGTGGCCGACGGTCGTCGTCGATTCGCAGGGTGTGGCTTTGGGGTTGGCTTACTCGAATCGAGCGAGCCTGCAGCGGGCGATCGAAACTCGCAGCGGCGTCTATTTTTCCCGCTCCCGCGGGCTGTGGATCAAGGGGGAATCGTCCGGCGCCACGCAGCGTCTCCTGGCCATAGACCTCGATTGCGACCGGGATACGCTGCGCTTCACCGTCGAACAGGCCCCCCCCGGTTTCTGCCACCGCGGCAGCGACACGTGCTGGGGAGACCACCGAGGTTTTCCCGCCCTGGCGAAGACGATCGCCAGCCGCCTGAGTGACGATACTGTACATTCGTACACTAATCGCCTTCGGCGCGAGCCCGAGCTATTGGCCGCCAAGATCGTGGAGGAAGCTCGGGAATTGGTGGCGGCGGAGTCGACTGCCGAGGTGGTGGCCGAGGCGGCCGACCTGATCTATTTTGCCCTGGCGAAACTGACGATCGCCGGCGGCTCGCTGCAGGATGTGGCTGCCGAGCTGGAGCGGCGACGATGGCTTGTGTCGCGGCGACCTGGCGACGCCAAACCCAACCCGGGAGTTTGACGACGATGCTGAAGCGATTGACCAGGGCACAAGCCATCCAAGCGAATTCCCGCCGCGTGGCGACCGAATCCGATGTCTTGGCGCGGGCTGCGGAGATCGTCGATTCCGTTCGCCGAGATGGGTGGGACGGTTTGATCCGCTGGTCTCGGGAACTCGATAGGACCGGCTCAGAACGCTGGGTGTGGATGCCTGCGGATTTTGCGGAAGCCTGGGCGCGGACCCCCGCGGCAACCCAAGGACTTCTGCAGCGAACCGCCGATCGCATCCGTCGATTCGCGGAATTGCAACGCGACAGCCTGCGGGGAGTGGCACGGTCGGAGTCCGGCGCGAGGATGGGTTGGGATTGGCATCCGCTGCGGGCGGCAGGTTGTTATGTCCCCGGCGGACGGTACCCGCTGGTCTCCAGCCTGTTGATGACGGCGGTGACCGCTCGAGCCGCCGCGGTCGAATCGGTGTGGGTCGCGTGCCCGGCCCCACGCGGGATCATGTTGGCCGCAGCTCATGTGGCGGGAGTTGACGGCTTGTTGGCGGCAGGGGGCGCCCACGCCATCGCCACGCTCGCCTATGGGGCGGGGGAGGTTCCGGCGTCCGACGTCGTCGTGGGACCGGGCAACGTTTGGGTCACCGCGGCCAAGCAGATCGTCTCCGCCGACGTCAAGATCGATATGCTCGCCGGACCATCGGAACTAGTCATCTTGGCCGACGAGACCGCGAACCCGGCCTGGATTGCCGCCGATCTGCTGGCCCAAGCGGAGCACGATCGGGATGCCCGGCCGATTCTGGTCACCACGTGCAGTGCGATGCACGAGTCCGTCAACCGCGAGTTGGAGCTTCAGCTAAAAGACCTCCCGTCCGCGGAGACTGCCTCTGCAGCGTTGCAAAACGGATTCGCGATCGTCGCGGAGAACGCGAAAGATGCTCTCGCCGTTTGCGAGCAATTAGCACCGGAGCACTTGGAACTTCACCTCGCCGACGCCGAGTCGTTGCGCCATCGCATGCGCGGCTGCGGTTGCTTGTTTATTGGCGAGTGGTCGGCCGAAGTCTTAGGGGATTACGGCGCGGGCCCGAACCACGTTTTGCCGACCGGCGGGACCGCCCGGTTTGCCTCGGGGCTCTCGGCAGCCACGTTCATGCGAACGCAAACCTGGCTGGCGGTGGACGACGAACAGGCCGCCCGCGCATTGGCCGCAGATGCGCGCGATTTCGCGGTGCTCGAAGGGCTCCCCGGCCACGCCCGCAGTGCGGAAATCCGGCTCACTCCCCCAGCACCTTGACCAACACGCGCTTGGCGCGCCGACCATCGAATTCGCCGTAAAAAATCTGCTCCCACGGACCGAAATCGAGTTTCCCGTTGGTGATGGCGACGACCACTTCCCGTCCCATGACTTGCCGCTTGAGGTGCGCATCGGCGTTGTCCTCCCCCGTCCGGTTGTGATGGTACACATCCGGATCCGGGTTGAACGGCGCCAGCCCCTCCAGCCACTTTCCGAAGTCGTGGTGCAGCCCCGATTCGTCATCGTTCACAAAAACAGAGGAGGTAATGTGCATCGAATTTATCAGGACGATCCCCTCCCTGACCCCACTCTTTTTGACTGCTTCCTCCACCTGGGACGTAATGTTCACGAACGCCATTTTGGCAGGGACGTTCATGGTCAGGTACTCCGTCAGGGCCTTCATGGAGCCGTACTCCGATCATGTTTATTTATCTTGAACTCAGTATTCCGATATCCGCAGCCGCCGAGTACACCGCTGTGTTCAACAAGTCCATGCGATTCTACTGCGTTTCGGCCAACTCCTCGATCACTGGGAGCTCCACCTTCCCCCGATAGCGTCGCGTGAAGTGCCGTAATTGTATCGACTGTGTTCTCTCATGCCCGACGAAGTTGCAGGACTTCCTCGGACAACACGCCACCGATGGTCTTCGCTCACGAGTTTTGTCCATTCGTATCGAGAGCCTTCAGTTTGGCTTCGAGTTCTGCAATGCGGCCCTGCAACTGCTCAATGACGGGAGCGACCTGATTTTGCGAGAACCGCTTGTGAATGTGTTGCGGGCAGTTCACGTCCCACGCCTCGATCTCAAACAAGATGGCCCGCTCGACCTTGCCGGGGTAGGCAGGATCACGCAGTCGGTCGAGCAGCGCCGGATCGTCTTCCACCACACGGGCGTTGCCCCACAGCTTGATGCGGCGGCTGCGGGCGTAGTCCATCAGGAAGATAAACGCCTTCGGGTTCTCGGACAGGTTGCCGAGCGTGATGTATTGCCGATTGCCGCCGAAGTCGGCAAAGCCCAAGGTTGACTCGTCCACGGGCTGGAGGAAGCCCGGCGAACCGCCCCGATATTGGATGTACGGTTGCCCCTCGGCGTTCGTCGTCCCCAGATAGAACATATCCAGTTCAGCGAGGAACGCTGCCAGTTCCGGGGTTACGGTCGTCTCCCAACTCCCGCCAGATTCCATTCGGGTATAGCCAGATCGGGAGCCTTTCTGGGATTGGATGGCCTTCACCGTAGGAGTGAAAGCAATGTCGCTGGAAAAAGAACGCATGGCAGCAGTCCTCCGAACTTGCAGGTGTCTGGTCAACAGGGGGCGTATCGATGGTCAACGGACGGCTGGAATTCCGGCGTCGTCAGCGGGTCGTGGTCCGGCAGCAGACCAGCGGAACCTCCGCTCGCTATCCTGAATGGGCACGTCGTTGATGCTCGCCTCCCGACGCCGCATCAGCCCTTCATCGTCAAACTCCCAAAGTTCGTTACCGTAAGCCCGAAACCACTGACCAGCCGCATCGTGGTACTCGTACTGGAAACGAACGGCGATTCGGTTGTCCGTAAAGCTCCACAAGGATTTCGTGAGACGGTAGTCGAGTTCCCGTTCCCATTTGCCGGTCAGGAACGCTCGAATCTGGTCCCGACCTCGAAGGAACTGATCCCGGTTTCGCCACTCCGAGTCTTCCGAATAGGCGAACTGTTGCCGAAACCGGGGTAGTCCGGGGCGACGACATGGTACTTGTCCGCCAAGGCCGGGATCAGGTTGCGGAACATATGCGAAGAAGTTGGGAAGCCGTGCAGCAGTAGGAGTGTGGGAGCATCCTTGGGACCAGCTTCCCGGTAGAAAATGTCGAGTCCGTCGATATTGACCGTCCGGTGCAAGACCTGGGACGCCTTCGGCTCATCGGCATTGGTAGTTGCACCAAACGCAATCAGCGTGGCGAAAGCCAGCGTGAACACGGAGTTTTTCAGGGTAGTCATGATTCAGTCTCCTAGAGCAAAGAGTGAGAGAAATGGGTTTGTTGGCGGTTTGGGTTTACTTGAGTTCGGTCAAATTCTGAGCGGCTTCTGCGGTACTCCAGAGATCGTTGGCGAGGAAACGGAAGTTCGTGATTGCCGCCGAGTAACTGTCGTAACCGGGAATCTGGGCCGCTGCCGTGGCGTCACCGACCACAGCGACCTCGAAGCCCTGTTCGAGTAGTTCTCGCAGATGCGATTCAACGCAGAGGTTGGCTGACATCCCGGCGAGGATCACCTGCTCGATCCGCCGCTTGCGAAGTTGCAGGACGAGATCGTTCGATTGAGGGCCGTAGACCTTGTGCGGGCTGCAGACAACGGTCTGGCCGTCGTTGATGAACCGCTTGTATTGCTCCAGCCAGTCGGCTCCCGATCCTTCGATGCTTTTCGTGTCGAGCGGCCCCGGTCGGTCGAACATCTTGATGTCGTGCATCAGTCGTTCCAACGCCCCCTCGAACTCCCATTTGTGATCGTGCGGGAAGTAGTAGTGCGGGCTGATGAACAGCGGAATGTCGAGTCCTTTGGCCGTGGCAAACAATTGGCCGATGTTCTCCACGGTCTGGTTGTCGGTGACATTCTGGCCGACGACGCTCCAGGCGACTCCCTGCGGACTCAGGAAGTCGTTCTGGGGGTCGATAACGACCACGGCGACACGCCCCTTGCGGAGTTCGAGGCCCGGGCGAGGGATGGCAGCATCGGGCTTGCGGCTACTGCCGTACACGATAGTCGGTTCTGGGGAGTGCAAGGATGTTGGGGGCATGATTCGATCTCCAGGGGTCAGGGGTCACGAAAATAAACAGACAGGTCTGTATTGCTTCTCAAAAAAAAGAGAAAAAGGTCACTCGCTACTTCTTCTTGGGCTTCGCGACCAAGGCCATCGTTGCGGCTCTGGCCACGTCAGCCGGTTTTGATGACTGCTCCATCACAGCGGTCACAATCGCTCCTTCCACCAGCAAGGCAATCGCTGGAGCCATCGAGTCTGCCTTCGCACCGGTTGTGTCGGAGATGATCTCCCGCAGCATCTCGTGGAATCGCTCCTTGTGACGTGCCGAGAACTTCGAGCCCGGGTGCTTGGCGTCCGCCAATTCCACACGAGAATTGATGAACATACAGCCCCGGAAGCCGGGACTCTCGAACCAATCTTTCAGGGCTGCGAAGAATGCTTCCAAGCGATCCATCCCGGCTCGGGTGTGGCGCTCCATCCATTTCTCGAACAGGCCATCGAACTTCGCTTCTCGATATTGCAGCACGGCCAGGATCAGGTCGTCCTTCGAAGGAAAGTGGTTGTACAGCGACATCTTCGCCACTTCCGCCTCGGCAATGATCCGGTCGATCCCGACAGCCCGCACCCCCTCGGCGTAAAACAGCCGTTCGGCGGTTTCCACGATTCGCTGGCGGGCATCGGACTTGTTCGCTCGTGTCTGGCGCATGCCCAAAATATACAGACCTGTCTATATAGTGTCAAGTGCCGGCAGAAAAAAAAACCATGACCGAGCCAGAATGCTTACTTGAGCAGCACCAGCAGCAGCATCGATTCGGCGTTCAACTTGAAAGAGCGAGCCACCTTGGTTTTGTTGTCGACCCGCTCGAAATCCCACGTTTCTACGTAGGCGGTCGCCAGCCGGGACAACGGTTTGGAGAAATACCCCCCAAGTCTGCCGGAAACCGTCGTCATCGTCCCGAAGTCTGGGCCACCGGTGCGCTACGACGTTTCCTGTTGACCCGCGCGATCCCACGCGGACCCGGTTTTTGGTCACCGCATCTTCGACCTCAGGTGTGATTTTCACGAACCCGGTCTGTGGCGGAATATTCATGGTCAGATATTCTGTCCAGACATGCATTCGACCTTTCGCCGATGGCGTTCATCGTACTTGGGCGATTGTATCGTGTACTACGTATCTCGATTTTTTTAGCCAACGAGTACCGCGATAGCCTGGAAAATGGAAATGAACAAGCGCCACGCGGATTCCCACCCCGCTCAACGATTCATCGCACCGACCGCGATTCGACAAGGCGTTCCACTAAAAGAATTGATGGACCGCAACCTGGTGGTGCTGATCGGTCAATCGTTGGCGGCGGCTGTCTCGGGCTTTGACCAGCGGCGTTTTATTTCTCGTGCCGTTCGAGATTTGGACCAACTCGAATTCAAGGACCGGGCGTTGGCGATCGCGCACGCGATGGCCGAACAGTTACCGGCGTCTTTTGACGACGCTTCCCCGTTGCTTATCAAGTCGCTCGGCCCGCCACTCGTGCCGACCGAAGGAAACGGGCTGGCTCCGTTCTTCTACTTCCCTCATTCGCATCTGATTGCCGTCTACGGCGTGGCGAACTTCGAGAGCGGCATGGCCGCGAATTACGAGATCACGAAACGATTCACTGCCGAATTCAGCATCCGACCGTTCCTCGTTCAGCACCGCGCGAAGTGCCTCAAGGTTCTGAAGCGCTGGGCCCGAGACGCCAATCCTCACGTCCGCAGGCTGGTGAGCGAGGGAACGCGGCCTCGGCTGCCGTGGGCCATGCGCCTACCCGAATTCCAAGCCGATCCGCAACTTTCGCTGCCGCTGCTGGACCAGCTCAAGGACGACCCGGAGCCGTATGTGCGTCGGTCCGTCGCCAACCATTTGGGCGACATCGCCAAGGACCATTTGGATGTCGCCCTCGATACCTGTGAAGCCTGGCTTGCGGAACTGAAAAAATGCAGCGACGACGTGATGGCGGAGAATCGCCGGTGGGTCATACGATATGCGGTCAGGTATCCGGCGAAGAAAGGAAACGCTCGGGCGATCCGAGTTCGATCTCTAGCTTCGGTGACAAGGAAGAAAAAATAAAGACGCCAATCTTCCACCTTTTTCCTCGAGGGTGCGCGGAATCGCACTTGCCGATCACCGCGGGTGCTTGCTGAATTTCCGCAAAGGACGACTCAAGCACCCGCGGCAAAAGTGCGCAGCGGGCGCCGCGGCGATTCCCCAGGATTGGGAAGCGCCGCGAATGGCGGTATCATGGTCGTAACAAGCGAAAGGAAAACCTATGCGACCGTTTCAGCCCAGTCGGATCCAGGAGCTGTTGGCACGTCAGGAAGCGCCGTGTGTCTCGTTGTACCAACCGACGCACGCCCAATATCCCGATAGTCAGCAAGATCCGATTCGCTACAAGAATCTGCTCCGCAACGTGGAAAACTCGTTGAAACAACAATTCGGTTCGCGCGACGTTCGCGGAATGCTGGGGCGGTTCGAGGCCTTGGTGGAAGACAAAGAGTTCTGGAAGCATCGGACTCCCGGGCTGGCGATTCTGGCGAACGCCGCCAGCTTTCACATTTTTGATTTGCCGCGGACGCCGCCCGAGTTGGCGGTCGTGGCGAACAGTTACCACGTCAAGCCGCTGATTCGCGTCTTGCAGTCGGCAGACCGCTTTCAAGTCTTGGGAATCTCCATGCATTCGGCCAAGTTGTACGAGGGGAACCGCGATGCGCTATTTCCCGTCCCGCTCGGTCCGGTCCCCGCGACGATCACCGACGCGTTAGGTGAGGAATTGACGGAACCGCATCGCGCATCGCGGCCAACGGGGCAAGGCACCGGCTCCACCGTCCACTATGGCCAAGGATCTAAGAAAGAGGAAGTCGACGTCGATCGCGAGCGGTTCTTCCGCGCCGTCGACCGCGGCGTGCTGGAGCATCACTCCAAAAAGTCCCGGTTGCCGCTGATCCTGGCGACATTGGCAGAGCATCACCATACGTTCCGCTCGGTCACAAAAAACCCCTACCTGATTGCCAAGGGGATCACCGCCAACCCGGAAGCGTTGACGGTTGAGAAGTTGCGGGCCGAGGCCTGGAGTTGCTTCGAGCCCTTTTACCTGCACCGCCTGGACGAACTGATCGACCAATTCAACTCCAATGCCGCCCATCAAATGGGTTCGGATAATGTGGAGCATGTCGCCAAGTCGGCTGTGGCAGGTCGCGTCGGCACCCTGTTGGTCGAGGCCGATCGACAAATCGGTGGACGGGTCGATTCCGGTACCGGCGCCGTGGAGTTCTCCAAACTCAACGACCCGGGCACCGACGATGTGCTCGATGACCTGGCTGAACTTGTGCTCAGCAAACACGGCGATGTGGTGGTGGTACCCAAAGAGCGCATGCCGACCCCTACCGGACTGGCGGCGACTTTCCGCTTCTAGTTGCATCTCGCCTGATTAGCCGCCTGGCGCTAGCCAGCGGGTTATTGGGTTTACGCCGTCCAGAAACCGCAGGCTAGCGCCAGGCGGCTGATTTTCCAACAGATCGCCGGCGCGGCGATCGCTCGACGTTAGCCTCCCAAGGCGATCGTCACCACGAACAGTTGCCAACAGGTCATCTGCCCGGTGCCCAAGCCTTCCCGCCCAGAGCGTCTCGGGCTATTCTGGTGGTACCAAATCCATGGAATCGTTCACGCGCCGGGGGTCTGACGCATTTTTCGGCTTGAAAGGGCAATCTGCAATGTGCACCAACTCCGAAAAATGGGTCTGACCCCCTCAACCCCCTCAAAGTGAACCACTCTGTTGTTCGCCCCGTGACCGCTTACAAGTCAATTTACTGGAGGAGAGAGAAATGAAGAGATACTTGGTTTTGCTGGCGATCGCATTCTGTGGGGCCATGCCGTTCGGGGCGGCCGCTCAAGACGAAGAAGCCAAGACCGTCGAGGTCGCGGCCAAGGATATCAAATTGCAGATACCCGCCGACTGGAAAGTGGGTAAACCCAGCTCGAATATGCGGGCGGCCGAATTTCAAATTCCCGCAGCGAAGTCGGGGGAGGACGGCGCCGAGCTGGTCGTCTATTACTTCGGCAACTCCACCGGCGGCACCAAGGCCAACGTGCAGCGCTGGATCGATCAGTTCCACGAAGAGGAGCGGAAACACGTCATCAAAAGCGGTACCTGCAAGTTGGGGCGTTACGCGGTGGTCGACATCTCCGGAACGTACAAGAAGCCTGACGGGCCTCCCATGCTGCAGAAGACCATCGACACGCCGGGAAGCCGCGTGATCGGCGTCGTATTGATTACGGAGGTCGACGCCAACGACGAATATTACTTCCTCAAGCTGGCCGGGCCCGATGCACTGGTCGCGAGCCTGGCCCAGGCGCTCCGCGCGGCGATCGGCGGCGAGCTATCGTCTGAAAAAGCCGCTGAACTCGATGACCTCGAAGACTGAGCCCGGCGACAAGTCCGTTCCCGAACTGCCCGTCGGCTCGGTTTCCGGTTCGAGGCGGCTCGGTCGTCCCCAATCATTTCGGCGGATGATTGGGCAGGCGGTCATGGTGTCGATCGCACTTTATTTGATTCTGGCCTATTGGTTGTTGCCGGACGCCTGGCGAACGATCGATCGGCGGGCGGTTCAATTCGCAGCGGCCAACCGGCTGACGCGCACCGGCGACGGACATCCGGGGGATCCAATCAACCTGGCCGTCGTCGGCAGCGAGTCCCAGCTTCGTCGCGGGATGCGGGCGGCAGGCTGGTTCCCTGCCGATCCGTTGAGCTTGCGGAACGACGTCAAAATCGCGGTCGATTCGGTCTTGGGCGAGTCGTTCGCGCAGGCGCCGGTCAGCAACTTGTTCTATTACGGCCGCAAGGAAGACATGGCCTTTGAGATGCCCGTCGGCGACAGTCCCAAGCACCGACATCATGTCCGATTCTGGAAGGCGCCTCAGCCCGCAACCCAGGGGGAGCCGGTCTGGTATGGCTCCGCGACGTACGACGAACGGATCGGTCTGAGCTATACCACGGGGCAAGTCACACACCATATCGCACCGGATGTCGACCGGGAGCGCGATCATGTGATAGCGACGCTGACTCAGGCCGAAGTGCCTGCCGAGTCGTATTTCGACGACAACTTTCATTCCGATCGAACGGGGTACAACGGGGGTGGCGATCCCTGGCGCACCGATGGCCGGTTGGGCGTGGTCGTGCTCCGGTAGGAGTGCCGCCGCGCCTCCTTGCCCCCCACAAAATAACTTGCCTGCCGCTCCGGCAATTCGTACACTCTCTAGGACTCGGATCTCCGCGGCTTTGAACCAGCACACGCCTGTCGACCTGCCGTACGACCCTACGGGGCGGGAGGGGATGAAGCGATGGCTTTCGGGCAAAGGATCACGGCGCAGCCGTCTATGATTGAGTCTGATTTCTTTGCGGGCCTATTGGAAATCGTCAACGATCTGGTGTTGGCGGTCTCCCTGGACGGCCAGCATTTGCTGTACGTCAACAGCATCGCGCCCAACATCTACGGTCGGTCACTGGGTGAACTGACAGGCGATGACCACACGTGGATCGGCGCGATTCACCATGACGATCAAGATCCACTCCGCGAAATTTTGCAGCGGTTGGGGAGCGGCGATACCGATCGGATCGATCGCGATTTCCGCATCATTCGGCCGGACGGCGAATCCCGCGTGATGCAGGGGACGTTCTGCCTGATCCGGGATCAGTCCGGTGTTCCCTGCCGGATCGGCTGCATCGCCAAGGATGTTACCCGGCGGTTGGCGACCGAGCAGAAGTTGGAAGAGGCCAAGGCGATCTACCATTCGCTGGTGGAGAGCCTCCCGATCAACGTTTTCCGCAAGGATCGCGAGGGACGGATCGTCTACGGCAACGCCCGCTACTGTCGCTCGCTGGGCAAATCGTTGGAAGAGCTGGTGGGCAAGACCGATCTCGATCTATTCTCACCGCAGTTGGCGGAGAAATACCGCCAAGACGATCGCTGGGTACTCCAGACCGGACTTCCGTTCCACGATATCGAAGAGCATATCAACCACGACGGGAACTTGATTTACGTGGAGGTCCTCAAGGCGCCCGTCACCGACTCGTCCGGCCGCCGCGTGGGGATCCAGGGAATGTTCTGGGATGTCTCCGAGCGGAGACGAGCGGAAGAGGCATTGCGGCAAGCCAAGGAATTGGCGGAATCCGCCAGCCGAGCCAAGAGCGATTTCCTGGCGAACATGAGCCACGAAATCCGCACGCCGCTCAACGCGATCCTGGGAATCACCGAATTGCTCCTGGAGTCCGTGCTGGAATCGAGCCAGCGCGAGTATCTGCAGATGGTCCAACAGTCCAGCGAAGCGCTGCTGAACATCATCAACGACGTCCTGGACTTCTCCAAAATCGAAGCGGGCAAGTTGGAACTCGAACCGCAGGCGTTCAACCTCCGCGAGCGGATCGGCGATACGATGCGCTCCTTGGCGCTGCGAGCCCACAGCAAGGGGCTGGAGTTGGCGATGGGGATCGACGAGCGGATACCCACGCACCTGGTGGGGGACATCACGCGGATCCGGCAGATCCTGGTCAATCTGGTCAGCAACGCCATCAAGTTCACCGAAGCCGGAGAAGTGATCTTGGAGGTCGCTCCCCTGCAGTTGCTGGAAGCCTCCGCTCGCTTGCGGTTTTCCGTGATCGACACCGGGATCGGGATCCCGGCGGAAAAGCTAGACAAGGTGTTTCAGGAATTCGAACAGGCGGACAGTTCCACCACGCGAAAGTACGGCGGGACGGGGCTCGGGCTAGCGATCGCGTCGCGTTTGGTGGCCCTGATGGGTGGCGAGCTGAAAGTCGAGAGCGAAGTCGGCCGCGGAAGCCGCTTCTATTTCGATTTGGTGTTCCCGGTCGACAGCGAGCCCCACCCGGCGCCCCCACTCCCCGACTTAAGCCAGGTGGTGGTCTTGATCGTGGACGACAACGCCACCAACCGCCGCATCTTGGAGAGGACCCTTTCGGCCTGGGGGATGGAGCCGCTTTCGGCGCATTCCGCCAAACAGGGCCTGGCGTTGTTGCAGGGTTTGGCCGCATCGGGGGATCCAATCCCTCTGGTCCTCTCCGACGTCAACATGCCCGACCACGATGGTTACGAGTTCGCCGAGTGGATCCGCACCCAACCCGCACTTGTGGAAACGAAGATCATCCTGCTGACCAGCAGCAATCGGCAGGGAGATTTTCAGTTGCGCCGCGAACTGAAAATCGAGTCGCAATTGCTGAAGCCGGTGAAACCCTCTGATCTGCTGGAGGCGGTCGTCCACGCCCTGGGGAAGGGAGGCTTGGCGCCCCCACCCGAAAACGCAACGGCGAATCACGAATCCCTGCCCGCGGATAAAGTCCAACCGTTGCGGATCCTGCTGGCCGAAGACAACCACGTCAACCAGCGGCTGGCGGTCGGCTTGCTGGAAAAACATGGGCATCACGTGATCGTGGCGGAAGATGGCGAACAGGCAGTGCAGTTTTATCGGGACGGCGAGTTCGATTTGATCCTGATGGACGTGCAGATGCCTCGCTGCGATGGGCTCGAGGCGACTCGGCAGATCCGCGCCCTCGAGCAGGGGACCCAGCTACACATTCCGATCGTCGCCATGACCGCCCATGCGCTGGTCGGCGATCGCGATCGCTGTCTCGCGGCGGGAATGGACGACTTTATCTCCAAGCCGATCCGGATCAGTCACGTGCTCAGCGTGATCGGAGAAGCAACGGGAACCGTGGCCGGCGTCACTCGGGTGACCGCGGAGCCCTCCAGCGCCGCAACCCTTAACAGCCCGGTCGATTGGACCGCCGCGATGGATACGGTCGGCGGCGACCAGGATTTGCTCCGCGACTTGACGCAGGTTTTTGTCGACGAAGCGCACTCGATGCTGGAGGACATCTGCAACGCCCGCGATCAGCGGCAGCCCAAAGACTTGCGGCGGGCGGCGCATTCGCTCAAAGGGGCGCTCCGCCATCTGGGTGCGACTCAGGCCGCGGCGATCGCCCAACAAATTGAAACGGCCGGCGAGTCGGAAAACTTCGACGACGTCTCGCCACAGTGCCTACTACTTCAGTCCGAAGTCGCGCGGGTCGTCAGCGAATTCCGCAAGTTTATCGATGGTTGAACGAATCGTGCATGGGCAGCGGATCGCCCGCTCCGCGCCGCAGATAGTTCACCAGGCCGCGTCTCGAGATATCCCCCAATTCCGCGACCCCTTCGCGTTGCAATCGTCAATCAATCTTCATGGCATACATGCCGATCGTCGCCGAACCCCGAACCAAGAAGATGATCTGCAGCACGATGAGAATAAGGGCACCGACCACCAGGACCCCCAATCCAACCCAAAAGCCGACGTCCCCCGCGAAGAGCATCAGCAAGGCCCCGACGGCCCCGACGGCGACGAACATCAGCACGTCGATCCCATGGGCCAGAATTCGCGTGGAGCGCCGCGCGGGAACGCGACGCCCGGAACCGGCGGTTCTGACGCCTTTGCCACGCCGGGGTAAATTCGCAGGCTGGGGTGCGTAGGGATTGGGACGGGTCGGCGCTGGCATATTGGACTCGAATGATTCAAGAGGGTACCCCATCATGATCGCCGCGGCGTTGCGATTCAAGCGGCCCCGGCCTGCCGCGCCGCGACTGGACCGCCGCGAGACCCGCCGTTAAAATCGTCGCCTCGACCGATCCGCGGTTTCTTGGGGTCCAGCGCGGCAAGAAACCGCAGGCTCGCGCCCAGCGGCTCATTTTTTAACTGGCTGCGGCAGCCACATCGGAACACCGCTGTCGACCAACCCGCCAACGTCCGCAAAGAACTAGGAAAATGCGAAGAAGCCTGTACCGCACGTTGTTCCGCTGGTTGGGAGTCGACCCGCTTTTTCGTCAGGTGGTGGTCGAAGATCGCCTGCAAGATGTGCGAGCCGGGATCCGCCGAGACTTGCAAACACTGTTGGAAACTGTCGATCAGAACAACTCGTTTTTTCGAGGCAAGTTCACATCGTTTCTCAGCGAACACGCCCAATCCACCGACGAAGTGTTTTTTGCCGGGTACGCCCAACTCCCCGCGTTCAGCAAACAAGATTACGCCGAAGCGGGATCGGCGGTTATGGCTCCCCCCTGGGACCGTTCCGATCCGGAAGAAATGGAATTGCACGTCCGAGGCCGACCGCTGGAGTCCCTCCGCAGACTGCGACGCGGCGATTTCCTGATGCCGATGGCGACCGGGGGATCCAGCGCCTTGCCGCTGGTGGTCCGGATGACCAAGCACCACATGTTCTCGATGCTGTTCACCTTCTTCAAATGCTGGTATCGGATGGGCTGGCGTCCCGGCGATCGGCTGATGATCTTCTACCCGCAGAACACGTACAACATCGATGAGATGGTCACGTTCAACCGACTGAGTTGGTTGACGGGATTCCGCTACCACTTGTTCAGCAAGATCGATGAAGAGGTCGTGCGCGGATTGGTCGACGACCTCAATCGCTACAAGCCGCGTCTGCTGCTGGTCTTCCCCTCGCCGATGAACATGATCGCGCACACGATCCGTCGCTGCAAATTGCCGCTGCGGCACCAACCGGCGTTGATCAACGTCAGCGGGGAGACTTTTTTCGACTGCCAGAAAAGGAACATTCAGGCGGTCTTTCCCCGCAGCAGGGTCGAAGATTCCTACGGATCGGTGGAACTGGGCGAGATCGCCCATCAGGCCGACGGAGGGCTGGAGGTCTTTGCCAATGTGGCCTACGTCGAGACCGAACCGAATGCCCAAGGTCAGCCCGAGATGGTGGTGACCCGCCTGCACCTGGGAGATTTCCCCTTCATCCGCTACAAGATGCGCGACGTCGCCCAGGTGGCCTGGCATACCGACGCCCAGGGACACGAACGCTGCTTGATCACACAGATCGAAGGGAAGGACACGAATTTCATTCTCAACGACGTGGGGGAGCGGTTTTATCCGTCGTTTTTCAACCAGTTCGTCAATCGGCTCAACGCCCAGTTTCACGACGCCATCCTGGAGATTAAAGTTTACGAACGCGCCCAACGGGAACTCGAGGTGCAAATGATCCTCCGCGATCCGGCGACCGCCGAGACCATCGGTCCCGCCACGCATCAAATGTTGCGGCAGGAGGTCAGCCCGCGGATGGATTATCGCGTGCGGTTCGTCGATTACATCGACCACGATTACCGCCGCAAATATCGCGTGATCGAACGACTGGGGGACGTCGAGTTCGCGGGCGGGATCGTCGGGGATACCCGCAAGTCCCAGACCGTGGCGGACGTCGAATCGGTCGCCTTCCAGGAAAGCCGCCAACCCCGCGAACCGGTTCATGCGGCGCCGCAATTCTCAGAATCGGAATCCGCCTCATGAACAATCAAACCTGGTCGTTGATCGGCAGCGAAGCCAACGTGGAGACGCTGGAGACCGGCGGCACCGCCGAGTTGGGGTTTACGCTCCGTCGGTTGAACTCCGGATTGGGGCAGGGACTGGAGCTGTTGGAAATCACTTGTGGTGAACTGGTGTACACTATCTTGCCGCGGCGGGGGATGGGGCTGTGGCGAGCCGCCTACCGCGGCACTCCCTTCGGCTGGCAGTCCCCCGTGCCCGGGCCCGTGCACCCGCGGTACGTCCCCGTCCGCGATCCCAGCGGCTTCGGGTTCCTGGACGGCTTCGATGAGTTGCTGACCCGCTGTGGATTGACCAGCAGCGGCGCGCCCGAATTCGACGACGTCGGACGGCTCCGCTATCCACTCCATGGGCGCATCGCCAACCTCCCACCCCAGTCGCTGGAGATCGCGTTGAACCAGGCTGCCGGGACGCTGGATGTCCGCGCCTCCATCCGTGAAGCCCGGTTTCATTTCGGGACGCTCGAGCTGTACACGGTGTACCGCGTCCAACGTGGACATGCCACGATCCACCTCCAAGACACGATCGTGAACTGCGGAGATCAAAAAGCGAATTGCCAGTTGCTGTACCACATCAATTTTGGTCCTCCCCTCCTGGAGGAAGGTGCTCGGTTCCTGGCGCCGGTACACGAAATCGCTCCGCGCGATGTGCACGCCGCCAACGGCGTCGAGCAGTGGTCGGAATTTCGCGGTCCCACCCCCGGGTTCGCGGAGGAGTGCATGTTCATGGACCTCTACGCGGACAAGCACCACCTGACCGAGGCGCTGTTGTGCAACGCGCAGCAGAACCTGGCGGCGTTCGTTCGGTACAACGTCAAACAACTCCCTTATTTCACGCTCTGGAAGGATACCGGCGGATTACAGGATGGCTATGTGGCCGGGATGGAACCGGGGACCAACTTCCCGAACATTCGCAGTTTCGAGGAAAAACGGGGCCGCGTCCTGGAGTTGGCGCCCGGGGAAGAATATCCAATCCAGCTCGAGCTGGGATTCTGCGTCGACTCGGCAAGCGTGGCGAAGCGGATAACCGAAATCGAACGCCTCCAAGTCGAACCCGCCAAGGTGGTCCACTGGATGAGCGAAAAATACTCCCCCGAGGGAATCTCCGACCTGAGTTGACCTTGTCCTTCGGCCGATGAATTTTGTACAGACATTCCGCCGTGGGGCGGACATGCTGTCGCTCGTCCGCCAGCACGAAGGCGACGTCTATCGATCGGAAGGAAATCCCTATGCGATTCTGGCAGGTTATCGGCATCCTTTGGGGTCTCGCCTGTTTCTCCGCGCCGAGCCTGGCGCAGGAAAACGTTTCGTCGATCCGCGAGATCACCGACCTGGACAAGTACGAGCAGCAGGTCAACGCGATGCTCAAAACCCGTTTGGACGCGGAAAAGGCCTACGTCTCGCTGATCCTGGAGATGGTGGAGGAGGGGGACATACCGCGCGATTTGGTCGACCGAGCAGTTTTATGGGTCCAGAATAAGCGCGCCTACGCGCACACGCCGTTCGTCTATTTCGCCAGGGTGCTGGAATTGCAAGGCGAACGCGCCAAAATCGAAATTCCACCCTTCGACTACAATATCTACAGCGACCAGACGCGAAATTTTAAATAACCGTGCAGAGCAATTGTCCTCAATGGCTCTGTTCACCGTGACGACGAACAGTCCATTGTAGAGCAATTGTCCTCAATTGCTCTGTTCACCGTGACGACGAACAGTTCATTGTAGAGCAATTGTCCTCAATTGCTCGGTTCACCGCGAAGACGAACAGTTGAGGACAACTGTTCTACTATTGCGTGTAGCACAAACGCTCTTCCCGCCGGAGAATTCCGCTTGGCAACTTACCGAGTGTCCCTGGAGAGCTTTCAAGGGCCGATCGATCTACTGCTGCACCTGGTGAAGAAGCACGAGCTGACCGTGACGCAGGTCGCGTTGACGCGGATCGTGGACGACTATTTCGCCGCGCTCGAGACGTTGTCCGAATTGGATCTCGACCAGGTGGGGGATTTCATCGAAGTCGCCTCGATGTTGGTCGAGTACAAACTGCGGGCGATCTTACCTAGCGACGAGCCGGAATCGGACTTGGCGTTCAGCGATCCGCGGGAGGAACTGGTCCCCCGGCTGTTGCTGTACAAGCAGTTCAAGGATGTGTCGCTGTTGTTGGAGGATCATTCCCGCGATTGGCAACAGTGCTATCCTCGGATCGCCGACGATGTGCCGGCGCGGCCAGTCGACTTGCGGGACCAACCGATCCACGAAGTCGAGCTTTGGGACCTGGTCAGCGCGTTCGGGCGATTGCTACGGGACCAGGTCCCTCCTCCGGACGAGAACATCTATTACGACGAAACGCCGATCCACGTCCACCTGCAACGACTGCATTCCCAAATATTGGAGCATGGCCAGGTGGCCTTTTCGGAACTGTTCGAGGTCGGCATGCACAAGTCCTCGATGATCGGAGTCTTCCTGGGGATCTTGGAACTGGTGCGGCACCACGGAGCGGTTACGGAGCAACCCGACCCGGACGGCGAGATCTGGATTCGACCCGGAAGTCAATTCCAGCGCGATTTGGATTTGGCCAATGTCGATACGTACTCGCACCGCGACCTGCAACCGGGCGACCCCGCATCGTTCGTGCGCTAGGGAACCTTCGTGGGGCGCTTTCCAGCTACAGCCGATCCCTCGACCTCCCCAGCCAACCCCAGTGGCGGAACATGCCCAGCATGCTGAGGAAGACCGTCGCCATCACCCCCAAAACCATCAAGTAACCGAACGGCCAGTTCAGTTCGGGCATATTCGTCCGAGAGATCTGCGTGTTGAAATTCATTCCGTACACGCCGGCGATGAAGCTGAGCGGCATGAAAATGGTGGCGATAATTGTCAGCACGCGCATGACTTCATTCGTTTGCTGACCGACTTGCGCAAAGTGCAGCTCGCGCAGATCCGAACAGACTTCGCGGTAGGTCTCTGCCAATTCGAGAATCTGGATGGTGTGATCGAGCGAATCCCGGAGGTGGACTTGGGTTTCCGGCTGGATGAGCTGCGGGCCCAACCGCAACATCCCGCCGATCGAATCGCGGAGCTGCCAGATCGAGCGGCGGAGGGTCAGCAGATTGCGGCGAATGTAATGCAATTCGGAGACCACATCCGCCGGATCGGGGGACTCCATCCGCAATTCGATCTGGTCGAGTTGCTCGCCAAATATCTGCAACGGCCCGAAAAAGCTATCGACCGACGCATCGATCAACGCATATGCCAGATAATCGGCGCCGCGCTGCCGCAGGTTGCTCCCCGAGACCTTGAGGCGGTCGCGGATCGAGCCCAGACAGTCGCCCGGACGCCCCTCCTGAATGCTGACCACCAGGTTCGCAAAAAGAAAAATCGACAGCTGCTCGGTGACCAGTTCTTCTTCCACCAACGACGCCATCTTGGTCACGATAAACAGGTAGCCCTGGTACTCCTCCGTCTTGGCGCGCTGGCGGATGTGGACGACATCCTCCAAGGCCAGCGGATGGATATTCAGCTGGAGGCCCAGCGCGTTGATCATCGACTCATCGGCGACGCTGTCCAGGTTGACCCAATGGATTAAGCCGGGTTCCTGGTCCAGCAACTGCAGCAGCGAAGAAACGTCCGCAAGCTCACGGCGGTGCGATTGTTCTCGACCGAAGCTGATGACATCCAGCGAACAGGTGGCTCGCTCCCCCGGCGAGGCCGTGCAGTCTTGGTTCACCATTTTCCCTGCATTTCGTTGAACGCCCAGCCGGAGGCGCCGGCTTCGCCCAAAACGCCAATCCCGCCGTGCCAATCCCGACGTGCTAATCGCGACGTGCTAATCGCGACGTGCCGGCGCCTCCGGCTTGGCGTTAAACGAAGAGGTGTCATTCACGGCGCGGCGGACAGCCGGCTTCCGGCGCTGACTCCATTTTACCGTCGGTGATGCGGCGGCGCACCCCCCCTCCGACTTTGGAGGCGATGCAGCATTCGACTTCACCCTCCCGCGGAAAGTGAAATCTCAAATTTGCCCGCGGGAGCCACATGCCAACATGCAAGGGTCGGACGCGCGATGCGGCCGGGGAGGGTTCATGTGGCGCTCCCTACCGCCGCCGCGGATCGTCACGCCTCCGCCCGTATCCAAGCAGAGTCTCGATTTACAGCCGCATTGGCTTGCCTTTTCCTCCGCCCGGGTGAACCGTTATGATGAGTCGTGAACGATTTCCGGCAGGCACTCACTTCGTCCGACTTGGCATGGGCATCTACGATCGAGGTTACTATCAGGACGACGATGAGCGGTCAGGCCGAGGGGGCTTGATGGCAGGGGTCGGGCAAACCGCCGTGGTCCTGCTGATCGTAGTCAACGTGGCGATCTATCTGCTGGATATGTTCACCACTCGACCCGATGGCCAGGCGACCGGACTGTTGATGTCGTACCTGGCCTTGGAAGGGGACGCGGCCTGGAAGCCGTGGAAACTGTGGGAACTGGCCACGTACGGATTCGCTCACGCTCCGCTCAATTCCCGTAGCGGCATCTGGCATATCCTCTTCAATATGTTCGGCCTGTTCGTGTTTGGCCGACAGGTCGAGCAGCGTTACGGCAAGGCCGAATTTCTGAGATTCTACTGCGTGGCACTGCTGTTCTCCGGACTCTGTTGGCTGTTGTGGGTCACCGCGGCGGGGCGATCCAACGCGAGCATAGTCGGGGCATCGGGCGCGGTGGTCGCCGTGACCATGCTGTTCGTTTTCAATTTCCCGCGCGAGCGCGTCTTGCTGCTGGGGATTATTCCCATGGAAGCGCGATACCTGGGGTTGTTTTTTGTGTTGCTCGAGGTGTTAAACTCGCTCAATCCCAATTCGACGATCGGTTGGCAGGCCCATGTGGGGGGGATGGTCCTGGCGGGACTCTATTTTCGCTTCGGATGGAACTTTTCGTTCCTGGCGAATTGGCGCCCTCGCCGCCGAGCGCGTGTCAGGATCCACCGCGACCCGGATGAACAATTGAAGCAGGAAGCCGATCGTTTGCTGGCCAAGATCCACGCCGAGGGCGAAGCCAGCTTGAGCCGCCGCGAACGGAAAACGTTGGAGAAGTATAGCCGCCTGATGCGCGAACAGCGGCAGACAACCCGACCCTGAATTCACTCTACTGCCCCCTGCTTCATCCCCCTGCCCCATCCGCCGTGCAGCCCCTCGCCGTATTTCACCGAACCGTCTCCATCCGCCAGCACCGCGAAGGCCAGTCCCATCTGCGGACCGATGTGGTTGCCATCGAAGAGCCGATGGAAATACGCGTCGTGCACGGGCCAGCCGAACGGCGGACGCTCAGTATCGTCTCGGTCACCATGCGGACGCCCGGGCACGATGATGAGTTGGCGGTCGGGTTTCTCTACAGCGAGGGGGTGCTGCAATCGGGGAACGAGATCGAACAGATCGAATCGCGGGGAGTCGATTCCGAAGGGGAAGCGACTGGGAACGTCGTCCGCGTCCACCTGCGGCCGGAGACTCGGTTTGACCCTGGTCGTCTGCAACGCCATTTTCTCACCAGCAGCAGTTGTGGCATTTGCGGCAAAGCCTCGCTCGAGGCGTTGTCCCTATCGGGCGTCCAACCGCTGGACGGGGCCGACTTTCGAGTCCCGCCGCGGTTGATTCACGAAATCCCCGGGCGCCTGCGGCAACTTCAGCCGACGTTTGCGGAAACCGGTGGACTCCACGGCTCCGGGCTCTGTACAGCGGAGGGGGCGTTTTGGGCGGTGCGCGAGGACATTGGGCGACACAACGCGGTCGATAAACTGTTGGGCCGAGCACTTTTGGACGACCGCGTCCCGTTGAGTGCACAGATACTCGCGGTCAGCGGTCGCGTCAGCTTTGAGATCCTGCAAAAGGCCCTGGTGGCGAGAATTCCGGTGGTGGTCGCGGTCGGAGCACCATCGAGCCTGGCCGTCGAGACCGCTCTCCGGTTTCATCTGACGCTGATCGGATTCGCCGCGGCCGATCGATTCAATATTTATTCGGCGCCGGAACGGGTCGCCGTGTGATATAATCCGCAGACAGGGATCGACCCACAGCGTCCCAATTCTCGTTCGCGCGGAAAATAGCACCAGGGCACTGACCCCAACCCACGTTATCGGACCGAGCCGATTTCGGTGGAGGCTGGTTGACCGCACGAACCACACAAAGATTTCGTCGCGCTTTGAACCTTTTCTGGAAAGGAATTTACAATGAACGTCGGCGGATTGTTGGTAGCGATTTTGATTGGAGCGATTGCGGGCTTTTTGGCAGGGCAATTGGTCAAAGGACGGGGATTCGGCTTGGTCGGGAATATCGTGGTGGGGATTGTCGGGGCCGCGCTCTTCGGTTTTCTATTCGGCAATTTCAATGTCTTCAACGCGCCGATGCTCAACGAGATCGCCGGCGGCACGATCGGCGCCGTGATCCTGCTGTTCCTGATCAGCATCTTCAAGAAAGTCACCTGATCGAGCACCCGCGGGTTGACGGAACATGCTGGCAAATCCAAACGCACGCTCCCGGAGGATTCCGGTATTCCCAGGCGCCCGGAGCTCCGGCAGTTTGGGTGGCATGAGCTTTCCAAAAAAACGTTTAACGCCAAGCCGGAGGCGCCGGCACGTTTGGGCTGCTGTTCGGACCGAGCCGGCGCCTTCGGTTTGGCGTTAAACAAAGAATTCGAGAAACGTCGTGATGCAACACCGCGCGATCTCCCCGCGGGGGTGTCAGCTGCATGGTAGAAGTTGAACGCGACGTCTCTTCAAGGATGATTCCAGGCAACCGTTCATGAGCCGGGGGTCCGACTCGATTTTTCGGCTGATTTGGCAAATGTAATGCGATAGCACACTCCGAAAAGCCGGTCGGACCTCCTAGAAAGTGAGCCCAACGTGTGCCATCCCGTGAACACTTGTATCGCACAGAAGCGATCAATTCACTTGATTGATTTTGATACGTCCATCCTGGGCGGGTCCAGAGGAACCTCCGGTAAACGCAGTCCGCTCAAGCTGAAGAGAGGCCGATGATTTAATGATCTTGGTGTTACTGGAACGAGAAAAATCCTCGCTCCCCCGGATCGTAAACCAAATCCTGCAAAACAATCGCTTGCTCTCGTATGTCAAGCAGTAATACCCGTCATGATCATAAAACTTTCCGTTGTCATCGTACAAGGTCGGATGCTTGCCAGTCAAAGCCGAAAGTCGACGAACGGTCCAATGCGAAAACGCCCTATTCTTTTCGACGGATTTACGAAACGCACCATACGACTCCTTACTGTATCTATTGAAGTTGTCGATCACATTTTGACAATCTTGGATTTCATTAGGATAGGCAGGCGGATCTTGGGCTTCCGATCGCTTGGTCGAGTCAATTCGGGCCTTTTCGTCACTCTCCCCCCGCACATCGTTTCCTTTTGTCGGATTGGCATTCCCAACGGGCACGGACCGTGCACAACTTAAGCCCAGTAATAGAAAAGGCATGGTTATAAAAAAACACTGCAACCTACACATCGGTTTGGCCCCAAGAAAAATCGAGTGCCGAAGGTCAATCATCCCAACGCGATACCCGAACCCATCCGCAGTGTTTTGCCTCCGGCCGTTTTTGGATTCCCGAGTTCAGTAACCGCACTTTAGCGAACTGTCTTAGCGCTGCGCGAAACTGACCTTGCAATAAAAAAGTCTCCTCGGTCGCGTCACGACAAACGGGGGCGGTTGGAGAACTGCAATCCGGAACGTCGACGGACCGAGGCGGCTCGAGTGCCGTTGACTGGCGAGCTGGCGACATGGGCTCAAGGAATGAGCCGATTGCTCGATCCGCGCAACGGTTTTCTTCGAGTCGCCGGTTCGCGAGCCGGCTTTATCGTCGTGATGGATGACCGCAGCGATCGCAGTTGGGACAATCCCCATCGTCGACCCTCGCACGCCGACCGACGTCGGCGAATTATCCGTGAAATGTTGCGAAAACAATCTTTGACGGACCTGCCCCACGACTTAGAACGATCAGATTATCAGGCTCGTATCCTCCAGCTGGTCAGCCTGGCCGCATAGTCGCCAGCCGACCGGAAGACGTACAAGTTCAAGTATGAGACGTTTGTCTAAAGTGCAGTTTTGTGAACGACAAAGGTGAACGTACAAATGGGGCCGAACCCTTACGCCTCTGTCGATGTGACCGACGCACTTGTCCATTTTGAAACCGCGCAGATATGGCCTCCCGCTCCTAGCGACTAGGCATTGTCAAGAGGGCCCCGATCTCCATCCTCAATTGCAACAAGGCACTGGGAATACTCAATTGCCCAAGCGGCGAATCAGCCACAGGACTCGAGTTACAAGAAAAGCGGCAATCAGGTAGCCCGCGGCGCCGAGAACGGACACACCGTAAATTGTCGGTGGAACGTTGTTAATCCAAAGCAGCGCTGACGACAACAATAGGGCGCTCGTGCACAATCCGTAACCAAGCCGGTTGACCGACGATTCCAGCCGTGGATGTTTGATTCGTACGGCGAAGTTTCCCTCTTGAAGTTGTTCGAGCAGCTTGCTGAATCCCCGAGGCACGGATTCTGCCAGCGTTCCCCACTCCCGGCGCAAGCGCTTCGCCTTGCGCAACCACGCCTCGGGAGAAAAATGTTGGAGCAGGAATTGGTGACGGTACGGCTCGAACAATTCGATCAGACTAAATTGCGCATTGAGTGCGGTCGCGGTTCCTTCAAGGATCACCAGGCACTTGATCAACATCGAAAACCGGCTGGGCATCACCAGATTGTGTTCATGCAAGATGCGGGTGATGGCGGTAAGGGCGCCGCCGAGATCAAACCGACTAACCGCCTGGATGCCGTATTGGTTGATCGCCTCGGACAGATCCGCGCTCAACCTGCCACGGTCGAGGTCGGCAGGCGCTTTGCAGATGTCGGCGATGGCGTCCGTTAACCGAGTCGAATCGCGGTCCGCAGCGGCAAGAAAAATCTCCACGATGCGTTCGCGCAACTCGTCGTCGATCCTGCCGACCATCCCGGCGTCCAGAATTCCCACCTGCCCCTTGGCCAGCACGAGGATATTTCCGGGGTGCGGGTCGGCGTGATAGAACCCGTCGCGGAAGATCATCTGTACGAATACTCCGGCGCCTTGGCGGGCCAGTGCCTCACAATCAAGATGCCTGTGATGGAGTCGCGCCAGGTCCCCTACGCTGGTCCCGATGAAACGCTGCATCGTCAGCACGCGGCCGGTACTCAACTCCGCGTATGGCTTGGGGAAGACGACGGTTCGGTCGGCAGCAAAGTTCTGCCGAAATTGCTGAAGATTGCCCAGCTCGCGGCGGAAGTCTAGCTCGCGCATCAAAGTCTCATGAAATTCCCTCACCACCGCGACGGGTTGATAACGTCGTAATTCCTCCCGTCGCTCCGCAAGCACGGCGAGACGGGAAAGGATATTCAGATCGCGGCGGATGGTCTCTTCGATACCGGGATGCTGGACCTTGACGACGACCGATCTGCCGTTCGGCAATTTGGCGCGGTGAACCTGGCCGATCGACGCCGATGCCATCGCCTCGCGTTCGAATTCGGCAAAGCATTCGCCGATCGGCCGCCCCAGTTCCCGCTCGACCGTCGCGACGACAACTTCCGGAGGATCCGCCGGTGTTCCGCTTTGCAAGTGCTTCAACTCCTGAGCCACTTCCAGCCCGACCAGATCGGGCCGAGTGCCAAGGACTTGTCCGAGCTTGATGAACGTAGTGCCAAGGTCTGTCATTGCCAGCCGGATGCGTGCGGCCATAGGCTGGTCCGTGAGAAACTCGCCCGTGTGGCTGGTGAGTATTCGCCGGGCTGGCTCCCAATCAGTGCCCTTGAGCCATTCCGCAAGTCCGTACTTGACCAGCACCCGCACGACTTCCGAAACGCGGGCGACGTCCCCTGGAATTTGGGCGGCCGATTGGAGTTGCATGAAATTGCCTGGTATGCCAACCGCTACCGGCTACCCGACTTGCTTGCACTTGGGCGTCGGGCCTTCTTGGCCGTTTTAGCCGTCTTGGTTGTTTTGGCCTTTTTGGTTGACTTGGGCGCAGGCTTCGAATCCTTCAGCCGTTCGGCGATGATCTCCGATAGATCCAAATGCTCAAACAGCTTGTGGACCACTGCATCTATCTTGTTCTCCAAGGCCATTCGCACTTCCTTCGATCGGCCCTGCAATTCCTTGGCCATTTTTCGGCCTTCCGCCTCCGTGATTTTGGATTGCTCGACGAGCTTGTCGACTCGTTTCTGGATCCCATCCTTGGTCAGGCTTGCAAGTCCCAGTCCAAAAAGTAGGGCCTTGTCGATTGCGTCACTCATTAGTCGCTCCTAAAATCGTAAGCAGAAGTCGAGATCGATCGTCCAATGCTGAAGCGGCAATTCGCCTGTAATCTCCCAGGAGACGTACCGTGACCGCACGAAGTATTGTACCGGCAAATCATCCGCAATTCCCCCATGGGACCGAGAATAGCCCCGATGTTCGAGACGATTGCCAGTGGAGCCATTGCAATCCGCCTCCCGCGAGCTGTTAAAGCCGTGTCCCAGGATTCTGCTTCGATGTCGAATTTTTCGCTGGCAGAATTTCGTCGGCCGCTGTGACGGAAGCGGGATAGTCTCGGCGCGTGCCCACCGATTGCCGGCTTGGTTGACGTTGTGTTTCCGGCAACTCGGCAACGGGCGCGACGCAGAAGTCGCACTTTTGCGCCGATCTCTTCGTGAAAGAAACCAATCCAAGAAACCCATGCGGCGCATTGCTCGGCGGCAGATTCCAAAAACACTCAGATTTCCCTCAAAACCTCGAAGGTTTCTTAATTCCCTCGTTCCTGTTTTCCGATCAAATGAATTGACGAATTCCCTCATGCGCTGGCCATGTTTGCGGAATTTGGCTCATTGCTGACACGACTCGCAGCGTTCGGGGTGGTGTAACTACAATTCGTTCGCGCACCGGCCGGCGGGGAACATATCAATGTCGCGTTGCCGTTGCCTTGTCGTCGTTGTCCTCTGCCTGACATGGACCTGGGCCACCGCCGTTTTGGCTCAAGAGTCAGATCCATCTGTCACTCAGGATAGCTTGACCGTTGACGGCAATCCGTCACTCGGCCTCGAGCCCACTGTTGGTGAAGCCCAGCTCTCCACGATCTGCGATGACTTGCAGCCTGCTCTGTTCGGCGGTCCCTTGACATCCAGGCCGAAGTTATCTGGCGACTGGTGCGGGCGGCGAGAGCTTTTCCGCGCATGCGGATACACCTTCGACTTGAGCACAACCGAGTATTACCAGGGCATTGCCACCGGCGGACTCCAGGAGACGTTTCGGTTCGGAGGCCGCAACGATTACATCGTGAACGTCGACGGTCAAAAGGCCGGCCTGTGGCAAGGGTTCTTCGTCAATCTGCACGGCGAAACGGTATACGGCGAATCGGTGAACTTCATGACGGGTGCGGTAGTGCCCGTGAGTATCGGGCGGGCACATCCGGTCCTCACCGGAAGTGAGACCGCACTCACCGCCGTAAAGTTCACGCAAGCGCTTTCGGAAAACTTTCTTGTATACGGAGGGAAGATCAACACGATCGACAACATTCAACAGCCGTTCATGCCCGGGCGCGGGTTGGATGCGGGATTCATGAACGCCGCACTTGTCTGGAACCCGATCCTAGGGAGGACGATGAACTACGCGACGTTCGGCGTTGGCGCGGCGGTGTTGGCGAATGGTCAACCCGTGGCCAGCTTGACGGTATACGACACCAACGATGCCACCACCACGAGCAGCTTGGATGAGCTCTTCGACAACGGGGCAATTATTTATCCCACAATCAGCCTGCCAACCATGTTTTTCGGCAAGCCGGGGCATCAAAGTTTTTGGGGAGCTTACAGTTCCGGGCAGTATGGCATCTTGGACCGCCAGTCGATAAACATTTACCCGCCTACGACCCCAGGACTCCCTCTAACGACCCTGGTCCGCGGCTCGTGGTGGATTTCGTATTTGTTTGACCAGGCGCTGTGGGTCGACCCCACGGATCCGACACGCAGTTGGGGAGTGTTCGGCAACGTCGGGATCAGCGATGGCGAACCAAATCCCATCGATTGGTCTATGATTTGTGGTGTAGGCGGCAGCAGCCCGATCCGTAGCCGCAGATTGGATACGTTCGGCATTGGGTATTACTACCTGAGCTTAAGCCACTCCTTCAAGAATGACATCGGGCCGATCGTGCCTGTCCGCGACGAGCGCGGCGTGGAGTTGTTCTATAGCTTCGGCGTGACGCCCTGGTTTCACCTCACCACAGACATGCAAGTGATCACTCCGATCCTGGAAAGTGCCGACACGTCGGTCGTGCTAGGCCTCAGGGGGAAGATCGATTTTTGATGATTTGTTGGGACTTCCGTTAAGACGAGTTTTCGCCTTAGAGCAGTTGAGGACAACTGTTCTGCGATGAAGGCAATGTAGAGCAGTTGTCCCCAACTGCTTCCTGCGGTGCTAGTGGGTCGCAAGGCGAGACGACTACGATCTCGATCAGCGCCATACTTTGCCGCCATCGGCAATCTCAAGCAACTCCTGGCGGCAGGCGACGCTGAAATCACTAATTGGGTCGAGTCGATCTCGTTCGAAAGCGACGCGGATTTGTTCAACCGTCATGTTCGGTTTGGCGTACAGGTCAAGGAGTTGGCGCGAGCATGCGTCGGTCGCCGCCAAGACCGAATCAGCGGCCACCAGTCGAATGCGGCCGATGATACCGTAAAGGTGCGTAAACGTGTCGGGCTTTTCCAACGAATGGCTTAATGCCTCGATGGTCAGGCGCGAAGCCTCCGTAATGAAATCGCCATAAAGCACCTCGCGTCTGCGGAGCTTTGCTTCGCTTTCGGCGAGGACCTTCTGAGAACGCAGTGTGATCCAGGTGGTGACGATGGTAGCCAAGGCGCCTAACAGCGACCCGCCAGCCGCCGCGATTGCCGTGAGAATGGTCGAATTCATGGATAGCTCAACGGCGCTGGTTCCCCGTCGTGCTTCCGTATCGCTCGCGGTAGTTCTCGATCGTGTCCATCGCTGCGAAAAACTCGACGTTGTGATAGTCCGGGTCGTAGAAGTAGGCCGCCACGTTGCCACCAGTTTCGCCATCACCGTGTGGCGGATTACCGTTGTGACGAACCGGGCCGTAATTTCTTTGGAAACCTTCACTGCGGGCTTGCTCCGCGAACAGGAATACATCCTCGAGCGTGTCTCCTTCAAGTTCTATCGCGAAATGATGGAAGCTCATGCCTGACGGCACGGAAATAATCCCGCTTGGATCATACTCTTCGACGAGCACCAGGCATTCGCTGTGTTCCGAGGCGCTCAGGTAACAACAGCGGATATTCCAACCTGGCTTAACGGGATGTGGCTCCAGCTCGCAGGTGCGGCTGTGACGCAATCCCGCCAGCCGCTCATACCAGCGGCAGCTGCGCTCGATGTTCTGGACGTAGATCGCGAGCTGGTCAAGGTGCGAAACTCGTGAGGGCTTGAAAACTCCGTAGTCCTCGGTTTTGTTGGAAAACCGTTTTCGAGTTATCGTTGGCACAAACAGGATCAACTGGCGTATCCAATGGCGCTTGAGTAGCGGCGCCATCCTCTGGGCCAGCGGGGGCATGACGTTCGGTGGCACATACAAACTTGGAGTCATGATGCTAACCTCGCGAGACAACTTCGATCCAGTGTTTGTTGGGGTCTTGGAAACAGACGGCCCGTGAGCCGGGGACAGATTTTGCGGAGGCAATGAAGCGTCCATCACGATAAGGCACGTTCATTTGTCGGAGCCGCTGCGCGATGCCATCGAAGGTGTCGGCATCGCGAGCGACCATCGAGAAGTGCATCATCGAACGGTTGTCCATCTGAAGCCGATGGTGCTTTACCAGGCAGAGGTCGTGGTGGTAACGACCGAAGCTAAAAAAGTGCATTTCCTGCCTGGCCACGCGCATCGCGGCGCTGCTGTCGGGATGGTTCAGTGCAGAGAACTGGAGGTCGAACAATTGGGTGTAAAATTCTTGCGAACGCTCCATGTCGTCGACATAAATCACAAGGTGCTGGAGCTTCGCCGATCTCTGGCGATTTGGCGCTCCGATTGCTGCCCGTGGCGGGGCGTCGACCACCGTGACGCGCTGTTCGCCCAGATCGATAACCCCGTCATCACTCCGGATGCTCGCGGTGATCACATCTCCTGCGCGAAGGTACTGAGAACGCCTCGATTGACCGTTGCGGAATGCGTTCCAGAACTGATTCTCGGGCAGCGCGAACTGCAGGAACTTCCGCACGAACGGTCGCGGAAGCCGTAGCGCGCAGCCTGTCGGCGTCCCGGTGAGCAAGACGTCGCCTGGCGCAATGTTGGAGAAGGTCGAAAGCTCCTCGATCGATGCGGCCGGCCTATAGACCATGTTCTTCGTCGAGTCTCGCTGGCGATGCTCGCCGTTCACGGAAAGTGACAAGGTTAATCGACTCAGATATTGGAAATCTCCAGGTTCCAGCACCGTTAGGTAGGGGCCGAGCGGGCAGAATCCCCGATAGCTCTTTCCCTTGAAGAACTGCATCTGGGGAAGCTGCACGTCGCGGGCGGTTACATCGTTGGCGATGGTCAGGCCAAATATGAATTCGTGCAAATTGTTTTCGTCGACGTGGTCAGGACCGGAAATCTCCTGGCGGAATACAACCGCCAACTCGATTTCATAGTCAAGCAAGCGTACATGCGAGGGCCGGACGACAGTGCCCTGCGGGTCATTAATCGTGCAATCGGCCTTCTCAAAAAACATGTTGTAGGCTTTCGCGTCAGGGTTCATACCTGATTCGATCATGTGCTGGCGATAGTTAGCGCCTTGGCACACAATGCGGGCCGGCGCGGTAATTGGCGACAACAACTGAACTGCCGCGACGCTCACCGTGGCCTGTTGCAACGATGCATCGCGCCAGTCGGATTCCCCGCGCTCAATCAGGTCGGCAAGCGTGTTGTAGCGGTTCTTGAGGGGGACTATTCCATCAACCCGCACCACTCCCCATTTCGCTACACCATCTTGCAGGTAGCGGACAATATTCGTGGCCATCGCTGGCTCCTTTATCGAATTGAGCTATAGACGCTTCGATATCAATTGAAGGTCCATGTAGATTCGAGTGGCTTTCAACCTAGGCATCACTTCGGAACATTCGGTAGGCGCTTCTTGATTTTCGAGACCGTGTGGAGCTTCACCTGAGCGGCCCACGGTCCGTCGACCGTTCGCAGGGTCGAATTAAGCGCACCAATATCGAGCGAGAGATTGGTGACCAGGACGTCGTCGCCGTGGAAGACCAGGCTATTCGACCAGAGAAAACCGATGGGCGCGCCGTCCTTGTCGATCCCGCCGAAGTCGCCGAGCTTGGCAATCACCTGTCCTTGCTGCGGTTCAAGCACGATGATCTCGTTGGACTGATTGCAAGCGATCCAAAGGTTGTCGTGCTCATCAATGATGATCCCGTCCGGTCCACCGCCGGCGCGGTTGACAAAGACCTCGGGAGTTCCGGGCTCGAGTCCCGGCGCGCCGGGAGTCACCGGAATTTTCACGATTGTGTCGTTGGCCGTATTGGGGACGAATAACGTGGACTGGTTGTTGTTGAACGCCAGGCCATTCGCGCCGATGGGGGGCGGGGGTCTTGTCGGCTTGAGGAGCGGGCTCTTGACCCAGACTGTCCCCTCGCCGCCGTCTGGTCCGACTTTCCAGATAAGGCCCTCGTGCGCATCGGTTACGTAGAGGTTGCCGGCTGCGTCGAATGTCATCCCGTCCAGACCGGGGTCCTTACCGGTGACGGTCATGAACACGGACGAGTCGCCCGTCATCGGATCGACGCTCAGGACTTTTGCGCCTTTGTAATCGATGACGAGCAACTTCCCCGTGTGCGGATGGAAGCGAAGGTCAAGTAGCCATGTCGTTGAGCTGGGGATCGTGACGGTCCGCAGATGCTTCCCGTTGCGATCGAATACGATCAGCGTTCCGCCGGCGGTGTCCGGTTTGTTCGCCGCCACGGTGACGACGTAGACATTGCCTTGGCGGTCCACGCATATCCCTTCGGGATACGCTTCACCCGCAGGTAGCGTTGCGAATCGCTCGACCTTGCCGCGGTCAAAGTCCTGCGCAGCGATTGGCGTCGCGAGCAGCACCAGCAGTGTCAGTATCGTATTGGTTTTGTTCATGCTCATAATCAGATCCTTCCAGTTTTGTCGGATTCTTCGTTCGTCACTTCGATCCACTCGAGTGTCAAAACACTGCTCCGCCAAACGCTGTTTGTTGTTAGGGAAGATTAAATCCCAATCGCGGTAGCCGCATCGCCCTCAAATGATCTTGCACGTCTCCTCGAAGTCGAGGCGCGGCGAGCGTGGATAGAGCTTGGTGGCGTCGCCGTAGCCCAGGTTGCACAGGAAGTTAGATTTCACGGTCGTCCCGGCGAAAAACTCGGCATCGACCTTGGCGTTGACGAAGCCGGACATTGGGCCGCAGTCGAGGCCAACGGCCCGCGCCGCCAGCATGAAGTAGGCGCCTTGGAGGGAAGAGTTCCTCAAAGCCATGTACTCCAGGACGGCATTCGGCAGGTCCTTGAACCAGGACCGGGCGTCGGCGTGCGGAAAGAGCTTGGGGAGCTGTTCGTAGAATCGGATTTCCATCCCGAGAATGGCGGTGACCGGCGCCGCCATAGACTTCGCGATGTTCGTGGAATCAAGGGCGGGTTTCAGCCTCTCCTTTGACTCGAGCGACTTCACGAAGACGATGCGCATGGGGCTCATGTTCGCCGAGGTCGGCCCCATCCGCGCCAGGTCGTAGACCTGTCGCAAGAGTGCGTCGTCTACGGGCTTGTCCAGCCAAGCGTTGTGTGATCTGGCCTTGCGGAAGATGAGGTCCAGCCCGTCGTCATTGATCACCAAGGATCGTCCGGTTTCACTAATACTCATATCAACTTTCTCCATCTCTTGAAGTTCATGGTTCACCACAGCCCTGATCGAGCTCAGGCGGAATACGCCGCAACCTGAATGACTTGCTCGGCGAAATCAATCGTGCCGACGCCCCTCACCGGAACGTGGTTTACCCACGCATAATCCTTTGAAGAAGCGAACAGTGTCATGTTGACGCGGACATCAGCGATGCCACCTTCTGGCCGAGGAGTGGCCACTCCCTCACCGTGAGCAGAAATATTCTGCCCGTCCTCCGTTCTGATCGTTTCGTGAATGTGCAGTTCCAAGCGGCCATCCGCGCGGACCCGAACGTAATCAATTCCTTGGGCAGCGCCATTCAGCTTCGGCCCGGCCGCTGTGCCCTTGAAAGGGACATCGAATCTCGCGCCTTCCGCTGGAGCTGTCACTTCCCCGGCCATCAATGCCGCAAAGCTGACGCCGTATTCCTTGATGCCGGTGATGTTCATGGTCACCGTATACAGCAGCTCTCCAAGTTCACTCGTGCTCATGACTTGCTCCTTTTGAATCGCGTAAAAAGATTTCCGACGCTCAGCTTTCGCATTGGTTTCTTTTTGCCGTCGCACTTCCCGAACATGTCGGCGACCACGGCGGACGTGGTGCTCCGCTCGGGTCGGGGGCGACGTGTCCCCGTGTACGGATTCACGTCGCCCCTTCCGCGCCGGTTGCGGGCGCCAGCCAAGGACGTACTGTCACCGGGCGGCCACTTCGGTTAATAGTTGCTTAATCTCCTCAAGCAGAGCTTCTGGGTCGTTGAACGGCCGATTGCAGATGTTCCGCCAACGAACGTTGCCCTGCGCGTCAATCACAAACGTTCCGTGTAGCGGCTGGTTGTCAGGAGTGATACATCCATATGCCCTGAATACGTCGAGCTTCGCATCCGATAGGAGTGGGAAGGCAAAGCCGCCCTCTTCCTCGTAAGAGTCCTGCGCGATTTTGAGGTCTTCCGGCGTATCGATGCCGATGGCAACCAGCTCGAATCCGAGTAAAGCAAACTCCGGAACTTTCGTCGCGAAGTTGTTGAGCTGCTCCTGGCATCGAATACATCCCTCGCCCTCATAGAAAATCACCACGACGTCACGGCCCGCATAGTCACTGAGCGAGATCGTTTTGCCGAATCCGTCAGTCAGGGTCCAATCCGGGGCCAGCGCGCGCCCGGTGGCCGGCGCATCTCCGGCGCGATCAGCTGTCTTGACGTCGATCGCATCGGAAGGCTCGCTCGACGGCGCGTTGTTCAGTGCATCCCTGGCACCGTGCTGACGTTCGTAGAGAGACCTAATAGTGGCTTCTCTGACACCAACCTCTTGCAAGGATTCGGGCCGTGGTTGGGGGGCCTTTTCGTAAGCGTCGTACTCGTAACCGAGCTGCGCGACGCGATCACCTGAACTGACCGCCAGATCCACGCGGTTATTGCTCCTGTCTCCGAACGCGAACTTGCGGTCGAGGTATCGGGGATCGGTTGGATTTTCGTTGCCTAGACGGTTCCAGCTTTCCCAAATCCGGTCCAGGTTGCAGTGATGCAGATAAAAGAGCGGGTCACCGCCGACTGTGGCGAAGTCCGCCATATCGCCACCAATGGCGATGTGAGTGAAGAAGTGCGGGTTCTGGTCCATCCTGGGGTTGAACCCAAGACTACCCGTCGGCGAGTCGATATAAAACTTCTCGTTAAGGCAATCCAGACTGAGCCAATCCCTCCAGAGTGTGTCGATCCGATCGCCCCCATTGACCCACGGCCAGCGAGTTCCGTTGTATAGCGTCGTGCCCGGGTCCCGGAACACGGCGGGGAGGACAAGATCGGCGGGGTTTCCGGTGACCGGATTCCAGTACGGAAGCGTGAAATCCTCATCTTGTAACACTTCGCGAATCGTCTGTTCGAACTGAGAAAGCATGAGTCGATGCCACGGCAGGAAGTACCACTGTTGATATTGCTCAGGGTCAGAGGGGTTATGCGGGTGAGCTTGGCAGCCGTTCCACACGGCCTCGGCGAAGGCCTGCTTTTCAGGCGGGAGTAACGCGATGACTTCAGTTTTCTTTTTCCTCGCGAATTCCCATAGAAACGCGGGGGGGCCCTTGATCCAATGCGTATTCCACCACCATGTCCATGAACGGGTATCGTAGTCCGGCAACTGCCGCATGATCTCGATCGCCCTCGCGTACTTCGCGAGCATCACTTGGCCTTGGGGGCTATTGACGTTGTAGCGCGTGTAGAGCTTCGTCTGGCTCGCGGACGGCGCTCGCTTTTCGTTCGTTGCAACCGTCGAAGGATTCGGATTGGACCGCAGCTGACCTGCGGAAGTCGTCCCCTGTGAACTGGTCGCAGATGTTGGGGGATTCGGCTTGGACTGCAATTGGCTCGCGGAAGGTGCCCCCGGTCCGCTGATCGCAGATGTCGGAGGATTCGGTTTGAACTGCAGCTCCAACACGTCGTGTGACGCCGTGTGGACTTCGAGCTTCGGGTCGAGCATCGCCATCGCGCCGGCCGACGTAATCATCCCGCTCACCAGGTGAAAGCGATTGTCGATCACCGCGCCTGCAACGCCGTGACGCGGCATCGGCATCGAGGGGAGCGTCGTCCAGGAATTGGTCGCCGGCTCGTACGCCTCGATGGATCGAAACGCGCCGACGAGATCTTTGGTCGTCACCTCGCCGCCGGCACAATAGATCCTGCGGCCATCGGTGCCGTAGCCGCCACCGCTGCGGGGCGTCGGCATCCGCTCTCTTGGAGCGCTCCACATGTCGGCCACGGGATTGTATTCCTCGACAACGTCCGTGTTGGTGGCAGACAGGATGAACCCGTGGCCGGTGCGGCCGCCGATGACATAGATCTTGCCGTCGACAGCGCCGGCGAACGCGTGATTACGCGGCACCGCCATTGGCTTGCGGCTTTCCCACGTGTCCGTGGCGGGATCGTAGACATCGTTGTTGTTGAGAACCCGACACGGTCCGAAGAACGCGAAGAACGGATCCTTAGACCCTTCGACCGTTGTGGCGCCGCCGACGACGTAGATTTTTCCGCCGGCTTCGACGGCCACTGCGGCCCCGCGATTTCCGGGCAGTGGCGCCAGCGTCTTCCAGGAGTCGGCCGCCGGGTCGTACTCCCACGCATCGTCAACAGGTTGCCATGCGCCGCCGGTTGGGATCTGGGCTCCTTCCGGGGGGACGAAGCCGCCGAACGCGTAAATCTTGCCGTTGTACGCGGCCAGTGCCGCGTGATGCGCCGGACGTGGCATCGACCTTTTCTTCGTCCACTTATCGGTGGCCGGGTCGTACTCGTAGTTGACCCCCCGAGCCTTACCCTCGCCCCAGCCGCCAATCACGTACATTTTGCCGCCCGCGACAACGCTGTAGAGTTCTTCATCTGGTTCGGGGAATGGCGCCGCTTTCTTCCAGGGAGACTGCGGCATTTGCGACAGCCCCGCTGGAATGAAGATTAAAACAACAGCGATCATGGAAAGGACTGTAATTACGCTTTGTAGCACTTTAGACATGGAAGTCTCCTTTCAAGTGTTTGGATGATCAAGCACAAGCCTTTTCGAATGGAAATGAATCGGTTTCGTCGACGTTGAGCTCACCGGGCGTTTGATGGGCTCGTAGCAGTGGTCCCGGTTCCCGAGGTCCGTATGTCGAACGCGGTTATTCTGCTGAGCAACGTTTGTAGGGTCTCGAATCGGCCCCACAGGATGATTGATGCGAAGCACAACAGGACCAGGGGCGCCACCGGCGAGCCGCCGATCAAGAACAGATGGCTCAGGACCGCCCCGAGCATCGTGCAGACCAGGAGCGCCGCGCCCACGGGCGCTGCGCGTGGAATCAGGAGCAGGATGGCTGATGTGACTTCGATGCCACCTGTCACATAGCGGAACCACTGGCCGATGCCAACCTTGTCGAAAGTCGCCACCATCATGGGATAACCCGACAGCGTGGCGAATCCGGCCATCAGGAAGGCGGCCGCCGTCAGGATTTGCAGTGTCCACAGAGCCACGTTCTTGGCTCGCGTTGCATGTCGATCGTTGGTCGAGTTTTTCATGGTTGTCAGCTCCAAACTATTCATGGTTTCACCTCTCTAGGTTTGTTACGCGTTTCAGAGTCATTTCGTTTTTGCCCTCACTCGCACCAAATCCCTTACGGACCTCCGTGTGCAGGGGAGGAGGCCCTTGGGCGATTTCGGCGGCGATGGCTTTCGTCATAGCGTCAGCGGCAATGAGTTCGGCCCCCTCCCGGTGCATGGCCGCCAAGCAAGCTTGACCTGCCTCGTCGATAAAGGTTACGCCCGCGAGATCGACGCGGAGCATTGGTTTGCGATGGCAGGCAAAACTGCTCTGCCAGCATTCCTCCAACACATTTACCCACGGCCCTGTCAACCTCCCTTCGAGTTGAAGCGTGAGTGCCTGCTGCTTTTGGTAGACCGTTATTCGCAACATCGCTTACGCCGTCTCCTGCGATTACCTGCTCTTTGTTAATGCAAGCGCTGTGCCGGCGCAGTTCACTTCGATGCGATTCGTCGCAAGGCAAGGATTTGTATGGAGTTACGGTTGGAGCAGAACGAGTCGCGCTGGGTGAAGGACGGAACGTGTCACGCCGGAGGCGCCGCCCTGGGAGCGCAGGCGCTGCCCTGGGAGCGCCGTTCGTTGGATAAGCGCTACTCATCGGGAATCTCCCCTTGTTTGTCACTTGTCCAGTCCCCTGCTGCCTTTGTGGAGTGTCCGTCATCTGTGTCCCGTATTCCTGAGAGGGGCGGGTGGACACCGATTCAGCTATACTGACGAAAACCTTTATTTCTGCGGAGTTATTTGGCCGTGAACGAGGAACCGACCACGGTCGTCATCCAGGGCTATCTTGATGCGCTACAGAAGGGCTCGGACGCGGAACCGCACGTCCGCGCACTGCTGGAACGAGCGGTAGGTCGTCTGCGCCTGCTGTGCGCTGCGCTCCTGCGGAAGAGCTACCCGCGGCTAACGGAGCCGCCATTGAACCTGGAGACCGACGACCTGCTCGACGGCGCGGTGGCGGGGCTGCTCACAGCTTTACGGACGATCCGCCCCCACACCGTGCGCCAGTTTTTCGCTTTGGCCAACCAGCACATGCGGTGGCAACTCAATGACCTGGCTCGCCGCTTAGATCAACAGCCTCGCGCCGCTGCTTTGGCGGAATCGGGTGTTGCGGCCCCGCCCGGCAGCAGCGATGCCTGCCTCAGCCATGATGCTCGCCGCATGTTTGAGGCAATCGACGGCCTGCCAGAGGAAGACCGGGAGATTTTTGAGCTCGTCCGAATCCAGGGCCTGACCCATGACGAGGCTGCAAACATGGTCGGTGTTTCGGCCAAGACGGTTCAGCGGCGCTTGAACCGGGCCCGCCTCCTACTGGCGGAGCAGCTGGCCGACTTACGTCCGGACTCACCAGGCCCCACGGAGTCGTTGGGCGACACCGTTTCGCCCTAAGGAGATGGGCCGATGGCCAGTAGTCCCGACGTGTTCGCCCTCCTCGAGGAGATGCTCGACTCGGGTCGGACCGCGGAAGAAGTGTGCCGTGACTGCCCGGAGTTACTTCCCGAAGTCCGGCGGCGATGGAAATCTTTCCGTCTCGTTGATGGGTCGTTCGCGGCCTTGTTTCCGGATCCGGAGACACCACTGGGTGCCGACGCGATCGTGGCCTTACCTCAGCCCACCGACCTGCCGCAGATTCCTGGCTACCGAACGGACGCCGTGCTCGGCCGCGGGGGTATGGGCGTCGTCTATCTGGCATGGCATCTGCGCTTGCGACGCGCGGTCGCCCTCAAGATGCTGTTGGCCGGTCCCTGCGCCCGGCCGGACGAGTTGGAGCGATTTCAGCGCGAGGCGCAAGCGTTCGCGGCGCTGGGTCACAACAACATCGTGCAAGTCCACGATGTTGGCGACGTGGACGGCCGGCCCTACTTCACGATGGAGTACGTCGAGGGCGGAAACTTGTCCGAGCAAATTCGAGGTGTTCCTCAACCGGCTCGGCAGGCTGCGATCCTGATGGCGACACTGGCCGACGCGATCGAGGTCGCGCATCAAAGCGGTATCGTGCATCGCGACCTCAAGCCGGCTAATATCCTGGTCACCAAGGACGGCACGCCCAAAGTTACCGACTTTGGATTGGCTCGGCGGCTGGAAGGCGACGAAGGCATAACACTTAGTGGTACTCCGATGGGGACGCCTAGCTACATGGCCCCCGAACAAGCGCGCGGAGACACCGCCGCGATCGGGCCGGCAACGGACATCCACGCCCTGGGGACCATTTTGTACGAGCTCCTGACGGGTCGACCTCCGTTCCGTTCGGACACGACTTCGGCCACGCTCCACCAAGTCGTCAAGGAACAGCCGGTATCACCGCGGCGGCTGAATCCACGCGTGCCGCGCGACTTGGAGACCATCTGCTTGAAGTGTCTGAACAAAGAGCCGCCCAATCGCTACGCCAGTGCCCAAGCGCTGTCCGACGACCTGCGCCGCTTCGAACGAGGGCAGCCGATCAAGGCGCGTCCTGTTCGCTGGCCGGGCCGTGTGCTTCGGTGGGGCCGACGACGTCCGACCGCCGCAGCGCTTTCGATTACCCTCCCATTGGCCGCACTGCTGGCCGTGGCGATGGTCGGAAGTTGGTGGTGGGAGGCCCGCCAGCGTGCGGCGAACGCACGCGCCGTTCATGACGACCTCGACGGGACGGCGCACCTGGCGGAATTGTCGGATTGGGAACAGGCGCGGGCCCTGCTCAACCGAGCAGAAGGGCGGCTGGCGCAGAGTGGTTCGTCGGCGCTTCGCCTCCGGGCCAACCGGCTGGCGGCAGACCTTGACCTCGGGGTGCGGCTAGAAGAAATCCGCTTGAATCAAACGTTGCCGGTTGCCGGCCTTTCCTTCGCGGTGCCGACGGACCAGGAGTACGAAACTGCATTACGCGACGCGCAGCTGGCCGACGGACAAACCGACCCGGTCGAGGTCGCGGCGCGCATCCGCGCATCCTGTGTCCACCGCTCGATTGTCGCGGCGCTAGACGACTGGGCGTCTCGTGCACCAACCCCAGCCCGGCAAGCGTGGTGCCTCGAGGTCGCGCGGAGGGCCGACGTAGACGCGGACAACTGGCGGGACCGCATTCGAGATCCGAAGGCATGGCAGGACAAGACAGCACTGGCCGAGCTCGCCGCCGCAGTTCCGGTGGAGGGGCAGCCTCCGTCCTTGCTTGTCGCTCTGGGGCGGGCGTTGGAAAATCGGGGTGGCGACGCGATCCCTCTTTACCGGCGCGTCCTTGCCGAGTACCCCGGCGACTTCTGGGCCAATATGTATTTGGGCAGAAGTATGGTGGAGCAGGACCCCAACGAAGCCATCGGCCATTTCCGCGCTGCGCTGGCGGTCCGGACCAACTCCGCTGTTATGACCAACAATCTCGCGGTAGGGCTGCGGGCCGCGGGCCGGCTCGATGACGCCGTCGCCTGTTATGAGCGCGCGCTTCGCCTCGACCCCGACTACGCCCTCGCCCACAATAATCTCGGCTTGGTTCTGAGAGACAAGGGGATGCTTTTCGAGGCCCAGGCCAGCTTTGAGCGGGCCATCGAGGCCGATCCCAAATTCCTTGGTGCCCACATGAACCTCGGCAACCTCTTGCGGCGCAAGGGCGAAGCAGCGAAGGCGGTCGAGTGTTATCGGGCAGCGGCCCGCCTCGCCCCTGAAAATCCAGCGCCGCACTACAGTCTCGGGCTTATCATGGCGGATCAGGGGCAAATCGATGACGCGATCCAGGATTACCAGAGGGCCATCCAGGTTGACCCCAAATTCTTTCGGGCTCACAACAATCTCGGGCGAATTCTCGCCGACCAGGGACGCCTCGACGAGGCAATCCATCACCTGCAAACGGCCGTCAGCATCGAACCCGGCGACAGTTTATCGCATTCGAACCTCGGCAACGCGCTGCAACAGAAGGGACTTCCAGACCGGGCCCTGAACCACCGCTTCCAGGGCTACTATCTCGGGAAGGAATACCGCGCAGCCGCTCAGTTATGCGCCGAGACCTTTGCGGACGATCCAGAATTGGCTGACGACTTGCAGGCCGGCCACCGCTACCGCGCCGC
>JBGSLW010000021.1:0-6827 GCA_041740495.1 Pirellulaceae bacterium
CAGCCGCGATCCGCGGATTTCGATGCGGCGCTAACGCGATCGATTCAAGTCGCGTTGTCCCGCGCCGGTCGCAAGCCGGACGATGTCGCCTTCGCCACGGCGCACGCCATGAGCGATCCGCAGGGGGACGCCGTCGAAGCCCGCGCGATCCGCGCTAGCCTGGCAGAGACTCCGGTCTGGGCCCCCAAAAGCTATTACGGCAACCTGGGCCCGGGGGGCTCGCTCGTCGAACTCGTCGCCAGCATCACGGCCCTCCGCGAGAAAACCGTCCCCGCTACGCTCAACCTGGACCACCTCGATCCGGCCTGTCCGGTCAACGCCTCCTCCCAAGCCCGCCCGCTTGGCCAAGCCCAGACCGCGGTCCTGCTCAACCACGCCACCACCGGCCAATTCGCGACGCTGGTGTTGGAAACGGTGGAATAGCCAAGCGTCGGTCAATTCTCAAGTCAGCCACTCTTGCAGTTCGTTGGTACCGCGGCTTTGTAAGCCGTGAATATCGTACCGCGGCTTTGTAAGCCGTGAATATCGTACCGCGGCTTTGTAAGCCGCGAATATCGTACCGCGGCTTTGTAAGCCGCGAACTTGACCAAAACCTGCCTTCACTCTCCCCGCGTCTTCGTGGGGAGAGTCGCACGCATGGATGCGGGCGGAGAGGGGGCCGCGGTTGACCAGCGCCGTTGAGCGCGCAATGTATTTAGCCTACGTCAATACCGTTCGGCCCCCTCATCCCCAACCCTTCTCCCCCGCAAAGCCGGGGGAGAAGGGAGTCAGGTTGGAGCATTCGAGAACTCATGCCGCTCATCCCAAATTGGGGCGAGGGGTTTTTTCAGCCAACTCTCTCTTCCCGCAGCCTCCTACCTCAGGTGCTTGTGCCTTCTGTGCTTTTTGTGGCGATCCGACTTCTGCCCGGCATCGTCGCGGATCCTGCGCGTACGCCTGCGGCCGACGGTTAAATATGGGGTCGGAGCAATTTTCCCTTCTTCCTACGGCCTACAGCCTACAGCCTCCAGCCTGCTCCCGCGTACGCCTGCGGCTGACGGTTAAACATCCATAGACTTCGCAGTCGGCTTGCTCCGGTTTGTGGCCGGCAAGACCGTGATGTTGTCGTTGATTGCGCGGCGGTTGTAATTACTCTAGGAAGTGGGCAGTTCTAGCCGTCATTCGGGCTAGTCCGTTCCGATCTCCCCCCAACATTCACTTTCATTCAGTAAAATCTCCCGGCCGAACGCGGAGTTTGGTTGTGGCGGTGTGTGTTCCATGGCATTGACAGTTCCCATTGTCCATCGTTCACGGTACGAGGTCGTACTGGCGTTGGCTCTGCTGGTCGCGGCCATGGCATTCCCATTGACAGCCGCCCAACCGCAGTTGTCGGCACATAATCACGCAGCCTGCCCGACCTGCGGCGCCTCGGCAGTCGTCGGTTGCGGCTGCCAGGCGCAGCCGGCGATTCAAATGGCCATCGTCTACGTCCCCGTTTGGGAGACCGAATACCGCACCGAATGGCGGACGCAATGCCGACCCGAGACTCGGTATCAACTGGTCACCGAATACGATTGCGTTCCCCGGCAAACGCCGGTCACCCAGCACGTCGTGACGATGGTCCCCGAAGAACGCTCGCGGGATGTCGTGGTCGAACAAGTGATCCCGCTCCGCCAACCGTTCTTGCACACCGACGCGGTGCCGGTGACGTACAACCGAGTCCGAAATGAACTGGTCTACCGCAAGGTCGCCAAGGTCATCCAGGAAGAGCGCGAGTACACCGTGCACGAAGCCGAAGAGCGGACTCGAAATGTCGTCCACTATCGGATGGAAAAGCGGACGGAGACGGTCCAGAAGCCGTACGTCGACTACGTGACTGAGACTCGCAGCCGCCGAGTCCCCGATTTCCAGTTGGCCGAGCGGACTCGGAATGTCCCCCGCGAATACACGATCTACGAGCAAGAGACGCGGATGCGCCGCGAGCCGTATACGATCCAGACGCCGCAGTCCAAATTGATCGAGGAACAATACACCGTCAAAGTCCCCTACACCGACCACAAAACCGAATCGTATTGGGAAATCGTCCCGGTCAGCGAGGAGGCGACCGAAACCTATAACGAAGTCATCCCGGTCCCGCGGGAGATCACCCACCATTACCAGGAAGTGGTCGCAATTCCCTATGAAGTCCCGGTGATCGAAACGGTGATGGTCCCCGACACGGAGACTCGTTCGGCCAGCCGCACGATCCAAATTCAGATTCCGGAAACGCATTACGAGACGATTCGTTGCGACCGAGGCTACTGGACGACCGAGACTGTCCAGGAGCCCTGCAACGTTGGCTCGAACCAGGGAGGGGATGCGGCGTGCGAGCCGACTCCCTGCCGGACGGTCTGCCGCCGCGTCTGGTGCCCCCAAATCGTCGAATCCCGGATCCCGCGCGTCACCCTCCGCTGCGAGACGCGAGAAATTCCCTACACCTGCACGGTCCCTGTCCTCCGGCCTGAGACGCGCACTCGCACCGTACAGCGCGTCCGCTATGAGACTCGGCAGCGGCAACGCCTGTACACGGTCTACGAAAGCCGAGTCGAAACGAAGCAGCGGAAAGTCAACCTGACCGTCAGCCGGCACGAAAAGCGGACTCGCAGCTACCCGGTCCCACGCGTCCGCAGCGAAGTGCGGACTCGGCAGATTCCCGTGACCGAGTTCACCACGGAGACCCGCTACCGCGAGGTCCCCTACGTCGTCAACGTACCGAAGACGATCACGCGCGAGATCGTCGAAAGCTACTTGGAAAAAGTTCCCTTCGAACGGGAAGAGACTTACACGGTGCGGATCCCCGTCGTCAAATCGCGGACCTACGAGGAAACGCTCTACGTCCAAGTCCCCTATGTCGTTGCGGAGACCTACTCGGTGATCGTCCCGGTGGTCAAAAAGTATTCGGTGCCCAAAACCGTCTACGAACAAATCGCCGAGACGCGGGAAGTCCCCTATGTGGAGTCTGCAATGGAACTGAGGACTCGGATCGATTACCGCACGAACTACGAACGAGTCAGCGAAGTCCGCACCGAAAACTACACGGTCATGATCCCCCAGACGCAGTCTCGGATCGTGTACCAGACGTCGTACGACAAGATCCCGGTTCAACGACTGCGGGAATACTGTGTCCAAGTACCGCACCAGGTTCCTGTCCGTGTGCCAGTCACGGTCTGCAAGATGGTTCCGCGCCAAGTCCCAGTCTGCGGGGCAGGGGAGGGGAGTTGGAGCAATGCAATCCCATCAAATTCCGCCCCCGGCCCCGCGAATCAGTTCTCGCAACCGAACCAGCCAGCGGCACTCACGTCTGCAGTCACCGAGCCCTGGAGCGATGTCGCCCGCGACTATTGGGAATTCTGCCGCGATGGACTGTGTGGAGGCAGGAGGTAGAAGAGGCTAAAGGCTCCAACGACGTTTAACCGTCAGCCGCAGGCGTACGCGGAAAGAGGCTGAAGGCGGTAGGCTGTAGGCTGTAGGCCGAAGGAAGAAGACAGCGAAGGCCAAGGACGTTTAACCGTCAGCCGCAGGCGTACGCGCAGGATCCGCGACGATATCGGGCAGAGGAGGGATAGCCACAAAAAGCACACAAGGCACAAGAACCTGAAGCAGGCGTACGCGCAGGAGCCGCGACGATACCGGGCGGAGGAGGGATAGCCACAAAAAGCACACAAGGCACAAGAACCTGAAGCAGGCGTACGCGCAGGAGCCGCGACGATACCGGGCAGAGGAGGGATAGCCACAAAAAGCACCCAAGGCACAAAAACCTGAAGCAGGCGTACGCGCGGGGACAACGAAATTAAATTCCCGGATAGACTTCGCTGAATCCGCCAGGGCATCAATCTCTGCCTTTTGTGCCATCTGTGCCTTTTGTGGCTAATCCGATCTGAAACTTGTGGCGCGCGTGAATGCCGTGCACGCCTCCGGCTGGCGGTTCAACATCGATTGCGGTTGAAGCCTCCCGCCTCCCTCCCCGTGTGAGAGCCTTCTTTCCCTGCGTACAATAATTTCAAAAACCTAAAGGAGCCCGTTGCTTGTCGAGCGAACCCCCTGCCGTAGAAGCCAAGCGTTTGGAGCTGTGCGAGCAGACGTTGCAGTACAGTTTCATCGATCGCCGATTGCTGCAATCGGCCTTGCGGCACGCCTCGCTCAGCGGCTCGCGGCTGGAGTCGAACGAGCGGTTGGAGTTCCTGGGGGACGCCTTCCTGGGCTTGATCACATGTGAACACTTGTACACTATCTTCCCGGAACGGAGTGAGGGGGAGTTGACCGAGCTGAAATCGAAATTGGTCAGCCGACCGGCCTGCGCCCGGATGACCAAACGCATCGGGCTCAATCGCTTCATGCAACTGGGAAAAGGGGTGCGACGCGGAAACGTCCTCCCCGATTCGCTCATGGCGAACGTCTTCGAGTCGGTGATTGCGGCGATCTATCTGGATGGGGGGTATCCCGCCGGCAAGGAGTTTGTCGTGCGGCAACTGGATGCGGAATTGGCGGAGACGCTGGCGGGAGAAAATGAAAAAAACTTCAAGTCCGCGTTGCAAGAGTTTTGTCAGAAGCAGTTTGGCGAATCGCCGACCTATCAGCTGATGGACGCGAAAGGCCCCGACCACAACAAAATGTTCTCCGTCGCCGCAGTGATGGGCGAACGACAGTTCTGCCCGGCCTGGGGGGTGAACAAGAAATCAGCTGAACAACGCGCGGCGGGCAACGCCCTGGCCGAATTGACGGGCGAACCGCTCCCGTTCGTCGATCCGGGTGCTTGAGATGAATGGCGGACAAGTGGCGAGCGCCCTCCCCCTTCGCCCAAGCTTCTTCTTGCTCTTCTTCCTCGTACTCGTACTCGTACTCGTACTCGAAGAAGCCGGAGTACGAGTACGAGTAGGAGTACGAGTAAGAGTACGAGTTAGTAAGAATTGGAGCTAACGGCGAAGCAATCTACACCCTCACCGCCGCCGACTCGACCGTTTGCCGCGAGTATCGTTGCCGGATCGGTTCCACCCATTCCGCATTGAATTCGGCGACTTGTTCGGGGGCGCGGCCCACGAAATCTTCCAGCCGCAACAGCGAATGGACATCGACCGCGGCAAACGCGGGGTCGTCCGCCAGACGAGTCAACAGGTCATTCGGCTGGCCGTGCAATTTCACTTGTTCGGCGGCCGCCACGCTATGGCGGCGAATCGCTTCGTGAAGCGATTGGCGATCACCACCCGCGGCCACCGCGGCCATCAGAATATTCTCCGTCGCCATGAACGGCAGTTCGGCCTGCAAGTTCGCCGCAATCACTTGGGGATAGACCACCAGGTTGGCAGCGACATTCCGCAACAAGATCAAGATCGCGTCGGCGGCCAAGAAGGCTTGCGGAATCGTCAAACGCCGGTTGGCGCTATCGTCCAGCGTCCGCTCCAGCCATTGATTGGCGGCGGTCTGCACGGCGCTCGATTGCAACGAAAACAGAAACCGAGCCAGACCGCAAATTCGCTCGGAGCGCATCGGATTGCGTTTGTAGGCCATCGCGGACGATCCGATTTGATCTTTCTCGAAGGGTTCCTCCAGCTCCTTGCGATGTGCCAGCAATCGCCAATCGGTCGCCATTTTGTGCGCCGATTGAGCCAGTCCGGAGAGCAGATCCAGCAGCCGGGAGTCGACTTTGCGGGAGTACGTTTGCCCCGTGACGGGATACGAACCCGGAAAGCCCATTTTTTCGGAGACGCGTCGATCCAGTTCCACGACCTTGGCGTGATCGCCATGGAACAGGGACAGGAAACTGGCCTGGGTCCCCGTCGTCCCTTTGGCGCCGCGGGCCCGCAGGTCGGCGACGAACGATTCCAGCTGCTGCAAGTCGCAGACGAGATCGTAATTCCACAGGCAAGCTCGCTTGCCCAGCGTGGTCGGTTGGGCCGGTTGGAAATGCGTGAACGCCAAACAAGGTAGCCGTGCATACCGTTCGGCAAACGTCGCTAGCGATTCGATGACGTCGGCCAACTGCCGCAGCAGCAGCCGCGTGGCGTCGCGGATCCGCATCAAGTCGGCGTTATCGGTGATGTAGCAGCTGGTCGCCCCCAAGTGGACGATCGGCCGGGCGGCAGGGCATAAATCCCCCAGCGTATGGACATGGGCCATCACATCGTGCCGCAGCTGTCGTTCGTAGTCGGCGGCGGCGTCCCAATCGACGGGGGTTTCGATGGCGGCTTGCAATTCGGCGACCTGAGCGGGGGAAATATCCAGCCCCAGTTCCCGTTCCGATTCGGCCAGAATCCACCACAGCTCTCGCCAAATGGCGATTTTCTTGGCTTCTCCCCACAGGCGGCTCATCGTCGGCGACGCGTAACGGGCGATCAGTGGATTTTCGTAGTTCTCGTTCATCTCCTTATTGTGCCGGAGCTTCGGCGCGGCGTAAACGCCCGACCACCGCCGCGCCAACCGGCAAATTTCCCCAAGATCCCGCAGTCGATTCGCTTTATCGCCGCGGGGCATTTGTTATGATGGCGAAGTTTTCAACGTCCGTACCGGTTGTGCGGATCGTTCAGATGGCAATATTTCCCCATCGTTTTTCCGTCGATAGTTGGAGTCAGTCGCGCGCGGCTTTGAGATTGGCGGTTCAGTCGACTATCCGGAAAGGAGCCACAGTGAATCTTGGAACAGTCAATCTAGGATCTGTGATACGACGCCCCTTGCTCGCCTTGGTCTTGGCAATGTTGCTGGGTGCCCCCTGGGCGGCAGCGCAAGAATCGAGCGATTCGGCGCCTACGCAGGAGGCGACTCCGCCCGCCGCCGCACCGGAGGACTCGGCCCCCCCCCCAAGAACCGGAAGCAGC
>JBGSLW010000022.1:0-4489 GCA_041740495.1 Pirellulaceae bacterium
CCGCTCCGCACGTGGCACCCCTCGTGGCACCCCCTGTTGCATCCCCCGTCGAATCGCCCGTTGAATCGCCCCCGCCTCCGCGGCCCAGTTCGGATGGGTATTGGACTTGGCGAATGTTCGCCGATGGGTACACTCTGAGCGAGGTGTGTCAAATTCGGCGGTTGACTTCCCCGGAGGTTTGCCAAGAGTTAATCAACGCCACGGATCGCGGCCAACGGATTGAGTTGTCTTGGATGTTGACGGCGGAGCAAATCGCCCAATTGGAGAAGCTGACCCAGCAGACCTCCGGCGAAGGGTTGATTCAGGCTGCCCGCCGCTTGCCGCGATCAGTTTCCCACCTGGAGATGTTGTATTACCTCCGGTGCACGCCGGCCGTATCCACGCCCACGTGACGAACGCCAAGACAGGTCGTCAATTATCCCAGTTTGGATTAGAATCGATTTTTTTGAAGGGTTGGAATGGCCGAACGGGACACGAAGGGTGACCAAGAGGGCGCTCCCGCGGATGAGAATCGCCGCCGATTGGGCGGCACAGGTTCCTGGATTGCGCTGCTGCTGATCGGACTGCTGGCCACCGTCTTGGTCTACGAATTCTCCGCGCGCATGGCGCCGTCGCGAATCAGTTGGTCCTACTTTGAACATCTCATCGACGGCGAGGACTTCGATGGTCGGCCGATTCGCGATGCGCGCGGCGACGTCCTGCCGACCAACATCGAACGGATCACCTGGATGGGCGAGGAGGCGGTGGGGATCTTCCGGGTCATCCCGCCAGCCGAGCCGACCGTCGACGAGAAAGGGCAGCGCGTCGAATCGAAGGTGCAGCTGAAACAGCAGTTTCAAGTCCGAGTCCCCGACGGCAACTCGCCGGCGGGCGCCGCGCTGTACAACCGACTTCGCGAGAAGAACATCACGGTCGAGAAGGGTGAAAAGCCGATCTACGACTTCACCACCCTCCTGTTTCTAGGACTGCTGCTATTTCTCCCCGTTGCGCTCGTGATTTTCATCATGCGGCGCATGCAAAATCAAATGATGGGGGGTGGTGCGTTCTTGTCCAATTTTTCTCGGAGCACCGCCAAACGCTACGAGCCGTCGGAAAAGCAGGTGACCTTCGACGACGTCGCCGGCTTGGAAGGGATCAAGGCAGATCTGGTGGAACTGGTCGACTACCTCAAGGACCCCAGCAAGTTCCAAAGATTGGGGGGTCAGATTCCCAAAGGAGTCTTGATGTTCGGTCCTCCGGGGACCGGCAAGACGTTATTGGCTCGAGCCGTCGCCGGGGAAGCTCAAGTCCCATTTTACAGCGTCAACGGTTCGGAGTTCATCCAGATGTTTGTGGGCGTCGGGGCCAGCCGCGTCCGCGACCTATTCGCGACCGCGAAACGCCATGCGCCCGCGATTATTTTCATCGACGAGATCGACGCCGTCGGCAGGCAGCGCGGCGCCGGTTTGGGAGGCGGGCACGACGAGCGCGAACAGACGCTCAATCAGATTTTGAGCGAGATGGACGGTTTTCAAAAGAACGACTCGGTGATTGTGATCGCCGCGACGAACCGCCCCGATGTGCTCGATCCGGCATTGCTGCGGCCTGGCCGATTCGACCGACACGTCACGGTCACGCGGCCCACCCAGAAAGGCCGGCTGGGGATTTTCAAAGTCCACGTCCGGGACGTCCCGCTCGCGGCCGAAGTCAATCTGGAAATCCTGGCCAACGCCACCGCCGGGATGACCGGCGCCGATATCGCCAACCTCGTCAACGAGGCTGCGTTGTGGGCCGCTCGCAACAACAAGACCCAGGTGGGAATGTCCGATTTCTACTACGCCCAGGACAAGGTGATGATGGGGGCGCGGCGAGAAGAAGTTCTGTCCGAACGAGAGAAACGCCGTACCGCTTACCACGAAGCAGGACACACGATCGCCGCCTGGAACCTCTCCGGCGCCATGCCGGTGCATAAAGTCACGATCATCCCCCGCGGCCAGGCGTTGGGCGTGACTCAAATGGTCCCCTTGGAAGACCGTTTGAATATGACTCAGAACGAATTGGATGAACACCTGATCTTCATCCTCAGCGGACGAGCCGCCGAACAACTGGTCTTCGACGAACTGACCGTCGGCGCTGAGAACGATCTGGAGAAGGGCACGTCGCTCGCCCGGCGGATGGTCGCGCATTGGGGGATGAGCCCAAAGCTCGGGCCGGTCAGCTTTAAGATCGCCGATGACGACCCGTTCCTGGGACGCGAGATCCACAAGAACCGGCAATTCAGCGAACATACGATGGAGCTGATCGACGAGGAGGTGGCCCGAATCCTGCGCAACGCCGCAATCAGCGCGGTGGAACTGCTGGCAGAAAAACGCGACGACCTGGATAAATTGGCCCTCGCCCTGATTGCCAAAGAAGAATTGGACCAACGGGAAATCACCGAATTGATCGGGCCGAGCGTCCACGAAGTCCGCCCCGGACAGCATCCAGTCCCCGCTGCGACGAAGTAGGCGCCGGATCGCGAATTCAACACCTGACCCCTTAACCTATTTCAGTCTTCCCCGCCTTCGGGGAAGTGTCGTCCACACGATGCGGGCGGAAAGCGGGCGTCCTGGAGCGTGTTCGCGAACCTGGGGTCGTTCGACGTGTCTAGAGGTAAGCCGCCATGCCGCGGTCGGGCGACCGCATGCGGCACGAATCGGGCGTTCGATTTCGCACTCTTCGGAGCTTGTATGGATACCGTTTCGCCTGAGGCGATCGAGCGCCGCATCCGGACACCTCGGCTGGCCGGCTGGTGGGAGGGACCGTGCGGAATCGCCGAGCTGACCGGGCTGGCGTTGCCGCTGGTCGTCTCGATGTTGGCGTTCGCGCTCAACCAATTCTTCGATCGCCTGTATTTGACCTGGTACTCGTCGGTGGCGGTCGCCGCCGTCGTTCCCTCCGGGGCCTTGGCTTGGGTCGCCTCCAGTTTCCCGTTGGGTCTGGCGATGTACACCACGGCGTTCGTCGCCCAGTATTACGGGTCGGGGAACTACCGAAAAATCGGGGAAGTGGTGTGGCACACGCTCTATCTATCGGCGGCCACGCTTCCATTTTTTCTGGTGCTGGGGTGGCAGGCCGAACCGATTTTTGCTTGGTTCGCGCACGCCCCGGAAATGCGTATCGGCGAGTCGGTCTACTTCCGTATTCTCACGTATAGCCTCGGTTGGGGAATCGCTGCCGAAGCGCTCAGCGCCATGTTCATCGGGACCGGCAAGACCTCCCGCGTCATGTGGATCAACGTCGCTTGCGTGGCGGTCAATATCGTTTTGGACTACCTAATGATCTTTGGCAAATTCGGTTGCCCCGAGATGGGAATCGCCGGCGCCGCCTGGGCGACCACCATCGCGACTTGGACCAAGTTTGCTCTGTTGGCGGCCTGCGCGTTCGAACCCCACAATGCGGTGCGTTACGGGTTGGTCAGCGGCTGGCGCTTTGCCCCGAGTATGATCGCGCGGCTCTTGCGTTACGGCGCACCCCAAGGCGTGCACTTCTTTCTGGAAGGGGGCGCCATCACGATTTTCATCATTCTGATGGGGGGCATCAGCGTCAACGCGTCGGCCGCCACGGCGATCGCATTCAGCATCAACATGGTTGCGTTCGTTCCGCTGGTCGGCTTGGGGGTCGGGCTGACCACCTTGGTGGGACGCGAAATCGGCCGCCAGCAAATCCCGCTGGCACGCCGGGCGACCCGCTCCGCACTCGTCCTGGGTACCGCCTATGCCGCCGTGTTCGCCGGCCTGTATTATTTCGCCCCCACGTTGTTCGTCGGCGTTCACGAGTGGAACAGCACCGCCGCCAAGCCGGAAATCGCCACCGCGCGGTGGCTGCTGCAGTTCGTCGCGCTGTACTGCATCTTTGACTCGTACCAGATCTTGTTCCAAGCGGCGATCAAAGGGGCCGGGGACACGCTGTTTGTCTTGTTCGCGGTGGTCATCTCTTCCAGCCTGTTCGTCGCCGCGGGATTCCTGGGCGCCGAGTTTTTCGCCAGCGAGAACGCCAAACTCACTTGGTGGTGGTCCTGCCTCACCGTCTGGATCCTGGCGTTGAACCTCACCTACATGCTCCGGTACTTGGGGGGTAAGTGGACTGCGATGAGCGTCATCGAACCAGAATTGGTCGCCGGCGCGTGAGCGGCACGTGCCGAGGGCCTGGGGACTTTGGGCCGACCTCGGTCATTCCATGGCGGGGAGGCGCAGTGGTAATCCGGCGGGCAATTGCGTCGAACTTCCGGCGGCGACCGGGAGAATGGCTCGATTCAAGTCGAGCAATTCGATGAATCTCGAGGCCTGTCCTAAGGACTCGGCGGCGATCGTGAACAGAGTGTCCCCCTCGACGGTGATGTACATCCGCTGATCGCGCAGTGGCGATTCTACTTCCGGCCCACCCAACAGCGTGCTGACATGCCGCTGGTCGGCTCCCAGCGGCAACGTCGCCGTCGAATCGGTTTTCCGGTGCGGAGCGCGGACCGGCG
>JBGSLW010000023.1:0-25172 GCA_041740495.1 Pirellulaceae bacterium
GCCTTCGGCTGGGCGTTAAACGAATGCTTGGCAAACTCGTGGGTGACAGATTCCGGGGAGATTGCGTCGAGTTAAGCAGGGGATATAGTGAGCGCTGCCGATTTGCAACGCCCTGAGATCGCGATACCGCGCTATGAACCAAGTCCTGGCCCGATCCCTACTTCTGTTACTGGGCGTCGCCACCCTTGCGACGGCGACTCGAGAGCTATTCGCGGTTCAGGACATCGCCCTCACTTCGGCGATTGCCATCAGCCAACATCAGGCGACGATCGGCGGACGATTACTGCACTACACAGCGCGCGCCGGTACGATACCGATTCGCGACAATGCCACGGGAGAGATTCACGCGCATTTGTTTTTCGTGGCGTACTCGCTTCCGCGCCGTCCGGAGTCGCGGGCTCGGCCGATTACCTTTCTCTGGAATGGTGGCCCGGGCTCAAATTCCGGGCTCGTGCATCTGCTTGGTTTCGGACCGCGACGGATCGTCGAATCCGCCGGTCCCAATCGCTCGCCGGCCGCCGGTCGATTTCAGCTGGTCGACAATCCGGAATCATGGCTCGCCGCGACCGACCTGGTGTTCGTCGACCCCGTGGGAACCGGCTACAGTCGTCCGACACGGCCGGAATACGGCCCCGAGTTCTACCAGTCGCCGGGAGACGCGGAGTCGGTTGCCGAGTTCATTCGCGTCTGCCGAATCCGGTTGGAGGCCGAAGCCGCGCCGATTTTCCTGCTGGGGGAAAGCTACGGAGTGACTCGAGCTTCCTTGGTGAGCGAAGCCCTTGTCCAACGAGGAATCCAGGTTGCCGGCGCGATTTTGGTCTCGGGCGGTCTCCCGGTGGGGAGCAAACTGTCGAAGCCGTTGCAAACCGCGCTGAACTTGCCGATCTGGACGGCGGCGGCTCATTACCACCAGCGACTTGCCCCGGAACTTCAGCAATTGCCAATCGATGATGCCATCGATCAGTCGCGCGATTATGCGGCAACTACCTTCGCAGAGGCGCTCGCCCGCGGAGAATCGCTCTCGCCACAGGAACGAAACGCCGTCGTGACCCAGATCGCCCGGTTCAGTGGCGTCCCCGCAGTGAAAATCGATGCGACTAAGCTGGCGATTCCGATCGAACAATTCTCCACCCAGGTGCTGGGCGGAGACCAGAGGGTCGGTCTCTACGACAGCCGCGCGGTCGGGCCGCTGGACAAAAGCGGCGGGCCCTACGATCCAACGTCCGATCCCAGTCTCAAGTCGATCTTGGACGGAGCAACCGTACTCCGCTATCTGCGAAACGAACTGGGGTACCGGAGCGAACTCAACTATCAAGGACCGTTCGGCGGCGGCTTTCCTCCTCCGGAGTCCCCCCGCGGCGATTGGATGTCGGTCCGCTGGACGCGGTGGAAGGGGATCGCCGTGGACTCGGACGACCAGGTCTCCGCGGACGCAACGAAACCGCAGCAAACTCCTCCACTCGAGGGACTGGACGCCGTCATGGCAGCGGATCCGCGATTCCGCGTCTTCGTCGCCAGCGGATATTTTGACTTGGTGGTCAATCCCTTCGTCATCGAACAGATGGTGCAGCGCCTCCCGAAGGACTTGGCCGCACGCGTTACATCCCGCGTTTACGCCGGCGGGCATGCTGTGTATACCGACGAACAAGTTCGCCGGCAGTTGCAAACCGACGCATTCAAATTCATGCAAGAGTCTGTTTCGTCGGATTGACCAACGTAGAACAATTGTCCTCAATTGTTCTGCGCCTTGCACTGTACCGAACAGTTGGGGACAACTGTTCTACTCTGACTGTAGAACAATTGTCCCCAATTGTTCCGATCACCACCGACCGCCTACCACCTACCACCTACCGCCGAAATCGATGTCGTAAATATTAGGACTTGGAGTGCACGATGTTGCCATTGCCGCGTTCGCACATGCTCTGTTCTCAAACAAGTCCTTTTCGCGATTTCGGAAGCGATTCCGAATCAATCCCGCCGCGCACGCTGCATTCTCGCTCGAAGCGGCGGAGCGTGTTTCGACTGGGGCGCCTGCTCGCAATGGCAACTGCCATTCTAATGCTCCAGCTCGGCGTCACGCCGACCGTTTGGGCTCAGCAAGTCCACGCGTTTCAGGAACCGGATTTAGTGACGACCCAGCATCGGATGTGCTTACTCGGAGCCAACCTGGACTATACGGCTCGCGTCGGGCTGATCCCGATCCGGCACAACGAGTCGGGTGACGTGCACGGGCATTTTGGATTTACGTATTATTCAGTTGCACCCGCTGCGGGACAGCCGGCGCGACCCGTGATTTTCTGTTGGAACGGCGGTCCCGGAGCGAATTCGACCACGGTCCATCTGATCGGATTCGGCCCGCGTCGCCTGCGAACCCCCGACGATGCGGCTCGCCCGACGGAAGTTGTCCCTGGATTGTACGACAACGACGCTACGTGGCTTTCGTTTGCTGACCTGGTCTTCGTCGATCCGGTCGGCACCGGTTTCGCTCGGCCGACGAAGCCCGAGTATGCCGCCGAGTTCTACAGTACGCTGGGGGATATCGCGTCAACCGCCGAGTTCATTCGCGTTTTTCGACTCCGGTTCGACCTGCTGGATTCTCTGTTTTTCCTGGCCGGCGAAAGTTACGGAACGTGGCGTGCCTCCGGAGCCGCCGAGATCTTAGAGAAACGCGGCATTCATCCGGCGGGCGTCGTACTTATTTCCGGCGGCATGGCGATGGGTTCGATCGCGCCCGATCCGATCCGCGCTGCGTTGTTCGTGCCGCCGCGAACCGCCACGGCGTTCTACCACGGACGGCTCGACGAAGAGCTGCAACGAAACGAACAGTCTGCTCTGGAACAGGCGGAGGCCTGGGCGCTCCAAGTCTATGCACCGGCATGGGAAAAAAAGGAATCGCTGAGCGATGCGGAGCGCAAACAGATTATCGCCGATCTGGCTCGCTTCACGGGCATCGATCCCGCCACGATCGATCGGCCCAGCTTGGGAATGACGTCGCGACAATTCTGTACGGAGTTACTCAAGGACCGAAATGTGACGATGGGTCGCTACGATATGCGTGTCGTGCAACCGACCGGGGAACCCCAGCGACACGGCCGTGATCCGGCCGCGCGCGACGAACTTACGTTGCGGTACTTGCGACGTGAGCTCGGTTTTCTCACGGATCTCGCCTACCAAGGGGCGGAAACCGGGTGGTCCCCGCAAGTCGACGGCCAGCAGGACCCCGGACCCGCCATGAATTGGGTCTGGAATCAAGGGGACGCCGCACTGGTGGCCGAATCGGAAGCGGCCCTCAAAGCCAACCAGGCCACCGCCGGTTCGGGAGATGGGCCCCCGGGTGGTAGCCAACCTTGGATGCTCCGGGCCATGCAACTGAACCCCCAGCTGAAACTGTTCGTCGCTGCCGGGCAATATGATTCGCTCAACAGCCACGCCCTCAACGTCTGGATCGCCGATCAACTCGAACCTGCAATCCGCCAAAATATCACGCTGAAATGCTACCACGGTGGTCACATTATGTACGACACGCTCGCCGCACGAAACGCGCTGCGGAATGACATCGAATCCTTTGTCCGCGCCGCCAGTCACTAACGCCCCCACACTGGAGCTTTGTTCTATCCCGCCGGTACCGCGGCTTTGTTCTTTCCCGCCGGTACCGCGGCTTTGCTCTTTTCCGCCTGTACCGCGGCTTTGTAAGCCGCGCGCGTGTGCATCGAGTTAACGGACTCGCCAACTCCCCCGGCCTACACGGCCGGCCTACTCGGGCGATACCCACCCGCGGGAGGGTCGGCCGCACGACGCGGCCGGGGAGGGACAGTTCACTCCATCCAGCCTTATCAAGCGGACTCCATCTAAACCGTCACGCCATTACTTCCAACAACCGCTCTACATCTGCCAAGTCGTTGTAAACGGACGGCGACACCCTCAGCCAATTCGCAGCCAACCGCACGTTGACCTTGCCGACTTGCAGCTTGCCTGCCAGCTCAGAGCGACCGACATCCTTACGGGCAAATGTCACAATCCCGGCGGTCGAGTCGGCAGGCGTCACCGGCGTGAAACCCAAACGCGGCACTTCCTCCTGTAACTTCCGGATCAACGGCTGCCGGTGTGCTTGAATCTGCTGAACTCCCAGCCCCAGAATGTATTGGAGCGACGCCGTGATCATCGCCAAGTTGATCGCGGGCCGGCCGACCAGTGTCCCGCTCTCGAACATCCCAGCCGCCGAACGATCCAGATCGTAGATGACCGGCGAGTATTCGCCGTCCGGGGCATACGGCGGAAAGATCGGCTGCAAATTCGGCGCCTGATAGTAGCCGAAGACCGGCCGCCGAATTCGATCCCAAACTCGATCGCTCACATATAGAAAGCCGAGCCCGAAATCGCCCATCAGCCACTTGAACGTGGAGCAGGCTGCAAAATCGACGCCACAGGCCTTTACGTCAAAGGGTTCGGCGCCGGCCGAGTGAATTGCGTCGGCGTAGACCAACGCTCCGCGGGAATGGGCCAACTCGCAAACTGCCTTCACGTCGTGTTGAAACCCGTTGTACATCGACACGGTGGAAAGCTCGACCAGTCTCGTGTTCCGATCGATCGCGCGGTCCAGGTCATTCAGATCGATGCGGAATTCGGCGTTCGGCCGCACGATTCGCAACTCCAGCCCCTGTTTCTGCAGTTCCAATAGATGCAGCAACGCACCTTCAAAATGCAACGCGTCGGTGACGACGTTTCCAGAGAAGTTTCGATCGAGCCCCAACGCTTGGACGACCAGATTCTCCCCAGCGCTGGTGCTGGAAACGTAGGCGATCTCCTCCGGCCGAGCATTGATTAACTGTGCGAACAGGGCTTTGGCGGTCGGCTGGCTGGGGCCGTCGGCTGGGTTGGATGCCGTCCCAACCGCCGACGCGGGAGCTCGCAAGGTCGCACGCCCTTCGGCGGATTGGCAAGCTGCTGCCGCCGCAACCCGCGGAATCGGATGGGTGTAGGCCGCGTTGAGGTACGTAAAACCCTCTTCGATCGAAAAGTCCTCCTGGCGAGGGAATTCGCTGGCCTGTCGAAGGCCGACGAGACTTTTCGATGGGCCGCCAACTCCGCCAGCCGCCAATCGCCCCATCGCCGCACTCGCAGTCAGTCCACCCAGACCCAACAGCAAATCTCTGCGCTCGATCCCCATCGCAACTTCTCCAGGCAACCGTGGACGCCGCACCGTTCCAGCGAATCACTCCGCCGCAGTCCGCTGCACAGCGATCCCTTGTACCTCAAATCGAGCCCCAAATAACAGCGGCCCTGATCCCAGGAAAGCCCGCGCCGGAAACTCGCGTTTGAAATACGTACGGTACACGCGATTGAATACGTCGTAATGAACCACGTCAGAACAAAACACCTGGACGTAGACCAGATCGTCCATCGTCATGCCGGCTTGCACCAATACCGACTGCACCGAGTTCAAAACGGCTTTGGCCTCGTCTTCGACCGACTCGGGGACTTTCTGGTTGTCGTCAATGCCGATCGCACCGGACAAGTACAAGGTATCCCCCACCTGCACGCCCCGACTGAACGGCGGAACATTCGGGTCGGCCGCCATCCTCGGTTCGATGTAAATTCGCTGCCGACCCATGCGCGGTGTCGTCGCCGCGGTACTGGCTGATTCCTGTTGGCAGCCGACCAGCCCACAAGCCGCAAACAGAAACATCGCGCCTCCGACCAGCACGAAATTGCGCTGTGATTCCTGCCACGAATTTCGTTGGCCGTCTCGATTCATTTTTCACCTCTCGGCACACCGCCCGATTGATTCCGCCCTTCCATCAAGATATCCGGTCCCGAGTCACCAGTCGCCCACCTCCCCGGCCGTACCCATTCCATTTCACCCTCCCGCGGGAATTGAACTGTTCCCTGCACCCGCGGGAGGGTCGGCCGCACGACGCGGCCGGGGAGGGACGATGAACACGTAACGGTTCCCTCCGCGAATTTTACGTTGCATTCCCCCAGCCTCCACCTGATAATCTGCACGTGCCTGAACGGTATCCAAACCTCGGAGAAATGCAATGAAACGAGTAGTTGCCTTGGTCGCCATGGTTGTTGGCTTGCACGTCGCCTATGGGCAGGAAATTCAACTCCAGTTTGACAGCTCGGAATTCTCTCCGGCGTCCGGACCGCTCATCCTGACTCTGGCCAGTCCGTTCGACGGCGGCCTTCCCGTCGAAACGGAATACGCCGTCCAGTCCCCGACCATCCAAAGTGCGCTCGAACTGACGGACGAACAAGTCCGCCGGATCCGCAAGGACATCCAGTCCGTCAATGAAAAGTTCCAGCCGCAATACGAGCGGGTGGCGGCGAGCACCGACGACGAAGAAGCCAAATCAAAGTTGACAGAGGAAGTTCGCGCGAAGCATCGGAAGGCGATCGAACTGGCCGTCGATGAAATCCTCTTGCCCCACCAGGCGTTTCGCCTCAAGCAACTCCAGAACCGCGGCCGCATGCAGACGAGCCTCAACAACAGCGAGTACAGTCAGTTTCAGGACCTGCTCGACTTGACCGCCGATCAGAAGAAAAAACTTGCCGAAAAATCGGTGGAAATGCGCGAAAAATTGAAAGCTGAAATCCAGGAACTCAAACAAAAACGATCGCAAGAAGTCCTGGAATCCGTACTCACCGACGAACAGCGCGCTAAACTCAAAGAGGTCCTAGGCGAACCTGTCTCCCGGACGGAAAAGAAATGAAAACCCTGCCGGGACGAGGTAGAAAGATTGAACGAAGGAGGAACGGGGACAGGAAAATCGAAGACGGGAAAATAAGAGGGAGATAGGAGGCGCCAAGGAATTGGAAGCAGGCGAGACCCCCTGGCAAGCTGCCCAGGGTAAACATGTGTACATGTGTACACTAATCGCCGCGTCATCGGCTGCTCGGACACAGCACGACCCAATTTCCGTTACCCGCTCCCACCGAGCCTGCCTCGGTGGAGCGACGGTCTGGCAACTACGCCGAGCCCCTACCGATTCCATTTCACCCTCCCGCGGGAATTGAACTGTTCCATGCACCCGCGGGAGGGTCGGCCGCACGACGCGGCCGGGGAGGGACAGTTCACTCCACCCAGTAGATGTAGCCCGGAACAAGTCTTCGCGGTTCCGGTGCCGTGGTTTACTCATCGCATCATCGCCACCGCCCCGCCCCGTACCCATTCCATTTCACCCTCCCGCGGGAATTGAACTGTTCCCTTCACCCGCGGGAGGGTCGGCCGCACGACGCGGCCGGGGAGGGAAAATGCGTTGCGTTCAGAACGCAAGACTGTCGGCAAGGCAGTAATGAAGACCTAGCCGATACGCCTTGACCTGTTCAGTCATCAGCCGCGCCAAAGTCATCATCCCAAGGCAAGTCGCCGACGTCCAAGTAGGCGCCGCAATGTGCACACTCTTGCGTTGTTCCGTCGAGTGAACGCGGAAAAAACGTCGCCTCTCCGCAGCGTTCACACTGGACTTGGATTTCAGCGGGGCCTCGCGCAGGATCGCGCCGCGCCCTTTTGATCTGCTCGAATTCGCGAATGAGGGCAGCGGCCTTTTGACGAGTCATTTCGTCAACCCAGATGTTCGGTTTATGGTACTGGCTAATCGTTCCGAATCCCCAAATGCTTACGCCGGACTGGTCCTCCACCGCATACGCCTGCACGCCGTTGGCATGAAGCATATTGACAATCATGTGGGCCTCGACATTCGTCTCAGCCGTGTAAACGATCACTGGCTTTTGGAAATCCATGGACAAGCTCAAGCCTCCAACCATTCCAGGAGAGATCGACAAACGAGAACGATTCATTCGTCGCTCCCCGTCGCTCCCCGTCGGTCCTTCTGCCCGATTCTAGTGCAAGAATACCGCACTCACATCGCTAAGCAAACGACTTCGCGACCGATCCGGTAAATCGCGCTCAGACGATCCACCCGTTCAAGACGAAGGCAATCAACGGCAAGATGAACGAGCTGCATCCGATAACGAGATAACCAAACCGCCGCCGCCAAAACGAAGCCGCGCATACCCCGATCCCGCTGACGGCCGGAATCACGATCATCGGCCCGGCAGTAAGCCATGTCCCAAACCCAATGTCGGCCGCGACCATGGCCGAACCGATCCACATAAATACCACGCCGATTGTCAACAACACGTCTCGGGATTCGGGTTGCATAGAGTCTTTCACGTTCACGCCGATTGAAAAACGAAACTCTCTCCTTCGCCTTGAAATGCGGATCGACTTTATCGTAACGGTTCACGGTCCGGTCCGTACACTTGACTCGGCGAGTCAAACGCAATGTAAAATGGGGGCGTTGTGACGTTGGTTCGCTTCTTGGCTTAAAATGTCCCTTCCACCACGAATTTACCTTCTCGGAAACGGGACGGCCGGATGCGGTCACGTCCAGAGACTCGCGACCAAGGTGCCCACATACCTGATCGAAGGTTCCACCAAGTTCTATTACGAATCGGCAGATGCAAACTGCCTACTCCCGACCAGATCGGAATCCGAAGTCGTGCAATGCGGTGTCAGCAACGGGATTTGGGAGTCGACTTATGAATGGTCGTTATCGGGAGGGCAGCTCTCGAACGACAGCTTCACATTGACGCGTTTTGGCTTGGCCGAGCCAACTCGTTTCGTTAAAATCGAGTGAAGTTAGCCTCACTGCAGTTGATCGAAGACATTGACTCCCGATCCTAACCGAGTGCGCCATGTGAAGTGTTCGACCAGGCGAATCGCGCCGCTTCTTGAGTACTCTTGATCGCAATTGGACGATCCAGCATGGATACGATCGTTCTCTACCTGCGCATAGCGGAAGCGCAGCTGCCCAGAAATCCACCGACCCACCAGCCAACCGCGCGCGACCTTTCCGCCGGCGTATCGCGCCCACACCCGCTCCCCTTTTTGGCGGAACCGAAGGCGCGTGTCACCGCCCACCACGCCAATCGCATCGGTACGACTCACGTACATCGTGACGCCATCAAGGTCTACCATTCGGAACTCCTGTGTGCGGTCTAATAGAGAGCATAGTCGAACCCCGACACCACGGGTACCCGAACATCCATGAACAGCAAACCCACCGCGCGACAGGGCCAGTTCCTCGCTTACATCCACCAATACGGCATCGTCAACGGTCGCGCGCCGGCGGAGGCGGACATGCAACGGTATTTCCAAATCACCCCGCCGAGTGTGCACTCCATGGTGCTCACCCTGGAGCGACGGGGTTTCATCCAGCGCGTGCCTGGCCAGGCGCGCAGCATCGTGCTGACCGTGCCACCGGAATCCCTGCCTCGTCTGCAACAAATCCAACGCTAACCTCACACGATTTCGTCGCCGACGTGGTTAGACAACTAAAGGACGAACTCGGCGAACTATGACGCTCGCCGAACAACGCCGGATCGTGGCGTAAGTGCAGCAACTGATGGCCTTGGTCGACGCGATGGAAACGCAGCTCGCCGCCTCCCGCACCACCGCCGCCAACGTCCTTTCCGCCGTCGTCGATGAACTCACCGAAACATGATCGGTGATGCCGCATTTCGAACGCTACCTCGGCATCGACTACTTCGGCGCACAGACTCCCGCCAGCAGCCTGAAAGGACTGCGCGTTTACGCGGCGACGCGGACGCAGGCTCCCGAAGAAATTCCGCCGCCGCCCAGCCCGCGCAAGTACTGGACGCGCCGCGGACTCGGCGGGTGGCTCGTTGCCGAACTTCGAAACGGCCCAACCGCGCTCGTCGGCATCGACCATGCGTTTTCTTTTCCGCTTCGCTACTTCGAAGTCCATCGCATCCCACCCGACTGGCCTGCGTTCCTCGACGATTTCCAGCACCACTGGCCGACCGATGACGCTCGCCTGTATGTCGAGTTCATCCGAGATGGACTGCACGGCCACGGAGATGCGCGCGCCAGTGACCCCCGTTGGCGACGGTTGACGGAAGTACGGCCTCGCCGAACCGCCCAGAAGTGGGACGTCGTTGGCTCGGCCGAAGATGAACGGGAGGGCCGCGTCCTAGGTTGAACGTGAACCCTCCTCGAGGATCAACCCCCAGGCATCAGAGTCTACCCCTGCACCAGCGTCTTGAAGCCGGCGTACGCCATGCGTTTGGGATCGAAGGGCATGGTCGCCGGCATGTTCTGCTGTTGCATCTCCGCCATGACTTTCTTGTTCACGGCGTTGCGGTGCGCCTTGTTCTTGTAAACGATGAAGGAGAAAAAGACCGTCTCGTTTGGTTTCAGGCTGGCCATCGTCTTGAAATCGCCGCATTGCGGCATCGATTTCAGATCATCGCCCATGCACTCAAAATACTGGAGTGCGCCGTGTTTCATCCACGTCTTCTTCCCCCAGGCAGCCATCTTCTTGTACGCGGCCACGTTTTTCTTTGCTACCGGTATGACAAACCCATCGACGTAGGACATGCGTTGGCTCCTGAAGTTGGTTGGTGTCGAATTGACCCGTACCAGTTTACTCGACGGGTGACGCGGGCGAGCTCAAACTCCACAAATTTGATCGAAACCGTCTGGATCGTTTTGGCCAACCCAGGCGTGCGCCATTTGGTATTGAAGCTGTTGGGATTCTAGGCCTTAAGAAAGGCCAGCAGGTCCTCGTTGAGCCGGTCTTTGTGGGTGTCGGTGATGCCGTGCGGCGCGCCGGCATAGACGATCAACTTGGCGTTCTTGACGATCCCTGCTGAGGCGCGACCCGCCGCATCGATCGGCACCACTTGGTCGTCGTCGCCGTGAATGATGAGCGTAGGCACGTCGAACTTCTTCAAGTCCTCTGTAAAATCCGTCTCGGAAAAGGCCTTGATGCACTCGTAGGTGTTCTTAAAGCCACCCATCATGCCCTGCGTCCACCACGAGTCGATCATGCCTTGAGAAATTTTGGCGCCGGGGCGGTTGAAGCCAAAGAACGGGCCACTGGCGACATCCCTGAAGAACTGTGAGCGGTCAGCGAGAAATTTCGCGCGGAATCCGTCGAACACTTCTTGGGGCAAGCCGCCTGGGTTGGCTTCCGTCTTCAGCATCAAGGGCGGGACGGCCGAGACCAGTACGGCCTTGGCAATCCGTTTGGTGCCATGACGGCCGATGTAACGGGCGACCTCGCCGCCTCCCGTGGAGAAGCCGATCAGCACTGCTCTCTGTATGTCCAGGTGCTCGATGAGTGTCGCCAAGTCGTCCGCGTAGGCGTTCATCTCGTTGCCATCCGAGGGCTGGCTGGAACGACCGTGGCCGCGGCGGTCGTGGGCGATGCACCGAAAGCCGTTGGACGCCAGGAAGAACATTTGCGCTTCCCAGCTATCCGCCGTGAGCGGCCAGCCATGGCAGAATACGACAGGCTCTCCCGAGCCCCAGTCTTTGTAATAAATCTCGGTGCCGTCTCGGGTGGTGATCCTGCTCATGGATTGGTCCTTCCTTCTGTATCTGCCTTGTCAGTTTGCCTAATTTGGTCACCCGCCCGGACACAAAAAGCATCCTCGCTGGGTTTTTGTGTTTCTTGTGCCTTTTGTGGCCAATTCGGCCGTCTTCGTCGACTGGCAAGGCCGCCGAACCTACTTCCCCGGCGCCTACAATTCGCAGATCAGCCGCGCCGCGTACGCGCGTTTCATCTCCGAAAATTGTACCGAGATCGATCCGCCCAAACCAGCAACGCCGGACCACCGAAGTCCGCGAGCAATTCGACCTGCAATCGACATCGATTTCGTTTACGCTAGATATCCTGGCAGTTGCCTGGAGTAAGTGACATTTTGCATCTGCGATCGAGTGGAGTTCGCTTTGTGCCCTCACAACATGTTCGACACGTTTGGTATTTTCAAAAGTCAACCCTGGTAGGTGTCGACGATGAAGGGCCGTTCACTGAGGCGCAGTCAAAGACCGCCGGAGTTTGCAGTCCCCAAGAGTTCGCGGACTAGACAACCAGGAATTCGAATATCTCCCGCCGTAGCAAACATTGCCAATTCTGCAGCAAATAATGGACAAACGGCAACTCAGCGAAACCGACATTCGCACCAAGTTCATTACGCCTGCCCTTGTCGGCGAACTCACCACCCCCGAACCTGCGCACAAAAGGAAATCCTGACGTGACGGCACCTGCCTCCCATCCCCGGGATCCACTGCACGGAATCACTTTGGAACACATCGTCAACCGGTTGGTCCAACGGCATGGCTGGAAAGAAATGGCTTGGCGGATTCCGATCCGCTGCTTCCAGTTCGATCCGTCGGTGAAATCCAGCCTCACTTTCCTGCGCAAGACCCCTTGGGCGCGCAAAAAGGTCGAAGCCTGGTTTATCGCAGAGTCCTGGGAGCCGGAGCCCGTTCCACCGCCGGCCACGCCGCAAAAACGGACAAGCGTGTGAGCCCGAGCCATGCGCACGCCGCCCGGATGGAACACGTTGCTAACGGCAAGTTCAACCTCGCCGTCCCGATGCGGCGGGGCTGGAACACGATCAAGAGGAACGCCACACCGGAGGAATGCCTCAAGGAAATCAGCGAGTACGTCTGTTTCTGAAAGTGACCGCCCATGCCCCAATCCATTCCAGCAGGACTGACGAGGGAACACGTTTTCCGAACGCTGTCCGACCTCGATGCTGGACTGGACCATCCCTTCGGCAAAGCGGCTACATTTCCCAGCGGCATCAGATCCTCTCGGTCCGTCACGACGCCATTGCGCATCAGCTGGTCGAGCAAGTTTACGCCATTTCCACCGGCATCAGGAACTCCGCCGCGAAACTGACAGAACTAAACAATGTTCAGCTCCAAGTATCGCTCGGGGCCAGGACACGTTTGGTCCGCGCTGACTGACAAAGCCAGCCTTTGTGCACGTTTGTCGCCAAAACTGACTTTGCTTTTCCCAACTCAAAGTGGCCGCACTCGGTCAAAACTTCTTTTCTGTGACCTTATCGTCCCGATCAGTTTGGGATGCAGTCCATGGAACTCGGGGGATCGCCGCAAGGTAACCGTTCACGAGCCCGAGGGTCTGACGCGTTTTTCGGCTCATTTGGAATACGGAACACGGCTGCAAACCCCGAAAAACGGGTCGGCCTCCCCCGGCGAAAGTTAGCCAATCGTGGTCCACCCCCTGAACGCTTGCGCCGCAAGTTTGCCGCGTGGTGGGCAACTAACCCGGCGACGAAGGGGCACTGACTCGAAACTTCGCTTCTGGGGAAATTATGATTACTCGGCGACATTGGATTGCGGCGGTCGGCGTGACAACAACGGTGGGGGTGGTGGGAACCAGCGTGGAAAACGCGACGGCGCGTTCCGTCGACTGTTCCATTCCCGAACTGCCCGACACATTTCCAACAACCGCGCCCGAATCCGCCCAGCAAATTGTCGGCGCCAGTCACTTTGATCTAGCCAAGGTCGAAGCACTCCTCAAATCCAATCCGTCGTTGGCACGTGCGAGTTGGGATTGGGGATTCGGCGATTGGGAAACCGCCATCGGCGCCGCATCGCACATGGGGCGCGGCGATATTATCGAGGTCTTGATCGGACACGGCGCCACACCGACGGTCTTCACCTGGGCGGCGCTGGACCAGATCGACGTTGTTCGAGCGATCTGCGGCGCGCGCCCGGGTTGTCAAAGCCAATGGGGGCCGCACGGGATTACGTTGCTCAAGCACGCCGAAGCGGGAAAGGCGAACCGCGTCATCGACTATCTCAAGGAATTGGGGGGTGCCGACCAACCCCAGACGGAAGTCGTATTGAGCGACGCGGAAAAGGCACCCTATCTTGGTACCTACGACTTCGGCAACGGGCTCGATGATGCGTTTGTGATCGCCCCGGGCAAGACGGCGGATCGACTTGGGCTGCGTCGTGGGGAGGGGACGCCTCGCTTCTTGGCGTGTCTCAAACCGCATACGTTTACGGTTTTCGGCTGCCCGCACGTGCGAGTTTCGTTTCAGGTTGTCGACGATGTCGTACGACAAATGACGGTGGATGATGGGACCGTCAACGTGACGGCGCGGCGCGCCGGGTAAGCCTCTCTGGTTTGCCCGAATCAACCTTCCCCTTCGAGCATGACGGTCCTGCTCGGCCCGCCAGAGTCCTCTGGGCCGACCATCAGGATGTTCTTGTGTCCCTCGCTCACCAGGCCGAGGACCTCTTCAAGCTGGTGGTGGGCGGATTCGACGAGGTTGGTCTCGCAGCCGGCGATTCGAACTTCGATCGGCCGGGGAAGCCGGGCCGCTTTGACTTCATCCGCGACGATTTCGCGGACTTTGGACTCGTCGATCGAGTCCGCCGGAAGATGCTCGTTGATCGCGTCTGCGAGCAGTTGAAAGATTTGGTTGCCGCTGGTTTGGCCGCTGGTCGAGGTCAGTGTAGAATTCGATCGCGACATTTGAAGTTAGCCCTTCATTTGTTGCAGGGACCTTCGAGTTCCCGCTCGTTGGTCCCACTTTTTGCGCATCCCATTGATGCGCGTCTCTGTATAGCTATACGCGCTTTCGCACGCGAATTACCGCTCTTTTTTTGGTGGCTGAAAAGAAAGACAAAGAATCAACCGTCTTTTTTTTGAGCCAAATTCCGATGTAGGGAGGAGCGGCTAGAATGCTCCATGGAAGACGTGAAACTGATCCTGCTTGCCGTCAGGCTTGCGGGGCCACTTTCTTTTTGGAGCGGCAGATAGCCGATGACTCCCATGCATCGCATACGTCGGCACTTCGGCCGTAACGCTTGTTCTCGCGGAGGTGAAGGCGAAGCCGGAACTTGTAGGCATTCAGGGTTTCTTCGCGCGTCGGCTCGACGCCCTTGTTAACGCCAGATGGATTGTTGCTAGTGGTTATCACCTCCGACCGTCCCGTCGCGCGTATTGGAGTCCCGCTCGCGACTTGCCATTCTCAGTGTTACCGCCAGATTTCGCAAGTCGCAATGTCCACGTTGAACCGGGCGACCGATAATCGATTTGAGGGCCTCTCGATCATCACTCGAAAAATACCCTAGCAACTTTTCAAGCACTTCGTCCCGTGTCTGCCGGGATTTCACTTCGAGCAATTCCAGAACTTGTTTCGCGGATTCTGACAATTGCCCGCGGTCCGCGTCTGACAACTCCATTCGTTCGCCGAGAAATCCTTTTTCCAAATCTGCCAACGGCCCTCGCATGTGTGCTTCGACTTGATGTTCGATTCGCCGAAACCCATCCAACTGATGGGGAAGAAGTACATTTTCAAGCTGTTCCCGAAAGCTCGTCGCGACCGGCCCTAGCTTAACCTCAATTTCGCGATCGATTTGGCTTCGATCTTCAGGCCAGTCGTACGATACCTGGCGATGTTCGGTGCCGTCCGGAAGCGTATGCCATTGAATATCCAAGATTGGCACGTCCAATTCAGACAACACGTCAAATACGATTTTGCTTTTGGTATCGCGAAAATCGAGGTCAATTCGTGCAATCTCCGAAATTTGGTTGTCGTTAAATTCCCCAAGACGTTTCACAAACTCCGAATTCAGAAAATGCTGCAATGCATAAAGCCGTTCGACTTCTGAGAGCTTCTGACGTCGCCGTTCTTCGGCCTTGCGATCAGTCCACAAATTTCCATCGGCCCCGTGCAGCATCTGAGGAATGTCGTACATCAGCAAGCTCACATTTGTATCGGCACGCCCATTCATGGGCGACCATTTTTCATACGCAAACGACCACGCCAGATGGCCCAAGCTTCCTGGTTTCTGAAACTTGGCCTTCCAGAAACTTGCAAAAACTCTTTGTTGGCCCTCGTCTAATTTGCCCAGCCACTTCGCGATCAGTTCCTCAGTAAGTTCCTGCTCGGTCGATAAAACGTCTCTTGCTACTTGTTCTAGTTCGGCGCGTGACTTATCCAGGGCGTCTGGCGAGATCCCAATTGCCTCCGCAACCTTGGGGTGGCAAAGTATTCCAACGATCCCGTTTCGATAGAGCAAGAATTGCCACTGCAATTGTCGCAGCCGATTAGCCTGCTCGTCGGAAAGGCATGAATCAACGTTTTCAAAAAATTCATCCCAACATCTTAGGATCGCATCCTCGCCGCTCGAGGGACTGAGTTCGCTTTCGGCTGTTCCCTCGGAACGATCGCCTTTCCTAGGTGGTTCTCGCGCCATCTTGGCCGCGCGTGCGGTGCAATCGTCGAACAAATCGCGGATTCTCTCCACCGTTTCGCCGGACAAGTTCAACTCGTCGACGATGATCGGATGGACGAAAAACTCAATCGTCGGGATTGCCTCTCCTGGCGGTTCTGAATTAAGTTCCAAATCGCCACTTAAGCTGATAGGAAATTGGAGGAACCGCGTTTGCCGGCAAAGAAGTGCCCTACGGGCGTGCTCCACTGCCTGCTGTCCTTGGAGGCTTGCGACTCCTGTTAACCCCAAGAAGCAAGCAAGAATCACCTCGAGCCATTTGGGTCGCTTCACGGTCGAATTCTCCCTGGCACGGCACCATTAGCGAGGTGCTTCGAGTAGTTCGCGAACTTATTGATTTAGCTCAGTTTCGTTGCAAACTTCGTCAAATACTCTTGCGCCATTATATAACTTCGTGATGGCACCTGAGCCACACTGCGTAAATTCGTGAAAGTTAGGCGCTCTCCCTTGGTCCGTTTCGGCCAGCCGCCCATGCATCGCAAACTTCGGCGCCTCGGCCGTAACGCTTGCCCTCGGGGAGAGGGAGATTGAACTCGAATTGAAGCGCGTGCAGGATCTCATCACGCGACGGCTCAACTGCTTTGCGTCCAACTACCGCCCACGCGCTCGCCTTGATCTCCGACTTTAGCGGACCGTCGTGGTCGATCACTTCGAAGTCGGGGCCGATGTACCGCTGCGCCAGAGCCCGCACGTCGGCCAAGGTGTGGAACTTCTGATAAAGCCAGATCCCACGCTGGTACATCGCGGTGATGCCGTTCGAATCCAGGAACCATACATCGCGCGTATTCCCGGTGTTAGCCTTCCGCTGCTTGGTCAGGCGGTCGGTGTACGAACGCGAGCGGCCACTGAAGACGATCAGGCCGCCCGGCCGGCACAAGGCGTTGACCGTGGTCAGGACGGCCGTCTCGGCTTCCACTGAAGTCACCGCGTGTACAACGCTGTCGCAGATCACAACATCGAACCGGCCCTTGGTCTTGAGGATCTGACAGAGTTGATCGATGTGCCGATGAACACGACTGACATCCAGGGTGTTGGATCTCGGCGTCCGCAAGTAAAACTCCACGCCGTGAATGTCGTAGCCCTCGGCCCGCAGCTTCTTGACGTAGTCCATCTGCCCGGCACCGAAGTCAAGAATCCGGTCGGTCTTCTTGAGCCGCGGGATGATCGCCTCGTACGTGCAGCTCTTCATGACCTTGGGCTTGTCGGTCTTCCGCAGCCGATTCATCTGGGCGAACGTTCGGGCCCACGTTTGCTCGGGCTGGAGCGAGTAGCTGAAGTCGCCGTACTGCTTGCCCATGAACCGCAGGACGCTGACCGCCTGGTCTTTGGGGACCTGCCTCCACCGCGGCTTCGCAATTCCTGGGGTTGCGGTCGAACGGGGTGATCTTCTCGATCGGAATCTGGGCGATCTTCATGGGCGGCGCGGATTTCGGCGGGAATCCTGGGGTGAGGGCGGAGAGTCTACCCCCAAAACCAGGGCCAAATCAACGATCATGTTGAAAAAAGCGAGAATTTTTCCGCGGCGCAAGCAAGTGTGTCTAGTTTTACGACTTCATCGTGCGCGGTCAGTGAAAGAATTTTTCGCGGAAGGACCCGGAGCAGTTTGCAATCGCTCCACGATCGACTGCGGGGCTCCACTGCCGTTCGTCTTCCAACGCAATCTGAACGCGTCAGTCACTGCTGCCACCCAATAGGGCTTCGTCGACTTTTTCCTTTACGAGTTCTCTAATCTGCTCGTCGACAATTCGTTTTACACGATCATCGACTACGTAGGTGAGAAAAGTCTTGTATCCGTCGACCGCAGTCTGCTCGAGGTCCGCGATCTCAAATGGATCTAACTGATCGACTCTTGCGTTCACAATCTCAGCAATCGCTTTCTCCCAACATTCATAGGCTTCGTCGGCCCCGGGTCTGACGATGATCCCACCCACGATTTCGTCATCGTCGAATTCGTCCTCAACGTTCTCAGAGCGATCGGAATCATCGTCGTGCATTGCCATTACTTGATCTCGATTTCTGTACCCTGATCTTCTCTAATGCGATGGGCACTCCCCTTGAGCGGGCCCTCAACATTCAGAAATGTCGGGCCTACGAATGCCCCGCGGGATAGCGGATGATCGCCTTTCGTTGACCAGTCAGCGGCACAGTCGCGTTCGCGGGCGTTTCTGCCGGCAAGGACGACAACTCTCTCGACTGTTCCTCCCGGCTCGAAGAAGACCTGCGTGAAGGGATCCGGTTCACTCGTAACGTCACCCTGAGGTGTGGCAGAGGCCTTGACGTTCAGATCGTCCAACTGGAGCTCACCGTGAAACGTGCCGTTGCTGTCTTTGATCAATGTCACCATTCCGTACTCGGCTCGATGCCCGCGGCTGCGCATATAAGCCGCGTACTCCCGGTCGGGAATCCAAAGACCGAGAACGAGCACCGCGTCGGGCGATGGGGCGATCACCCTCTCGTATCGGTCGTTTGAGACTTCAGCGGCGAGTTGCGAATGGTCTACCGGAGCAAACCACACACCGATGCCCCCATTCTCAGGAAGGGTCAGCGCCCTTCCGTCGAGGACCCACGTCTTGGGTCGGACAAACTCGACGAACGAGAACACCCAGTCGGAATGTTCGGGATTGTTCTTCAAGTGGTCCTGAAACTCGGGCGCGTCCATCTCGCTAAGCGATATGAAACGAAGGCCCTTGGGCAATGCGATTCCTGGGTCCTTGGGATCGAAGAGCAGGAACGTAACGACGACTTCCAACTCCTCCATTTCCCATCGTGTCGTGCCACCTGGCGGCAGCTCTTGAGCCACGGCCAATGACGACGTGCTGATTACGGCAAGTACAACCAAGAAGAGGCCCCAGCGACAGGATCCGTTCCGCGACATATATCGGGGCGATTCTCCGTGCTGCCTCATGTTCGGATATTCAGACATTCATTGCCTCCGATGGCAGTTGGATGCCCACCTGTCGGCCAAACGCGCCGCGATCACCGGGACGCGACGGTTGAAATTGAATTGTCAATCCGCTCGGCAACGCCACTCCGGAGCATCGCCTTGTGGACGCCCGTCATGGGCGTGATTTTGTGGAGTGGAGGTCCCAGAACGAGTCTGAGGGTATCCAGGCGTTCAGTATACCAAATGACCGCGCCTGCAATCGATCCGCCACGCCCTAAGCGAAAAAAGCCTCTCGCACATGGCCAAGACAATCGCCATTGGTCTCGCCGTCACCAACCGCTGGCTCCTCGCATCTGGACTGGTCAGCCTCAAGACTCTCTGGACGCATCTCGCTCCACGTCGTCGAACCGCCTAGTGCAGACCCGCATGCTAGGTGGTGTGACGGGCGCGGTCAGAAATGGCCGCGCCTACCCGATGTTCGGCGTCCGGTGATGAGACCCATCACGCCGAGGAAGCCCGCGAACCCGAAACGTTAATTCTTGGGTGCCGGTTCGCTCGAATTCCAGCAGTCGCGGTGTAACCTCCACTTGCCACCGACACGCTTCCACACGACGAGGTACTTGATCTTATCGACGACGACCTCGTCTTTGCCGAACAGAGTGGCGGTCCCCTGCTCAACAATCGTGTCGCCGAAGGACTCGACTTCGACGGTTTTCAACTCGATTGCCTTGATCCCGGCGTCCATTGCGCCTTTCCAGAACTCCTCGATTGCTTTTCGGTTCTCAACCACTTTGGCGTTTGGAGGAAGCACTCGGGCGTTCTCGGTGTACATCTCGGCGATCGCCTTCGCATCTCCCTTCGCGTAAGCAGCTGCGAAAGCCGCAGTCGCCTCTTCGATGGCCTTCAGCGGATCCTCTTTGAGAGGGTCTGCGCTGACGACTTCGCGACAGGGTAGAGACAACAGGAAGGCCATGAGTGCGAGGTGAATGAAGTTTTTCATGTGAAGCCTTGGGGTGTCAGTTGGAGGCTTATGAGAGCGGACGTTAAGCATGAGAGGAATATCTTGGGCCGACAGACCAGGATCACCGAGTGGCGATGACCGATGGTCCACTGTCAAAACGCGCACCAATCGCCACTTATGGTACTGTGAACTTTCGACCGATCGGGTAGTACGCCCATATCCCGTCGCGTCCCTTTCGGTAACCGAACTGGATGCCGTCGCAACCCGGCCTGCCAACCACCAAGAACTCCAGTTCAGGGTGCTCAACCGCACCAGCACGGGTTTGTCGTCGCGGAGTTTGTACTTCACCCTGATGCTGCTACCGATCACCTGTTCGGGCGGAATGCCGTATACTTTCTCCATCCACGGCCGCATGAACTCGATCTCGCCACCGGAGACGATGTACGTCTTGAAGCCGTTGACCCGCAGGTACGCGAGCAGTTCGAGCATCGGCTGGTAGACGAGTTCCACGACGGCAGTGGCTCCGCGGGTGCCGAGCTCCACAACAATTTCTGAGCCGTTCCGAAGTCGCCGAGTTGGTAGACGGCGACCGCACGTGACTTGAACGTGAACGCTTGGAACGGCTCGGCCTCGAGCTTGTCGAGGAATTCTCGAGTGCCGAGGCCAATCGTGACGTGCGGGTTGTAGTTCTTGCCGCTGTACTTGGGAACAAATGCCGTGACGTAGTCGATCAGTCCCGGAACCATCGTCCCCCCGTCCGGCTTAGGCACGAACGCCGCATCGGTCCCCTTGTCGGCGGTGTACGGAGTTACGGCGTCGATCAGTTTCTGTTGAAGTTGGAGCAAGTTCTTGGTCGGTTCGATCACGATTCCGGCCACCCCGAGAATTCCGCTAGGGATATCGTAATATCCAGTCGTCTTCAGTTCCCACGCCGTCGGGTTTTCGTCGTTCGTGACCTTGGCGACAGCCGCGTACACTTTGTCCAGATCACTGGTTCGGACGAACCGCTGGATGAGTGTGACGTGTGGCGCGTGATCGGCATCGAGGGCGAATCCTTTCGCATAATCGGCCCGAAGCCGGGCGTTCGCCGCGTTGGCGCGGTCGATCATCTCTTGATCAGGCGCGAGCAGGATGTCGATTGCCGTCACATCGAAAGCACGCTTCGGAACTTGTCCGGCAGCGTGGCCGAACGCCGCCAATGTGGTGGCTACGGCCAGGAACATGCGAATCGACAATAGCATTTGTGTTTTCCTTTGTGAGACTTCCCAATCCCATCCCAACCCGACGTGTGACGAGTCGCAATTTACGCGGCTCGGGCCTTCTGCCGCCGAACGACCAGGATCACCCTGCAGCGACAAGTGATCCTCCATTTCAAACCGCACCGCTTCGCCGCTTCGGTTCATCCGTTTGGGTACGCCCGGCACGGGCGTGACTTGATGGGGTGGAAGTCCCCTGTACGAGACAGGGAGTCCCAAGGAGATCAGTATACCAAGTGACCACTCCGATCGACAAAATACAAGGCGAAGGCAACTGCGGAAGGGGGACCGGCCGTGGGGAGGTCCACCAACCTTGGGTTCAGCCTCTTTCGAATCCGACTGGCCGCAAAGCCTGGCGAGACCAACACCGGATTGTCTCTTGGCCGGCCTCAAGAGTGCGAATCTAAATCTTCGTCGAACTGCCTAGTGCCGACTCGCGTGCCAGGTGGTGTTGGGGGGCGCGGTCAGAAATGGCGGCGTCTACCCGATTCGGCGGCTCGTTCCGGCCACGTGGCCGGCGCTGGGGCTCACGAGTTCATTGTGGCGGCTCCGCCTGCTGTCCTCGCGGCCTGAACTTCTCGAACGACTTGCCATTGAAGCGATAGGCGCCGTGGGCTTGCGTGCCGAGCCAGAGCACGCCCTGGTTGTCTTTGTAAATTGAAAAGATCCTGTGGTGTTTGCCGTTTTCGGTGACCGGGTAGTGCGTCATCGTCTTTCCGTCGTAACGCCAAACGACGCCGCCGAGAATCGCGATCCACATCGCGCCGTCGTCACCCAGCGTGCTCGACATGAAGTAATCGTATTCGCCCTGCTTGTGCCCACTTAAATCGCCGATGCCCTTCTCTTGCTTGTACCACTGCGAGGCGTCGCCTTGACCGACCGCGGCGCTGCGATCGATGGCGTAACGGTGCAGCGTATGGGTGAACCAAAACTTGCCGTCCTTGTCTTCGATGATCGATCGAGTGCCAAAAGAACCGTTTCGCAATTCCTCCTCCGGAATCCAGGTGAAGGACTTCCCATCATAGCGACAGGCGCCAAGGACAGCCGTGCCGAACCAGAGATTGCCCTGGCTGTCTTTGAAAATGGTGTAAACGTCATACGGGCTGTATTTCGCACTGGGGAATTTTGAACGTGGCACATCGACATAATGTTTATCGCCAGCTTTGGTTGTGGGGAACGCTAAACGGTGCAACGATGTGCCATCGTAGCGGTAAACCACACCAGAATCCTGGCCGCCGCCGAACCAAAGATCGTCTGGCTGATTCTTCCATTCTCCGGTGGCTTGAGCTTCGAGCGTCGTAAAGGATCTTCCGTCGAATTTGCTGATGCCTTGGTCCGTACTGAAGTAGATGTTCCCCGATTTGTCCTCTTGAATGCCGCCGACGTCGTCGCCCGCAAGTCCATCCTTTTTCGTGAACCGTGTGATCGTCTTGCCGTCGTAACGGAACGCGCCTTCGGTGCGGCTCGCGAACCAATGGCGGCCGTCTTTCGCTTGAAAGACGTGCCAAAGGTCGTTTGCCATTTCGGAAACGGTCTCGCCTTTGGCAACTGGCGGTTTCTGGTCCGCCAAAGTGGTGGACGGCGTTGAGTCCTGCCCGGCGGCGCAGGTGGACAGCGCAGCGATGAGGGAAAGAGCGATCAAAGTGCGCTGGCGACGAATGGTTCTGCGCGGGAGACAAGATGACATGGCAGACCTTCTGATTCGGTTGTCGAAAGTCAGAGCCTACCACGATCATACCGACAGCTGTTCGCTCATGCGCAACAACTTCGTAACGCGTCCCGCCGCATAACGTTAGCGATCACGCAGTCGCCGCCAAAAAACTATGATTCAAGTTCGCGGACAACCGGCGACTTGCGTGCATCGCTTGGTTATCCGACGGGTCTGGACGGTCTTGTGCCACAATCTCATTGTCCTATAGATGTGTCATGTAACACACGACGCCCACAGTTTGGGCAATTTCCAGTAGCAATAGTAACAGATTTTGAGCGCGCCAGGTTGCCATCGCAATGGGGACAAATCATTGATGGGAACTCTCGATATACACGATCAACACGATAGAACCCGAACAACATCGCCGGAAACCCAATCGCGAAAATGATGAACGGAGTTGCGATGTCCGCGAGGTTCCTGTCGAAGTAGGGAACACCACCAGCAATCGCGAGTGCGACGAACATGATTCCGATTGCGTATACCATTCGCACGATCATTTTGCGTTGGCAACGAGCGAACTCCGCGTTGAATTCAGCGACAGTCATTTGACACCATTCGTACCGCGTTCTCAGTCGGATAACGATTGGCATCAGCGAGCCCGAGCGATTGACTCAACGCAAGTCAAAACGGCTGATCGAGGGCTTCGTCTGCATGCCTTTGTTATCCGCCTATGTTAGTTTCTTTCCATTTGTCGCATTCAGTCTCTCTTGCGAGACACTACTCCAGGTGAGAAAACAGCCAAAGCCTATTTCGATAGTTGCGATTGCATAAGGAACATGATGTGCAATGGGCATCCCGTAGAAAATGGAAGCAATACCAACTAAGCACATGATTCCCCCAAGTACCCAATTGGACCAGTCTCCGTATGCCGTGCGAAAGCCAAAATAGTGAGAACCAACTGCAACGGCTGCCATTGGAAAAACAAACTCTGGGCGGTACGGCATCAGCAACCATGCGGCAAGCAATCCTCCGATCATTGGGACAATCGTTTCAATTACGGTCAGGCCACCGGGATTGTTTTTGGATACGGGCTCACGACGCAACAGAGTACGGACAATAAATGTGGCAACCGGGAAAATAAGCATTCCCCCAAAAAACAAGACAGCAAAGCCGATTGGCACGCCAGATGTCGATACTGCGATTCCAGCTACCAACCAAACCAATCCAGATACCATGGCACCGGGGCCACCGCGCAAGTACGCTCTACGAAGTTCTGATTGGGCAGTCGAAATTTCCAAGTTGGGTTCCTAACTCCGAGTAGCATTCAGCGGATAACGAATTGCGTTCAACGAATTGCGTTCAACGAATTGCGTTCAACGAATTGCGTTCTATGCGGGGGGCAGGCACGAGGGAGCCTTACTTTGCGTTGAAGGTTGGCTGGCCTGCCCCACGGATAGAACGTGCGTTGAACTTTGTCGACCGCCCCTGATTAAGGACTATGAACTCGACAAGTCAATGCAACTGAAACGGGTGTCACTCCGTCTCAGTCGTTCAATAAAATTCTAACGGATAGGTCCACTCCGGACAAAGCCCTGGGAGATATAACTGCTGTGGCAGTTTGGCGGAAGGCTCGCCCGAACGACGCTGCCCCATTGTACTTTCTATCCGCGTTTCCAAGTCCCAGTCCTCATAACTGATACCATACTCACTCTCCAAGTACGCGCAGAACTCAGCGTAGGCGGTCTCCGCGTACCACTCGGGACATCGCTCGTCGAGATGCGCGAGCACTCTCGACCAGGCAGGCTTGGGCGTTTGACCTACCAAGCGAAGCGAGTGACTGTCGCAGGCTGGACATCGATGCTTGGTACCAGTCTCTGTCGAATCGTCGCCTAGCCCTGCGGGCGACGGAAGTTGCCCAGCGGCCTTGGCACACTCATCCGCGTCAATGTCATGGCCAGAGCCCTGGCCGAGCAAGCGACGACAAGTCGCTTGATTCTCAGTCCGTTTGCGGCTGCACCAACCTCCAAAATATCGTGTTTTAGTCAACTGCTGGGGTTGAATATGCTCACACCAACGACGCACAAACTCCAGAATCGGAATCGTTACTGGAACCTGCTCGCGCTCTCCACCAACCCGCTTTCCCTCGCGGGCCATGAACGTCACATGCTGTGCATCAGCCGCTATGACCCGACTGTCGCTAATGGGACCGCCGGTCAGATAACGCGTCAAGTACCGGACCACTTGTTCCGCCGTACAACTCTTTGTCGGTGGCGGCTGAATAAAACTCACCCAGTCCAGCTCAGCCAACTCGTCACAGAATTCTATCC
>JBGSLW010000024.1:0-5405 GCA_041740495.1 Pirellulaceae bacterium
GGCGATTGGCCATTTCCAAGATCTGATCCAAGGCGGCGGGGTCGCCCGCGGCAGCGCGATCTTGCCCATCCGCCAGACGCCACAAGCGCGCCTCGTTCCGCAGTACCGGCGTCACCAGCGGTCCGCCCAACAGCACCGCGAAGGCCCCGATCACCAAACCCACGCCAATCCGATACATCATTTACCCTAACGCAGTCAGTTCGCCGCTGTCCCCGATCGCCCGGGGGGGCTGCGGACCGAGCAGAAATTCCTTGGTGACGTTGAGCAACCCGCGGCGGATTTTGACCAACCGCCGCACATCTCGAATCTTCGAACGGGATTCATCGGTGACATAGAACACGCACACGATCCGTGGCCCGTACACCGAAGTCCGCGCGAAGTGCACATCCAAACCGAACTCGAAGATTTTCTTGCTGACCTCGTACAACAACCCCAGCTTCTGGTAGGCGAACACGTCGATGATCGTGGCGTGTTCCACCGATTGGTTGTCGATCTGTACGCGGATCTCCGGCGTCAACTCGGGCAACGCCTCGTCGGCGATCTGCCAGGTCTTGGGGATTCTCGGGGCTTCGCTCCGTGCCCCACCGACCACGTCGTCCGTCAACTGGCGAATCTGTTCCAGCCGGGAAGCGGGAGGTGGACCGGAAAACGTCGGGTCCCCGAATTGAAACCAATACCAGATCAGCGAATCGTCCAGCGGCTTGATGTCGGCCCCATGGATCCGCAACCCCAAACTGGCCAGCATCCCGTTCATCTGATAGAAGATCCCGGCCAACCGCTGCTGATGCTTGGCGACGCAAACTTCGACGGAGCGGCGTTTCTCTGAGTAGCTGACCCAGCAGCGAAAATCCCCGCGCCGCAGTTGGCGGATCTCCAGCAATTGTTGGGCGATCGTCTCCGGCGCATGTTGGCGGCAATAGTTTCGCGGCAGGGTTTGTGCGTGGGCGACGACCCATTCCGCCGCTTCCCGATCTTCCACGTTGGTCCGCACGTTTTCGTAGAGGTTGCCCAGCTTTTCATCGACGGCTTGAGGCCCCTGGTGCCCCGTCATGAAACTCTTGGCGTTCCGATACAAATCGGTCAGCAACCCCCGCTTCCAATCGTTCAGGACGCCCGGACCGACCGCGGCGATGTCGGCGCAGGTCATCACGTACAACATGCGTAAGACGTCGATCGAGCCGACCATGGAGCAGAATTCCGCCACGATCGATTCGTCGTTGATATCCCGTCGCGTGGCGATATGGTCCATCTGCAAGTGCTTGTGGACCAGGTGGGCCACGATTTCGCCTTGTTCGCGGGGGAGCCCCAGTCGATCGACCGTTTCCAAAGCCATCCGTCGGCCGACTTCGCTATGGTCCTCCGCGTAGCCTTTGCCCAAGTCGTGCAGGAGGAGCGCCAGATGCAGCAGTTCCTTCTGGCGGATTTCGCGGTAGGCTTGCCCCAGCCGACCGGAGTCCCCGTGGAATTCGGTCGCCCGCTCCACCGCGCGAATCGAATGCTCGTCGACCGTGTACTGGTGGTACTCGTTGAATTGCAGCAGGCAGCGGGCGTGTTGAAAGCCGGGGAGGACTCGTTCCAGGGCCCGCAGTTCGTGCAAACGGCGGAGCATCATACCCAGCCGCGTGGTCCCCGCCAGCAGCGCCATGAAATGCGCCGCGCAGTTGGGATCGAGTTCCCCGGGGGGTGTGTGGACCATCGCCTCACGGATCGCCTGCCAGGTCGGATGTTCGATCTCCTTGTTGTACATCGCCGCCAGTTGCATCAGTCGCAAAACCTGCTCCAGATCGCCGGCAACCTCGGAGAGCAAATTCGGGCGGACGCCGATTTGAAACAGCCCGACACGGAACTTGCCTTGGATCGTCTTGGTGACCAACGGGGTCCAGGATCCTCCCCCGCGGTAAAGCGAAGCCGAGACGAAATGATCGCTGCAGTAGCGGACGTCGCTGGTGTGGCTGAAGTACTCCCGCATGAAGACTTCGACCGGGAACACCCCGTCCTTCCCGGGGACTTTCAGTTTGTCCGCGATCCGAATTTGCTCCGACTTGGTCAAGCGATCGTTGGCCGAACCGGCGGCGAAATGCAACTCGTTCCGCAGCCGCAATAGGAATTCATGGGCGGAGTTAAGCCGCGTCGTGTCCCAGGCCGTCAGTGCTCCCAGCTCGACCAACCGTTCAAAATCGACTTCGCCGTGCTTCAAGAATCCGACCCAGCGGACCAGGTGCAGATCGCGCAAGCCCCCCGACGATCGCTTGATGTCCGGTCGCAACAAGTAGACGGTGTCGCCGAACTCCTGCCGCTCGGTCTCGCGCGCGCGAAGAATCTCGCGGATCGCCGTGAGCGAGCGGCGTTGGCTCAGCCGCTGAAACCGGGAAAAGAACGCGTCGAACAGGTCGATGTTGCCGACCAGGAATCGCGAGTCGATGAACGAGGAAAAGGTCTCCGCCTGGTGCTGGGCCAGCGTACAGGCCGAGCGGGGATTCTGTACCGAGAAGCCCAACCGGAACCCAATGTCATTGACCGATTGGCTCAGCATCCGAGCCAACTCGGGGACGCCTGCTTGCCGCTCCGATTGGCAGAGCAGCATCAGGTCGACGTCGGAATAGGGCGCCACGTCGCGCCGGCCGCAGCCGCCGTGCATTACCACGGCCGTGTGCGAGCTCAACCCGGCGGTGTGGGCCTCCGCGATCGCTCGCTGGAAAATCTGCGTGATGATCTGATCGCGGTAGTCGGAGAGCGATGTGACGATCCGTTGACCGGACGCCCCCTCGTCGTGCAGCCGCTTCAACTGCCGCAGTTGCTCCAGCCAATCGGCCCGGATCTGCACGATGTGTTCGGGAAGAGAGGCCGGCGGATTCGCCTTGTTCGCACCCATGAATCCCAATCGTTTCCGCGGTGCTCGTTACAGGGCGTCCTCGCCCGTTTCCTCAGTGCGAATACGGATCGCTTCGTCGACCGGAGACACGAATATCTTGCCGTCCCCCATCTGCCCGGTCTTGGCCTTTTCCAAAATCGTCTGGATCAGTTTGGCGACCGCCGCGTCCTGGCAAACCACTTCGATTTTGACTTTGGGTACGAAATCGATCGCGTATTCGGTCCCGCGATACATCTCTGTGTGTCCCTTCTGCCGGCCAAATCCCTTGACCTCGGTCACCGTCATCCCGCCGATCCCACATTTGTCCAAAGCAATCTTGATCTCTTCGAGCTTGAAATGCCGGACGATTGCTTCGACTTTCTTCATAGAGCTGACCTTCTGTTACGACGGTTTCAAACGGAGACGGGGTTCAACCGATCTGAGTGCCTTTCCTAGGACTGCACGCCCTCTCACCCTAAACCCTCTCCGCTAGCGGGGTCGCGGCAGCTTTCGGTCACCATGAAACGGCGAATTCCTCGTTTAACGCCAAGCCGAAGGCGCCGGCTTGTCTTCGAACGCCTATCCGATCGTGCCGGCTTTTCTACAAACGCCTATCCGATCGTGCCGGCGCCTCCAGCTTGGCGTTAAACGAAGTACAGGGCAAATGGCGACCAAAAAACTGTTCGGGCTCAAAAGGAGAACGTGTTCTGAGTTAGGCTAAAGCCCTCAGGACCCCATTCTAGTGAATCGGTGGCATTCGGCCAACGATCCGCCAAAAATTTCGCGAGTTCAGCGCCTTTCCCATGACGCTCTCCCCCGCAGCGCATTGGTATCTAGACATCCTTGCGGGGCTCCCTTGTTCCCCATCGTCGTCCAGCCCCCCACTTCGCCAGCTTTGTGTGGGAGTAGGGTGGGGGATGAGGGGACCGACGGGAATTGGGATGGGCGCTTAGTTGGGCAGGATCGGATCTTCGGCCAAGCGCCAAATCGGCTCGGGGGCGCCGCAGGCGTGGTTGCAAAACCGCGCGGCGGTGAACAGCCAATCGCTGAGGCGGTTCAGATACGGAGTCAACAACGGGCGTGTCTGCGCGGCGTCATCCCCTGGCCACGCCGTCAAACGCCGTTCCACGCGGCGCACCACCGTCCGACACCAGTGCAGTTGGGCGCCCCCCAAACTTCCACCGGGGAGGATGAAGTTCCGCAACGGCGGCAGCACCTCCGTCCAGCGGTCGATTTCCTGCTCCAGCTCCTGTACCCACGCGCCGGCGTGTGCCGCCCAGGTCGTTCGGCTGGGTGCGTCGCCCGCGACGGCGCCTCCCAATAAGAACAGCTGACGCTGGACGCGGATCAATCGCTCGGCCATTTCGCCCGTCGACTTGCCGGCGACGACGACTCCCAGACAGGAATTCAGCTCGTCCAAAGCGCCCAGCAGCCCGATCGCCGGATCGTGCTTCTCGACCTCCTTCCCTGGCCGCAACGCCGTTTTTCCCCAGTCCCCTCGCCGCGTATAAATCTTGGACATTCGACTCTCCCGTTCGGAGACCCCGACGAATAATCCGCCGAGCCCCTTGGTTGCCCAATCCCTGCTCCAACAGCTATGATCTTAGCGACTGATGACCAGTTTCTGTAGCCGACCCCTCGCCGGCGTCGCACACCGAGTCCTCCGCAGTTTGTATGGCCAACGAACCGGAACAAGTCGATATTCGCTCGTGCGGTTTCTTGATCGTGCGCTATGAACCGCGGCGGACCTTTCTATTGATGAAGCACTCCGATCGCTGGGACCTGCCCAAGGGAAATATGGATCCAGGTGAAACGGAGCTGGAATGTGCGCTCCGCGAATTGCACGAGGAAACAGGAATCCTCTCGGAGGCAATCGATATCGACCCACGGTTTCGCTTCGTCCACCGATACCGGATCAAAGCGGGCAAACTCCATCCCGGATCGAAACTGAAGGAATTGGTAATCTTCCTGGGGCAGCTGACACGGGATGTCAAAATCCGAGTCTCGGAGCATGAGGGCTACCGCTGGTTCGATTGGGCGCCGCCGCATCGGATCCAGAAGCGAACGATCGACTCGCTGCTGGCCGCGGTTCAGCAACATTGGGGCGGGTTTCAACTCGCCAAAAGCTAGCACGTTGGGGCCTCGACTGAAATTGACCCCGACCGCTGTCCCTTTCTACAAATAGGCGCCTGCGTTCGACGTAGCAGCCGTCGCCGGACCCGCGATCCTCCGCGCTCCTGGCGAGCGAGGCATTTCGCCAAGGACCAAGGGACTTTCGCCAGACATGGAAGCAATTCGATCTGCCACGCGGTCTCGATTCGCCCTCATCGCACTGGGCCCGCTGGATTCCGCCCGCCGGGCGCAGTGGGAGAATTTTTCGCGAGCGATGGCCGATGCTGGACTGGGGGCGCCGCGGCGCGTGCACCTACAAACGGCTTCCGGGCAGCTGCCCAGCGGAGAGACTTGGAACACCGCACACGACTGGCGACAAGCGGTTGGGATGGCCCATGCAGACCGGCTGATCGTCTGCGACGGCGCGGTCGCCCTACCGCGC